>CANSRB010000046.1 GCA_947649285.1 uncultured Clostridia bacterium
GTGGTCTGTACCGCAGTGAACCTGTTGCTGGCGGTCTTCAAATTTGCCGCCGGCATCTGGGGAAAGTCCAGCGCGATGATATCGGACGGGGTGGACTCTGCGACAGATGCCATCAGTGCGGTAGCGGTCAGCGCCGGTGTCCGGATGGCGCGGAAAAAATCAGACCGGAACCATCAGTATGGACATGAACGGCTGGAATGTATTGTATCCATCCTGCTGGCAATGGGACTGTTCCTCACCGGCGGAGGGATTGGGCTGGACGCAGCGTCGAAAATTATCCGGGCGCTGAGCGGGAACGCGGAAGTGCTGTCTGTGCCGACGCTTTTGCCTTTGATTGCAGCGATGACGTCTATTGCGGTAAAGCTTTGGCTTTATTGTTTTACCCGGGCCGCCGCCCGGAAAATGAATTCCCCCGCGCTGATGGCCAATGCTTGGAACTATCGGAGCGATGTGTTTTCCTCGTTGGGAAGCCTGGCCGCTATCGCAGGCGCAAGGCTGGGGCTTCCGATCCTGGACCCGATTGCGTCGGCGGTAATCTGCCTGCTGATCCTGAAGGCGGCTTATGAGATCTGCCGTGACGCGATTAACCAGATGGTGGACGCTTCCTGCGATGAAACAACGAATGAAGGGATCCGGGAAGTCGTGCTCTCGGTGGAAGGGGTACGGGGGGTTGATCTACTGATGACCCGGCTGTTTGGCTCCCGTTTTTATGTGGATATTGAAATTGCAGTGGACGGGGAGCAAACGCTGTCGCAGGCGCACCGGATTGCCGAGCAGGTGCATGACGCGGTGGAAGCCTCTTTCCCAGGGGCGAAGCATTGTATGGTTCATATGAACCCTTACGAAGAAAGAAAGGACGAAAAAAAGGATGAAACGGATGAAGGAGAAGGAACTGCTGACAGCGGGTCTTGAAAAGACAAAGGGCTTTGCACAGGAATTCAAGGAATTTATTTCCCGCGGGAATGTGGTGGATATGGCGGTCGGCGTCATCATTGGTACGTCTTTTACGGCGATCGTAAATTCCCTGGTAAAAGACGTCATGATGCCTTTTATCGGCTGGCTGATGGGCGGCATCAACTTTACCGACCTGAGATGGATCTTCAGCCCGGCTTCCGGGGATGTGCCGGAAGCGGCCCTTTATTACGGGAATTTTATTCAGAAAATTGTGGATTTCCTGATTGTTGCCTTTGTGGTATTCTGTATGGTGAAGCTGCTTTCTGTTTTGCGCCGCAAGCGGAAGGTGGAGGAAGCCGAAGCCGTTCCGGAAACGCCGGCAGAACCTGAGATCCCGGAGGATGTCCGTTTACTGACTGAAATCCGCGACCTGCTGCAAGAGAAAAAGACTGAAAATTGATGAAGCCATCCGTCCTTCTGTTGGGGGCGGATGGCTTCATTTTTTATACGGATTCTTCATAAAAGGATGCCATTCTTTTATGAAGCCGCAGAATACGGCCCAGCGGCACATAATATCGCGATAAATCGTATTAAAACAGGTTGTTCAGGTTGGGGAGTTCGCGCTCATACAGATGGTTCGCGAAAAAGAGAAGCTGGTTGAGCAGAGGCAGGGCTTCTGCAGGGTCGTTGGATTTTGCCATACTTTGCAGGCTGGACAGGCAGGCGTTGATTTTTTCCAGTTCATCATGCCGGACATAAAAGCTGAGAAAGGGTTCGCGGCTTTTCCAGTATTCCTCCAGTTCTTGAATAGTTTGAAGCAGGGAAGCGCGGTCTTCTAAGCCGGCGGCCTGTGCCGCCAGCTCCCCCAGGGAATCCCGGGTCTGGCGGGCATAGGAAATCCCGTATAAGCTCAGCCCCAGCAGGGCGGCCAAGATGGCCAGGATCAGGATCAGCCGTTTCATATTAAAACCCCTTCCTTGGGCTGAGGCAGGACGGCGCCCTTTCCCGCTTTGGGGATCAGATAGTAATTCCGGCTGGGGGTGGCGGACAGCAGGAAGGTTTGGCGCAGGGTCAGACCCTCTTTCTTCAGTACCTCCAGCACCCAGGAGATATCCAGCCGGCAGGCCGCTACGGCAGAGTGTACCAGCTGCCCGTCGCTGACCAGGACGCAGGGCGGCTCTGTTTCATTTTCCGGAAGGTTCAGCATCTGGGGCGTGACGGTCTGGGCGGAAAATTTTTGCAGGACGCTGACCTTCCCGGTGGTTTCTACAATGGCATATTCGACTTCGCGAAGGTCGAAAATCCCGTCCTGCCGCAAGGATTCCATCAGGTCGTCAATGGAGAATCGGAGCTTCCGCAGCTGCGTCTGGTCCAAAACGCCTCCATGGATAATGACAATTGGGCTTCCCGACAGGAAGGAACGGAAACGTTTGGATTGAAGCGCACAGTTGGAAAGCAGGATCTCAAACCCAACCAGCACCATGACCGGGATCATACCCAGGATCATGGGGATAGAAGTATCTTCAATAGGAAGGGAGGCAATATTGGAAATCAGGATGGTGGTAACCAGCTCGGAAGGCTGGAGCTCTCCCAGCTGGCGTTTCCCCATCAGTCGGAGTGAGAAAGTAACCAGGATGTACAGGAAAATCGCACGAAAAAAAACGACCAGCATCAGCGGGTCCTCCTTTGGGTAAAATTAGGGAATGCGGGAGGACGGGAGGTTTTGCGGGACTGGAAAACCTCTTCGCGTTCAGTATAGCCGTGATCCGGCTTTTTATCCTGTTTGGTAAAAATCCTGTTGTATCAACGGCTGTATTGTGTTATAATAAACATGAAATAATGGAAAGGCCACCCGCCTTTCTGTGCAGGATTACAAACTGTGCTGTGAAAGAGGAGTGTGATGTGCGATGGCTTCCTTTTCGGTATCTATCGAAAAAATTGTCAAAGATTTTGCCCTTGAGGTGGTCTATATGCCCGAAGGCGAATCCCCAATCCGGATTGAAAGCGTGGATGTGAACCGTCCCGGTTTGAATTTGACCGGGTTTACCGAATATTTTGACAAGAAGCGGATCCAGGTGCTGGGACTGAGTGAAATCGGCTATTTGCAGAAGCTGCCTGCGGCCGAACGGCAGGAACGGATTACGAATTTTTTCCGGCTGAAATTCCCAGCGCTGGTGGTTACGCGCGGGCTGGATATTTTTGATGAGATCAAAGAGGCCTGTGAGGAAAATGGGGTTCCCTGCCTGCGTACAACGGACACGACCTCCAGCTTTTTGTCCGGGCTTTTGTCCTACCTCAATGTAGAGCTGGCGCCCCGGATCACCCGGCATGGCGTTTTGATTGAGGCCTATGGGGAAGGGATGCTGATCCTGGGTGAAAGCGGGGTCGGCAAAAGCGAAACCGCCATCGAACTGGTCAAGCGGGGCCATCGTTTGATTGCGGACGACGCCGTGGAGATCCGCCGGGTTTCCAACCGGACGCTGGTCGGCACTTCGCCGGAAAATATCCGCCATTTCCTGGAACTGAGAGGGATTGGGATTATCAACGCCCGCCGTCTTTTCGGGATGGGCGCCGTGAAGATCACGGAAAAAATCGATATGATTGTCAAGCTGGAAATCTGGGATCCGGACAAGGTTTATGACCGGATGGGCATGGAGAATGAATATGCTACCATCCTAGGGATCCAGGTTCCCAGCCTGACGATTCCGGTAAAGCCGGGGCGGAATCTGGCCGTTATCCTGGAGGTGGCCGCCATGAACAACCGTCAGAAAAAAATGGGCTATAACGCGGCGCAGGAATTGATGCAGAATCTGGGGATGCCGGTTGGGAATACCGATGTGCAGAACTGGGCGCTGTACTGAGTTCCTGTTCAGATAAGGAGAGAGGAAAACAAGGATGTAGATTATTGCGGACACCCATACTCATACATTGGCTTCGACCCATGCGTTTTCGACTATTCTGGAAAATGCCAGGGCCGCTTCCCAGGCTGGATTAGCCTATCTGGGGTGGACAGATCACGGCTCTTCCATGACCGACGCGCCTCATATCTGGCATTTCGGGAATATGCGGGTGGTGCCGGATGAGCTGTGCGGGGTGAAGCTGCTGAAGGGCGCGGAGGCTAACCTCTGTGACATGGAGGGGCATTTGGATCTGCCGGATTCGATGTTGGAAAAGCTGGGATGGGTGGTGGCTTCGATTCATGACCCGGTGCTTCCGCCGGATACCGCCGAAGATTATACAGCGGCCTATATCGGGGCGGCCCGGAACCCTTATGTGGATGTAATCGGGCACAGCGGGCTGACCCGTCATCCTTATGATTACGAAGCGGGCGTTAAAGCCTTCCGGGATGCGGGGAAGCTGGTGGAAATCAACGAAGGGACTTTCCTTTCCCGTCCGGCCAGCCTGGAAAACTGTCTGAAAATCGCTTCCTGCTGCAAGGCGTATGAGTGCCGGGTAGTTGTCAATTCCGACGCGCACTTTGCTGCGCAGATCGGCCGTACGCCCAAGGCGCTGGCCATGCTGGCAGAAATCGGTTTCCCGCCGGAATTGATCGTGAATACCAGCCTGGACCGCTTTGAAGCCTATCTAGAGGAACGCCGGATGCGGGTCAGCCGGGCTGCCGTCTGAATCCGCCGGGCTTTTGCTGTTTTAGATGAAAAAATTTTTGACATAAAGGAGAAACGATCATGAGAGTGATTATGTTCGACATTGACACCTTGAGAAAGGACCATTTGGGCTGTTACGGCTATGGACGGGATACTTCCCCGACGATTGACAGCATCGCCGAGGAGGGCGTCCGGTTTGACGATTATTACTGCCCGAATGCGCCCTGCCTGCCTTCCCGCGCTTCCCTGATTACCGGCCAGTACGGCATCCGTACCGGCGTTGTGGGTCATGGCGGCACGGCGGCAGACCTCCGGCTTCAGGGAGAGCCCCGCAGCTTTACCGACGACTATTCGGAAAATGGCTTGTTTATGCAGTTCCGCCGCGCAGGGATGCACACGGTTTCCTTCTCCACCTTTGCGGAACGGCATTCGAGCTGGTGGTTTAATTCCGGGTTTAACGAGTGCTATAATGTCGGCGGCCGGGGCGGCGAATCGGCTGAGCGCATAACCCCAAGGGTGCTGGACTGGATCGAGCGGAACGGCGACCAGGACAACTGGTTTATGCACGTTCATTTCTGGGATCCGCATACCCCTTACCGCGCTCCGGCGGAGTTCGGCAACCCGTTTGCTGATGTCCCGCTGCCGGACAACTGGATTGACGAAGCCACTTTCGAGAAGCACCTGCTGCATATCGGCCCGCATGGGGCAAACGAGATCAATATGTGGACGGATGAATCCAACCCGGCCTGTCCCCGCCATCCGGGCAAGCTGAGCACCTTGGCAGAGGCGAAGGAATTCATCGATAATTATGACTGCGGGATCCGTTATACCGACGACAATATCAAGCAGATCCTGGATCTGATGAAAGCCAAAGGGCTGTATGGGGATGATTTGGCGATTATCGTGACCTCCGACCATGGTGAAAATATGGGCGAGCTGGGAATTTATGGCGAACACGCTACCGCAGATGAGCCGACCTGCCATATCCCGATGATTATCAAGTGGCCGGGAGGGAAGAAGGGCTTCGTAGCCAAAGGTTTCTATGACAATGTTGACCTGCTTCCAACGATCAAGGAACTGCTGAATACGCCGACCTTCGGCACGCATTATCAGTACGACGGCAAGTCCTACGCTAAAACCCTTCTGGAGGGAGAGGACTGCTCCAAGGAATCCCTGGTGCTGACCCAATGCTGCCATGTCTGCCAGCGTTCCGCCCGGTTTGACGATTATGTGTATATCCGTACTGTTCACGGCGGGTTCCACCTCTTCCCGGAAGAAATGCTGTTCAACGTGAAAGAGGACCCGCATCAGACGAAAAATATCGCAAAGGATCATCCGGATCTTTGCGCCAAAGGGGCGAAGATCATTATCGACTGGGTGGACGAAATGATGAAGAAATCCGATTACCCGATTGACCCGATGTGGACGGTCATGAAGGAAGGCGGCCCTGAGCATTCCCGTGGTGCGCTGGCGGCCTATATCGAACGCCTGAAAGGGACCCCGCGCGAATACGGAATCGAACGCCTGCGTGAAATGTATCCGAATTATTAAGGTTTTTTCTCTGGAGGGAACAAAACAGGGTACAGATGAATTTTCATCTGTACCCTGTTGATGTATTATCCGGCCCATCAGGGCCCTGATTTTGAAAGAAGGAATTTTTATACTGAATTTACAGGATCCTCATTATCAGCCGGTTTTGGAAGAAATCGGGCAGTACGTTCAAAACCCCGTTTTTATGCAGTTCTGCTCGGAAATCAAGAAGCGGTATCACTGTGCGGAGAAAATCGAATACAGCTCCTGCAGCCTGGCGAAGGGCTGGAATGTGAAGTTCAAAAAGGCGGGCAGGGCCCTCTGCGCCCTTTACCCTCAGGAGCAGTTTTTCCATGTGATGGTCGTGGTGGGGCGAAGGGAAAAAGAAGCCGTGGAAGCCCTCCTGCCAGAATTTACACCGGAATTGCAGGGGATTTACCGCCAGGCAGACGAGTGGAATGGGCAAAGATGGCTGACAATCCCATTGGAGGATCAAAACCGCCTGTATGAGGAGGTCTTCCGGCTGATCCAAATCCGCCGGGAGAGCTAAGGGGTTATTGCTCCGACTCTAAAAAGGCTTTGATCCCGCCTCGGGTGAAGTGGCAGGCCGCGTGCTCGATAAAGGAATCAAAATTGACACTGGAAGCATCATCCGCCCCGTCCGAAATGACCCGGATTACCGCGTGGGGGACGCCGAATTCATAGCAGACCTGCGAAACCGCCGCGCCCTCCATTTCAACGCATTGGAGGTTTTCAATCTGTTCCGCCAGCCACTGGTTTTTCTCCTTGCTGCAAATGAACTGGTCGCCGGACGCAATGGTGCCTACCACTGCTTTCGGGGCGGAAATCCCGAACTCTTCCAGATATTGGGCCGGGATATCGTGGGTGAACCCATTTTGGATGTACTGCTTTACAGCGGAGATCAGACGTTCTGAAAGGGCAGGGTCTGTCGGGAAATAATCCATGTTGAGCTGCGGGATTTTAAATCCATTTCCTGTTCCTGTGTCCACATCATGCTGGATCAGGCGGTCAGCCACTACGATGTCCCCGGTATGCAGCCCTTTTCCAATGCCGCCGGCGGTGCCGCAGAAGATAATGCAGTCCGGATGGAAGCGGTCAATCAGGGTCGTGGCCGTAGAAGCCGCCGCGACTTTCCCGATCCGGGAACGTACCAAAACGACCGGTTTTCCGTACAGCCTGCCTTCCAGGAAGGTGCGCCCGGCGATGGTGAGGCTGTTTTCCGTCTGGATATCCTGGCTGAGAAGTTCGATTTCCTCTTGCATGGCGCAAATAATTCCGATTTTCATTTTGATTTCTCCTTTAGAATTTGTTATAATCAGTGTAGCATAAAAATGCGGCTTCGTAAAGAATTCTGTCGTATTTTAAGGAAAGGGGAATAGGATGACACATTTGGGAAATGACTGGGATGAACTTCTCAAAGAAGAAACGGAAAAAGCCTATATGGAGGAGCTGCGGGAATTTTTGCGGAAGGAATATGCCGACGGGCCGGTTTATCCACCTAAAAAGGATATGTTCAACGCCCTGAAATGCACGCCCTTCCATGCGGTGAAGGTGGTTATTTTGGGGCAGGACCCTTACCATCGGCGGGGGCAGGCTATGGGGATGAGCTTTTCGGTGCGGGAGGGCATCCGGATCCCGCCGTCCCTGATCAACATTTATAAGGAAATTGAAAATACAACCGGCCGGGCCCAGCCCTCCAGCGGGGATTTGACCCGTTGGGCGGAGCAGGGTGTTTTGCTGCTGAACACCGTTTTGACCGTGCGGGAAGGAGCCGCCGGCAGCCATCGCGGGAAAGGATGGGAGGAATTTACGGATTTCATTATCCACCTGCTGAATGACCGCCCGGACCCGATCGTGTTCCTGCTCTGGGGTGCGGATGCGAAGCGCAAGGGAAGCCTGATTACCAATCCGGCCCATACCGTTCTGACAGCGGCGCATCCCAGCCCGCTTTCGGCCAGCAGCGGCTTTTTCGGCTGCGACCACTTCCGGAAAGCCAACGAAGCCATACTTGCGGCGGGCGGTACGCCGATCGAGTGGTAGTGAGGGAAGAACCGAAAAACGCTTTATAAAAAGGGAAAGACAAGCAGTCTTTCCCTTTTGGTTTTATAGTTGAACACTTCAAAGGAATCAAAACGATTCTTTTGAAGCCTGCGGCAGTTCTCCGCCGCAGGAGGCTGCAGAAGCGGCTTTGGTTCGAACTTCATAGTCAACATAGGTGATCACAGTCAGTGAGCATAGTCCGCTGGCTGAAAAAACGCAATTTGTGTTTTTTCAAGTGTGTTGATTCTATTCTGTGGTATAGGCTGCAACGATCTCGCCAATATACATTCGGTGGTAGTCTTTTCCCGGATAATTTTTGCCGTCAATTTCGGGATCGAGGAGCTGTTCCGGCTGGATATCGCTGAAATAGCATTTCTTGCAGACCAGTATGAGCTTGGCTTCCTGGTAAGCGATGCCGCCGTCCAGCTCGATGGGGGTCAGGCCGCATTCCTTGGCCTTATCCAGCTCCCGGCCGGACTTGGTGCCGCAGAACTGGAGGGTCTGGCGGAAGCCTTCCGGGAAAAACGAAAGGGTGAAGAACTCCTCCCGCTCGATGAACTCGTAGGTATACCGCTGGGGCCGGATAAAGCAGAACGCGACTGGTTTGTTCCAGAGTACGCCGGCGCCTCCCCAGCTGGCGGTCATGGTATTGTGGTGCTCAGGGGAATCCCCAGCAGTGATGAGCATCCAGTCTTTTCCGATCAGCTCAAACAGATTGCCCGGCAGTTCGGAGGGTTCGGTTTTTTGAAAATGGTTCATGATGATCGCTCCTTCTATGGTTTTCCTGTTAGAACCTGTATGTATAGCCAGGAAAAGGCCTGGTCAGATGGCGTTTTCCGGTTGTACATACAGGTTCTTAAAATATGCGTTTAAAAAGGGGGTTATGCCGGATCCGGGTGCGCGGTATCGGATTGGTTCTGCAGGTTGAACCGGTTCCGCATTCCCAGGTCAAACCGCCGCTTGATGGGGAAAACCAGCAGCAGGGTCAGCACCTCGGCAAAGGTGATGGTGAGCCAGACACCGGTTTCCTTCCAGATCCAGGGGAAGATACAAAGCCCCAGGATCACGAAGGCAACGCCCCGCAGCAAGGCGATTAGGGTAGTGATTTTGATATTTTCCACAGATTGGAAGTAATACATCAGCACCGAATTGACCGCCGTGAATACAAAGGAAATAAAATAGATTTTGGAGGCGGAAACCCCCATCTCCAGCAGGCTGAGATCCGGCCCGATAAACACCCGGACGATCTGTTCGGGGAAAATCAGGATAGCGGCGTAGCAGATCAGCGCAAAGCCGATGGCATAACCGACCGCCACCCGCAGGGATTTCTGAATCCGCGGATAATTTGCCGCGCCGTAGTTGACGCTGATGAGGGGCTGGGCGGCCTGGGAAATGCCGTTGAAAATCCCCTTGCCGACATACGCAATATTGGAAACGATGGCATAAACGGCGACAGCCGCCTGTCCGGATACCCGCAGCAGCACGAAGTTGAACATCATCACGACCGCGCCGGAGGAGAACTCCAGGATGCAGGTGCCAACGCCGTTGCGGAAAATCCGGAGGAAAAGCGCCCGATCGAAAAATTTCCGGGTAAAGTGCATGGAGTTTTTCCGGAGGATATAATGGAAAGAAAGAATGATGATCGCTGTAATCGGGCCGAGCGCCGTTGCGGTGGAAGCGCCCGCCAGCCCCCAGTGGAATACGCCGACGAAAAGCCAGTCGAACAGGATGTTCACCGCATTGCCGGTCACCGCTGCCGCCATGACCAGCTTGGGGTTGTAGTCTGCGCGGATCACCACCTGAAGGGTTCCGTTGAGGATATAGAACATCGCGATCACCTGGAGCGGGAAGAGGTATTCCATCACATCCCGCACCAATTCAGGCGGAGCGCCCAGCGCCATCGCCAGCGGCCGGAGAAAAACTAGGCCTCCTGCGGTCATCAGCAGGCCGATCCCGGCACTGGTCAGCACGGTCATGGTGAAAACCTGGTTGACCCGGTTTTTTTCTCCCATGCCGATCAGGACGGACATCGTGGTCGCCCCTCCGACGCCCAGCATCAGCCCGATACTGGAATAGATGGTGAAAATCGGCATTGCGATATTAAAGGCGGCAAGGCCTTCGCTTCCCAGATAAACGCCAACGAACATGACGTCGACGATACAATAAACTGAATTGGTGAGCATCCCAATAATGGTGGGGATCAAATAGGAGAGATAAGTTCTCCCGATCCTTCCATTCAGCAGTGCTTCTTCTTTTTTCAAGATAAAAGCCCCTTTCCCGATGAATTCCGGCTCTGCTGCAGAGCAACAGCTTCATGGTAACACAATCCATCCGGAAAATCCAGAGTAATTCTTCCTAATTTTCCGGCAAATTTCCGCTGCTGTATGCAAAAGGGCCGGGATTATGCGGCGGCGCCCCTGCTGAAACCTTCTTACCTATAATAGGGAAGCAACCCCCGAGCGGGCGACGGGACTCCGGCTTCGATTTGTGGGGCTGCGCGCCCCACGCCCCGCCCTATTTCTTTGGATGCCCAAAGAAATAGGGGAAAGAAATGCGCCAAGGGAGTCCCCTTGGATCCCCGATCAGCGTAGGCGACTGGATTGCAGACCGTAGGAGCCCCTGCTTCTAGGGTATCACAGAAGGCAAGCCTGGGAACTCTTGAGCCTTTTAGGATACTGCTTTTTTATGAAACGGACTCGTATTGTATAAAATTGCCCTTGCTGATTTGGAGGAAAAATGGTATGATAAAGCAGAACACGGAAAAATGAGAGAGGTTTTGTCGTTTTTCCCGGAACTTTTTCACAAGGGGGAGCAGGTTTTTGCGAATTGGATTGGATATCGGTTCCACCACTGTCAAGTGCGTGGTTTTCGATGCGGAGGACCGGCTGGTCTTCCATTCTTATGAACGGCATTTTTCCCAGATTACCGAAAAGACCGCCGCTCTGCTCCGGCGGATCCGGGATGAGGTGCTGGACGGGCAGGAAACGCGGCTGGCGGTTTCCGGCTCGGCTGGGATCGGGATTGCAGAAAGCTGCCGGCTTCCCTTTGTGCAGGAGGTTTACGCCACCCGGATTGCGGCGAACCGGCTGCTTCCAGGCAGCGACGTCATCATTGAGCTGGGTGGGGAGGACGCCAAAATCCTGTTTTTATCCGGCGGGACGGAAGTACGGATGAACGGAACCTGCGCCGGCGGGACCGGAGCGTTTATCGACCAGATGGCGACCCTGCTGGATGTGACGGCGGACGAGATGAACGGGCTGGCGGCGGAGCATGAAAAAATTTACACAATCGCTTCCCGCTGCGGGGTATTTGCCAAGTCGGACATCCAGCCGCTGTTGAACCAGGGCGCTCGGAAAAGTGATATTGCCGCCAGTATCTTTACCGCGGTGGTGAACCAGACGATTGCCGGTCTGGCCCAGGGGCGCAAAATCGAAGGGAATATTGTCTATCTCGGCGGCCCGCTGACCTTTTTGTCCGAGCTTCGCAAAAGCTTTGACAAGAGTCTGCATACGGTGGGAATTTCCCCGGATCACTCGCTGTATTATGTAGCGATGGGGGCGGCTTTCTGCGCGGAGGAAACGGTGGATTTTGACCAGATCGTGCAGGCGGTGGAGCAGTATTCGGCTTCGGGGGAATTTGCCTGCAATCCGCCTCTTTTCCGGGATGAGGGAGAGTATGCCGCTTTTCTGGAACGGCATTCCCGCTGCCGCGCGCCGGAGGCCTCCCTGGTGGATTACCAGGGCCGGGTCTATCTGGGGATGGACGCAGGCTCGACTACTGTCAAGGCAGCGGTGATGGGGGAAAACGGCGAGCTGCTGGATTCCCGCTATCTGCCTAACAGCGGGAATCCGGTGCCGATTCTGAAGCAGTTTTTCGAGGAATTGTACGCTGCCCGCCCGGATCTGGAGATTGCCGCCTCTGCGGTGACCGGTTACGGCGAGGAGATCATTCAGAACGCGTTCTGCGTGGATTACGGAGTGGTGGAAACCGTGGCGCATCTGACGGCGGCTAAGCATTTTCTGCCGGATGTCGAATTTGTGATCGACATTGGCGGCCAGGATATCAAGTGCTTCCAAATCCGGGGCGGCGTGGTGGACAATATTTATCTGAATGAAGCCTGCTCATCAGGGTGCGGTTCCTTTTTGCAAACCTTCGCCAACGCGCTGGGGGATTCCATCGAGTACTTTTCCAAACGGGGATTATTCGCAAAACAGCCGGTCGATCTGGGTTCCCGCTGCACCGTATTCATGAACAGCTCCGTCAAACAGGCGCAGAAGGACGGGGCCACCCTGGAGGATATTTCAGCAGGGCTTTCCCTTTCCGTCGTCAAAAACGCGCTGTATAAGGTGATCCGGGCTTCGTCGCCGGAGGAACTGGGGAAACGAATTGTCGTTCAGGGCGGAACCTTCCTGAACGACGCGGTGCTCCGTGCATTTGAACAGGAGATTGGCGCGGAGGTTGTCCGTCCGAATATCGCCGGCTTAATGGGAGCGTTTGGCGCGGCGCTTTACGCGCGGGAAAAGGCGGCCAGACAGGGGCTGGAAAAGTCCGGCCTGATTACAGCCGAGGGGCTCCGGAGCTTCCAGCATGAGATCAAGGTGACTGCCTGCGGACTCTGCGCCAATCATTGCCGGCTGACCGTCAATACTTTTGATGGGGGACGGAAATATATCGGGGGTAATCGGTGCGAACGTCCCGTAACCCGGCAGTCCGGTGGGGACAGCCGCAATCTGTACGAATATAAACGGGAGCTTCTGTGCGGGTTTGGGGACCGCGAGGGAAGCCGCAAAGAGGTGATCGGCCTCCCAATGGGGCTGAACAACTACGAGCTGCTGCCCTTCTGGCACACCTTTTTTACCTCGCTGGGGTTCGGCGTGCGGGTTTCACCCTTCTCAGACCGGAAGCTGTATCTGAAAGGACAGCAGACCATCCCGTCGGATACCGTTTGTTTCCCTGCCAAGCTGATGCACGGGCATATTCAATTCCTGCTGGAAAGCGGGGTGGATGCGATTTTCTACCCCTGCATGACCTACAATCTGGATGAAAAGCTGGGAGACCAT
>CANSRB010000047.1 GCA_947649285.1 uncultured Clostridia bacterium
ATGGAAGCCTTGTTGCATGAAAATTCATATAAAAAATGAATGGTGTTGTATTTGGTGGAAAGTATGAAGATGATTAAAGTGTTTATGAAAATTCAATTCAGGTATACTCAATAAGTTAATAGACATATCATATATGGTAATTAATTTTTTAATAGAAATTGAAAGTGGTATAATCAGATTGATTACCCTGCATTCGTGGTGGTTTTGGCGTTTCAGAAAGGATGAAAAGTATGGAAGATTGGGTTAAGGAAGTGAAAAAACACTGGGATAGTGTATCCGATTCCGACTGGTATATATCTTTGAGAACAGATGAAAAAATATTGAGATTACAAGAAAATCCTGCTTTGGCATTTCATCCCGCGGTCTTTGAACTCATAAAAAAATATATGGGGGAGATAAGTGGAAAGTATATTCTATTGCCGTCCAGCGGAGATAATCATGCAGCTTTTGCCTTTGCGATTATGGGCGCTAAAGTAACTTCAGCGGATATAAGTGAAAGACAGCTGGAAAATGCAAAAATGCTTGCAGACAGGATGTCTTTGGATATAGAGTTTGTATGTGATAATACGATGGAATTAGAACATATAAAAGATAACACTTATGACCTTGTGTACACCTCAAACGGAACACTTTCTTGGATAGGTGATTTAACTGGAATGTATAAAAATATTAACAGGGTCCTGAAAAATCAAGGATATTCTTTTATGTATGATGTGCATCCGTTCAACAGGCCTTTCTCTGGAGAGGCTTGGAAAGAACCCCAAATCATAAAATCTTATGATGACGTAATGCCGGATATTCATTGGCGTGTACAGGACATAGTAAATGCAAATATTACGGCAGGCTTATCCATCCATGAACTTGCAGAGTTGCCGGCAGTTGATACGTCATTTTGGTTTACATATGATGAACTTATTAAAAAAAGCCAGGATGAATTGGCAGGCATTAACGATTGGAACAAAAATCCAATGTCAGCACTTCCGGCATGGATGGTATTGGTTTCAAAAAAAGTAGGGATGGAATAACGTAAAAAAGTTTTAATGGATAGGAATTACAATAGGGGAGGAAGCTTCTATGTCTGCCAATTTAAATGCAACACCTTCAGCGAACCGTACACATATTGCCTTGTACGGACGGCGCAACGCAGGAAAATCCTCGCTGATCAACGCCATTACCGGCCAGCAGATTGCCCTTGTTTCTTCCGTGGCTGGAACGACTACGGACCCCGTTTCCAAGGCGATGGAAGTTCCAGGATTGGGGCCCTGCGTCTTTTGGGATACGGCAGGCTTTGACGATGTCGGGGAGTTAGGGGAGCTGCGGGTTCAAAAAACGCTTCAAACGATAGAAAAAGCAGATCTTGCCCTTTTAGTATTCAGTGGGGAATCCTCAGAGTTTTCTTTGGAAACAGGATGGTTGGAAAAACTGCGGGCCCGTAAATTGCCTATTCTTGCGGTAATCAATAAAACGGATCAATTTCCATCGGAGCTTTTGGCGGAGCAGATCCGAAAACAATTGAACCTGGAGCCTTTTCAGGTCAGTGCAAAACAGGGGGACGGAATTCCCGAGCTGGTCCAGGCGCTTTCCCGGGCTCTTCCAGCGGAAAGCGGTGCGGAGACAATTACCGGAAAATTAGTCCAGCCTGGGGATGTAGTTCTGTTGGTTATGCCGCAGGACGCGGAGGCACCAAAGGGAAGACTGATCCTGCCCCAGGTGCAGACCATCCGGGATTTATTGGATAACCGTTGTATTGTTATAGGAACCACTCCCGAACAGATGCCCGGAGCGTTGGCGGCGTTGAATCGTGCGCCTTCGCTGATTATTACAGATTCACAGGTTTTTACAGAAGCCGCAGCGCTTTGCCCGAAGGACAGCCGTTTAACCTCTTTTTCGGTGCTTTTTGCGGCGCATAAAGGCGATTTGAAAGCATTTTGTGCCGGAGCGGAAGCGGTAGACCGGTTACATCCGGATTCACGGGTGTTGATCGCGGAAGCCTGTACTCATGCGCCTGTAACAGAGGATATTGGCCGTGTAAAAATCCCAGCTCTTCTGCGAAAAAAATATGGACAAAGCCTGCATATTGAGATTGTCAGTGGCGTAGATTTCCCGGAAGACCTGTCAAGCTATGATCTGGTTGTCCACTGTGGAGGATGTATGTTCAACCGGAACTATTTGCTTTCACGGATTGAACGTGCCGCAGCACAGCAGGTTCCTATCACCAATTATGGTATATTGCTGGCAAAACTGAAAGGGATACTGCCTCAAATTGAGCTTCCCATTTAATTTAAAAAGAAGAACAGATCTTTTGATCCGTTCTTCTTTTTAGTTGCTATTTTTCAATTAAAAGGGTGGAAAGTCCACGGTAAATGCGAAGAGGATCCTTGAGATAATTCTCCTTGATTTTTTCTGCCTGAATCAAATCCGGGGCGAACAACTCCAACGTCATAATATCAAAGTTGCCGTCGTGCATCCGGAAGTGAACCGTATAGCCATTTTGGGAGGGTGTAATCGCCACTTCGTTTTCCTGCTCAATTTTTACCCGGGCAATCAGACCCATCGCCGTTTTTACGACGTTATCCCGCAGGGAAGCAGGGAGGGAATGGCTCAATCTTTCCGCTGTTTCAATGCCGAAGGGCTTCAGCGTATAAACTTCATCCGTATCCGTTTTTTTGACAGAAAGATGGTCCGACTTAATCAATTCTGTTAATGCGGAACAGAAACTAAAATAATTGACGAGCTGTTCCTCTTGGAAAATCAGATTCAGCTGTTCGCGGGATAGAGGGGTATGAACCGAATAGAGGAGATAGCAAATCAGGATTTTAATTTCATATTTATCGGTCATTCCGCCAATCCCGATTCCGGGTATTACGACATGGTCGTTCATCCTGTATCAACCTCCTTATATATTTAGTATACCACAATTTGCTGGTTTTGAAAAGGGCATAGCCAAAACCATTATTTAAATGATGCCTGCTACCCAATAGAATATTTGTCTTTTTTATGATTCTGTGGTATAATGAATGCAAAATATTCATTATACGGATTTCAATCGGCTGCTTGATGGACAATAGCTAATAATATTTTTCTCTTGTCCAAACTTAAATTAGAGAATTTCATTCAGGCAGGGTTTTGTTTTTTTACTGTAAATGCTCATTATCTGATACATAAAACGAGGTCTAAAATGTCTTATCAAATCAATTTCAATCTGTATTCCAGCAACTTTTCTTTGCCCGAACGAATTTTGGATGATATCGCGGAAATAGACGGGGATTACTTAAAAGTTGCATTGTTGATTTTCAAAAATGCTGAAAAGCATTACAGTGCCAATCTGATTTCCAATCTGCTTGGACTGCCTGAGAAAAAGGTGCAGCAGGCGCTGGACTATTGGATGCAAAAAGGGGTTTTTATCCAGGAATCTTCGGTAAAAGTGACTCCACAAATTCATGTGCTCCCGGAAAAAAAGGCGTCTGTTCCCATAGCCGGCAGGGCTTCTCACAACAGCGAGCTGAATTTCCTGTTGGAAGTCATGGAAATGCAGCTGCATCGTCCGATTACTTCGACCGAACAAAAATCGGTACTCCAGATTTTGGAATTTATCCGTCTTCCGGCAGACGTTATCCTGATGGCTGTGCAGTACTGCGTTTCCATCAATAAATTTAACCCTCGTTATTTGGAATCCGTCTGCGCTTCCTGGGCAGACCACGGTATTACGACTCATGAACGGGCAGAGAATTATCTCAACTTACAAAAGCAGAACCATCAGCATGAAGAAGAAGTAAAAAAGCTTTTTGGGGTTCAAAACCGGAATCTGATCGAAGCAGAAAAAGAATATATCGTCCGTTGGTTCTGTGAATATGAGTTCGATTTGGAGCTGATCCGTCTTGCCTATGAACGCTCCATTACCGCAATCAATAAATTATCCTTCCCCTATATCGGAAAAATCCTGACCAACTGGCATGAAAAAGGCTATAAAACAGTGGATGATGTTCGCAAAAATGAGGGAGGGGCCCGTGCCTTCTACAGTTCTTCCAACAATTCGTATGATATTGAGGAATTAGATCGTTACTGGGACAAGGTTCCAAAATTAAAATAATCCGCCAGAGGAGGGGGAAGGATGCGCAACGAAAGTTATAAACGTTCCATGAAAACTATCACAGGCCGGCGGGAAACCGCTTTGCGGGAAGCAGAAGAACGCACCACCAAAGTTTGCTTTCAGGTTCCCCGGATCCGGGAAATTCAAAACCAGCTTCAGCAGACTGGCGGGAAGATTGTCAAAGCGGTTTTTTCAAAACAGGATTCCCGGACACAGATTGAACAAATTATGCTGGATAATATTCGTCTTCAGCAGGAACAAAGCCAGCTGCTGGAAGCCAGCGGGTATCCCGCAGATTATCTGGAAGTCGAGTATTTCTGCCGGTTTTGTGAGGATACCGGATACCGGCAGGGCCATCAATGCGAATGCCTGAAAAAACTGATTGCAGAAAATAACGCGTTGGAATTTAACCGCGGCAGTTCGCTTTCCTTGGCTTCATTTGACAGCTTTTCCCTAGACTACTATCCGGAAGAAGGCGCCCTCCATGCCCCGTCTTCGCGCAGGATTATGGCGGAGATTTTAGAATTCTGCCAAACATATGCCGCACGTTTCCATCAAAATGCTCCCAGCGTGCTGATGATGGGGGACACCGGGTTGGGAAAAACCCATTTATCCCTGGCTATTGCCGGGGCGATTATGAAACGGGGCTATACCGTGCTTTATGTTTCTGCTCCAGATCTTTTCCGAAAGCTTCAAAATGAGTATTAAGGAAGAGGGGATCAGGGGATCTCTATGATGGATACGATTCTGGCCGCTGATTTGGTTATTATTGACGACCTGGGTGCTGAGATTGAAAATCAGTTTAATACGGCGAGCCTGTATAATATTGTCAACACTAAATTGAACGCCAAACAGCCAGTCATTATCAATACAAACCTTGTACCCAAAGAACTGGAACGCCGCTATTCCAGCAGAGTAGCCTCAAGATTGATGACGATGTATCAATGCTTAAAATTTGTCGGAAAGGATGTCCGGCTGATTAAGCTTAAAAACGGCGAGTCTTAAATCAGGCATAGAAAAAGGGGACGAAAATGAAGATGGTTTCGTCCCTTTTTTCTATCCAGATAAAATAATTGTATCAATTTTCACCTGAAAAACGATTTTTAATCCGAGAAATGCTCTCCGGATCTGCACTTTGATTTGAAACCCATCCTCGTTTGTTCATTTCCTCATAGATTTCTGACTGAATTTGGTGTTCCTCATTGAGGATTGTTAGCATAATGCCTCGCACCGCTTCGGTTGTGCAGTCGTTGCTCAGCGTATTATAGCTTTCTGTAATACGCCGCTGAGAAAACAAGGCATCTGCAAGCATTTCCTGATCACTGAAAAATTTTTTCATAAAAAGCTCCTCCTTGCTTTAGGATCCGCTTAATTGCTGGAACAGCTGGGAAAAATGCTCCTGATGCTGTGCAGCCACCTGTTCGCATTCCGCGCGCAGCTGCGGGTCTGCACAGGAGGAGGCGAAAAGCTTATATTTTTGTACTAAGAGCTGTTCATTTTCCAATTGCGCTTCAATAGCAGACAATTCTTTGGCAGATAACGGCATAAAATTCCTCCGATTGTTTTTATTTAGCTTGCTCTAAAATTCAGAGGTTATACCTGCATCCTTGGAAGGAATTTCTCCGTACCATTTCCCGGTCAATACTGTTCAGTACATCACGCTTATTACAGCTCCAGAACGGTCCTAAAAGCGAGCTGCGATCTCCATCTCCCGTTAAACGCTGGATCACAATATCAGGGCGGAGGAGTTCAAGTTGGTCGCAAACAATGGAAACATATTCTTCTTTTTGCAGCAGTACCAATTTTCCCGAACGATACTCCTTGGCTATCGGTGTATCTTCCAATACGTGGAGCAGGTGGATCTTTACTGCCTGAATGGGCAGGGTTGAAATTTCCCCTGCCGTTTCCCGCATCATCCCGAACGTTTCCCCTGGAAGCCCGTCAATCAGATGGACACAGGTACGGATCCCACGGCTGGAAAGCCGGGCTAATCCTTCCAAGAAATCCTCGTAAGTATGCCCCCGGTTGATCCTGGCCGCTGTTGCATCATGGATACTTTGCAATCCGATTTCCACTGTCAGATAGGTTTGGGCATTTAATTCGGCTAAATAATCGCAGACCTCATACGGCAGGCAATCCGGCCGGGTGGAGATACTTAATCCCACAACACGGGGAAGAGAAAGCGCTTCTTCAAAGCAATGCCGAAGCACTGTAAGCGGTGCATAGGTGTTTGTCCCTGCCTGAAAATAAGCGATGTAATCCGTATCGGGCCATTTGCCGGCTGTCTGATTTTTTTGAATTTCAAATTGTGTGCGCAGAGAAATTTGAGGATTTCCGGCAAAATCCCCGCTTTTTTGTGCGGAGCAGTAGCTGCATCCGCCAAACCCCCGGGTTCCGTCCCGATTGGGGCAGGAAAAACCTGCGTTTAATGAAACCTTCGCCACTTTTTTTCCAAATTTTTTTCTGAGCTCATAGGAGTAAGTATGGTAACGCTTCTCATTGTCAGAGTATAAAAATTTTTCCAGGAGAAACACCTTCCTTTTATATGATCTGCCGGCTGATGAAATCCGGTGCCTGATTGTACATAGCTGTCCTCTATTATCCATATAATTATAACAGAAAAATCAAAATAAAAGGCCGGGGGATTTGCGATTTTTGAAAAAATCTTGTATAATAGAACCATAAGCTGAAGGAAATGCAAATAAGCGTTTCTCTACCAGAATCTGTTTATGAAATATACCATCCGGAAGCTATAATTCCCTCAGAAAGGAAAAAGTCCATGCCACTTCAAGAAATACAGGAATTTTTACAGCAGCAGCAAATTCCATTTGAGATGGAAGTTCCTTTGAGCCGATACTGCACCTTTCGTATTGGGGGACCAGCCGCCTTGCTGGCTCGTCCAAAAAATGCGGAACAGGCCGTAAAGGTTTTTTCTATGGTGCGACAACAGGGTATCGCTTTGGAGATCATTGGGAAAGGTTCAAACCTGCTGATTTCAGACCAGGGCTTTTCCGGAGTTATCTTGTGGGCCATGGGACTGGATGATATGCAATTGCTTGACAATGCCCGGATCCGATGTGGTGCAGGCGTATCCCTGGCTAATCTTTGCAAGATGGCATTGGAACATGCTCTAAGCGGGCTAGAATTTGCTTATGGAATCCCGGGAAGCGTTGGAGGGGCTGTATTCATGAACGCCGGCGCATACGGAGGAGAAATCTGCAATTGTTTGGAAGCCTGTACCTTTTTTAATACAGAAACAGGAAATCTGCAAACGCTTTCGGGAAAAGATTTGGAGTTCTCTTACCGTCACAGCCGGTTTTCCAGAACAGGGGAGCTGATCCTGGAAGTGGTTTTCCGACTGGAAAAAGATGATAAACAGGCCATTCAGAACCGGATGGAAGAATATATTTCCAAACGTACCGAGAAACAGCCGCTGGAATATCCCAGCGCTGGAAGCACTTTTAAACGGCCGGCTGGAGCATATGCAGCCGCGTTAATTGAGGAATGCGGACTGAAGGGCCTTCGGGTAGGCGGAGCGCAGGTCAGCATGAAACACAGCGGCTTTTTAATCAATACGGGCGGTGCAACTTGTAAAGATGTAGAGGAACTGATCCAACAGGTGCAGGAAAAGGTCATGGCTCAGACCGGCTTTCACTTAGAATGTGAAGTGCGGCGTCTCGGCAACCGACAGTGAATTAAAAAGAGAATTGGGGGACAGAAGATGGATTTTTTAATTGTAACAGGCCTTTCAGGAGCCGGGAAATCCCGTGCAATTGACGCTTTGGAGGATATCGGGTTTTACTGCATTGATAATATGCCGCCCAAAATGATTTCTCGTTTCGCCGACTTTGTGATGCAGTCCAACAGCAAGCTTTCCAAGGTGGCTGTTGTGACAGATACCCGGGGAGGCAGTATGTTTGACGCTTTCAGCAGTGAGCTGGATTTGCTGAAACAGCAAAATATTGAATTCAAGCTGCTGTTTCTGGACTGCAATAATCAGGTTTTAATCCAACGTTACAAGGAAACCCGCCGTAAGCATCCACTACTGGATGAAAACGACGCGTCTGTGGAACGGGCAGTAGTCAGCGAACGCCAATTATTAATGCAGGCGCGGGAACGGGCAGATTACATCATTGACACCTCAAGCCTTTCCGCCATGCAGCTGAAGGAACGAATCAGCGCCATCTTCTTGGATAATATCGCCAACAGTATGCTGATCAATTGTATGTCGTTTGGATTCAAGTATGGTTCAGCGACAGAAGCAGACTTAGTGTTAGATGTCCGCTGCCTGCCGAATCCGTTTTATATTGACGAATTAAAACATAAAACCGGGCTGGATTATGAGGTGCGCGACTATGTAATGTCCTGGCCGCAGTCCCAGGAGCTGCTGAAAAAACTCACCGAGCTGATCGACTTTTTAATCCCGCTGTATATCAGCGAAGGGAAAAGCCAGCTGACAATTGCCTTTGGCTGCACAGGGGGAAAGCACCGCTCTGTCACTTTTGCCGAAAAGGTCTATGTTCATTTGAGTGAGCAAAAGAAGAAAGCAGCTGTCCATCACCGCGATATTCTGAAAAATTAATCAAAGGGGAGGAGAATTTCTGTGTCATTTTCCACTCAGTTCAAAGCAGAAATTTGCCAGGCAAAGCGGCATTGCCCCTTCTGTGTACAAGCAATGCTGTACGGAATGCTGCTGTTCAATTCTGGAGTAACCTCTCAGAAAATTGCTTTTATTTCAGAAAGCAAGGATACGGCCAACCAATTCGCTTACGATTTGGTTGAGATTACCGGGGCTATTATGACGGTTTCAACGATTGATACCCGCTCCAAACGATCCCGCTTTCACTATATGGCTTCTGCTTGTGATGAAAGAGATATCCTGGAAATCCAGAATCGCTTTTTTCCCAAAGGGGAGCCGGACTTCAAACAAATCCGCACTGAATGGCTGGAACAGGACTGCTGTAAAACTGCATTTCTGCGAGGAGCGTTCCTGGCCTGCGGCGTGATGATGGATCCTCATGCAGAATACCATGTGGAGTTTACGCTTCCCAGGGAAGAGCTCTGCCTGCCGTTGCTTGAACTGCTGAATGGATTTCTGGAATTGGATTTCCGTGTCAGCACCCGCAACCAGCACTGGATTGTTTACTTGAAGGAAAGCCAGCAGATTGAAGAGTTCCTGACTATGCTGGGCGGTGTAAAAACCGCCATGGATTTTATGAATCTGAAAATCGAAAAAGAGCTTCGGAATCAGGTGAATCGGGCCATCAATTGTGAAACAGCCAATATTGGCCGGACGATTAACGCTGCACTGGAACAGCTGCAAAGCATTCAAAAAATCGTAGATACAGCGGGACTGGAAAGTCTTCCGATCCCGCTTCGGGAGGCCGCGGAGCTCCGATTGGCGCATCCGGAGGCTTCGCTGCGGGAGCTCTGTGAGAAAACCAATGGGAAAATCAGTCGTTCCGGGTTGAATCATCGCTTTCAGAAGCTTTGCGGATTGGCAAAGGAAGACTTATAGGGAAAATAAAATGGGGAATTTTGTACATCTGCATTTGCATACTGAATACAGCTTGTTGGACGGTGCTTGTGTCATCAAGCGCCTGGTTCGCCGTGTCCGGGAATTAGGGCAAACCGCTGTCGCCATCACCGATCATGGAAATATGTATGGTGTAATCGAATTCTACAAAGCCTGTAAATCCGAAAATATCAAGCCGATTATTGGATGCGAGGTTTATGTGGCGCCGCGCACACGGTTTGATAAGGTTCACCGGATTGATTCCAGCCCCTACCATCTGGTTCTGCTCTGTAAAAACCGAACTGGTTATCAAAATTTAATCAAACTGGTTTCTAAAGGCTATTTGGATGGATTTTACAATAAACCCCGGATTGACCGTGAGCTTCTAAAAAAATATCATGAAGGTTTAATCTGTCTTTCCGCCTGTCTGGCAGGGGAAATTCCACGCGCCCTTACGGCTGGGGATTACACGGCTGCCCGGGAGTCTGCTTTATTTTATAAAAACCTGTTTGGGGAAGGGAATTACTATATTGAGCTCCAGGATCATGGCATGGATGAGCAGCGCCGTATTCTCCCTCATCTGCAAAAGCTGGCGGAGGAACTGGAGATCCCTCTGGTCGCAACAAACGACTGTCATTACCTGACGAAAGAGGATTCAAAAACCCAAGCCGTATTGATGTGCATCCAAACCAACACGGTTCTGGGGGAAGAAAAGGCTATGGAATTTCCCACAGAAGAATTCTATGTGAAAAGCCAGGAAGAAATGGCTGCTCTTTTTTCCTCTTATGAAGGCGCTTTGGAAAACACTCTCCGGATTGCGGAGCTTTGCAATCTGGACTTCGAATTTGGTGTTACAAAGCTTCCTTATTTCCATCTGGACGGAGTAGAGGACAATACAGAATATTTTCGAAAGCTTTGCTTTCGCGGCTTAAGGAAACGCTATGGGGAACATCCTGACCCGAGTTTGATCAAGCGGCTGGAATACGAATTGTCCGTCATTATACAGATGGGCTATGTGGACTATTTTTTGATTGTCTGGGACTTTATCCGCTATGCCAAAGAACAGGATATTCCAGTGGGCCCGGGCCGGGGTTCTGGAGCCGGAAGCCTGTGCGCTTACTGCATTGGTATTACGGGAATTGATCCAATGAAATACCAACTGCTGTTTGAACGTTTCCTAAATCCGGAACGGATCAGTATGCCGGATTTTGACATCGATTTCTGTTATGAAAAACGTCAGCAGGTGATTGATTATGTGGTCAAGAAATATGGCAAAGAGCACGTAGCACAGATCATTACCTTTGGTACTATGGCAGCGAAAGGCGTACTGCGGGATGTAGGGCGTGCATTGGGAATGTCCTATCAAAGTGTAGATGTTATTGCCAAGATGGTTCCCGGCGAATTAAATATGACGCTGGACAAGGCGTTAATCCTTTCCAAAAATTTGAAAAATGTATATGACACCGATCCTAAAGGCAAGGAACTGATCGATACCGCTCGGAAGCTGGAAGGAATGCCCCGACACGCTTCTACTCATGCCGCTGGTGTAGTGATTACCAGGGAGGAAGTGGATTTCTACGTTCCCCTCCAAAAGAACGATGAAGCGATTGTCACCCAATATACCATGACAACTCTGGAAGAATTGGGATTATTGAAAATGGATTTCCTTGGTCTGCGTAATCTGACCATTATTGACCAATGTGAGAAAGAGATCCGGGCAGATAAACCGGATTTCCGGATTTCCAAAATACCATTAGATGACCGCAGCGTATACGCCATGTTTTCACGCGGGGATACAGAAGGGGTGTTCCAGTTTGAATCCCCTGGGATGAAGCGTGTCCTGACTCAGCTTTGTCCCGAAAATATTGAGGATTTAATTGCTGTTATTTCGTTATTCCGTCCCGGCCCAATGGAGTCGATTCCTAAATACATCCGAAACAGGCATCATCTGGGGCAGATTACTTATCGTCATCCGTTGTTGGAGCCGATTCTTAAAGTGACTTATGGGTGTATTGTTTATCAGGAACAGGTCATGCAGATCTGCCGGCAGTTGGCAGGCTATTCTTATGGCCGCGCAGATCTGGTTCGGCGTGCGATGGCGAAAAAAAAATCAGATGTCATGTCCCAGGAACGCCAGTATTTCATCCATGGAAAACAAAATGAGGACGGCTCTTGGGAATGTGTCGGCGCAGTGGCGAACGGAGTGGACGAAGCCACGGCCAACGCGATTTTTGACGAGATGGCCGGCTTTGCCTCTTATGCTTTTAATAAATCCCACGCAGCGTCCTATGCCTATATTTCCTACCAAACTGCCTATCTGAAACAGCATTACCCCAAAGAATACATGGCCGCTCTGCTGACCAATGTGATGGGCGCGACCGGGAAAACCATCGAGTATATCAACACTTGCACTTCCATGCAGATCCAGGTATTCCCGCCGAATATCAATAAAAGCCGGCTGGGATTTACGGTAAACGGGGATCATTTGAATTTTGGCCTGCTTGCTATCAAAAATCTGGGACGGGGTGTTATTGAAAAAATCATTAAGGAACGGCAGGAAAATGGGATATTTACTTCGCTGTCCGACTTTCTCAAACGTATGCACGGAAAAGATCTGAATAAGCGGGCTGTTGAAAGCCTGATTCTATGCGGCGCTCTGGACGGCTTCCCGCATAACCGCAAAGAGATGATGAGTGCTTATGAAGCGATCATGGACACTGTTGACCGCTCTGCCCGCCAAAATGTAGAAGGACAGCTGGGATTCTTTTCTTCTTTCTCGCAGCATTCAGAGGAGGTCCGACTTCCCAAGATGGAAGAGTATCCGATCAAGCAAAAGCTGGCAATGGAAAAAGAAATCATGGGGCTTTATCTTTCCGGCCATCCGCTGGATGGACTTGCCCCTCCGCCGAATTGTGTTGCCATTTTGGAAATCTTACAGAATGTGCAGGAACCGGATGGGCTCAAGGAAGGGGACAGTGTAACGGT
Source organism: uncultured Clostridia bacterium (assembly GCA_947649285.1). Taxonomy (GTDB): domain Bacteria; phylum Bacillota; class Clostridia; order Oscillospirales; family Ruminococcaceae; genus Paludihabitans. Next base: position 12,591 of record CANSRB010000047.1, read on the forward strand.
TTTAGCTGTCCTTCAAGGGAAAAAAATACTTTCTACCAAGTCCAAAGCCCCCATGGCTTTTCTGACCATTGAAGATCGAAGCGGGAGTATGGAAGCCATCCTGTTCTCTAATTGCTATGAGAATTTCGCTCAATTCCTAACCCCTGACAGCGCGCTGCTGATCCGGGGAAAGTTATCCTTAAAAGAAGATGAAAAGCCAAAGATAATCTGCGACTTTATCCGGGAATATTCCTCTACTCAGCCGGAAAAGCCTTGGAAGTTGTATATTCAGGTTCCGACAAAGTCTGCCCCGGAAGTGGAGCGAATTTTATCCGTCCTGTCCAGGTATCCTGGCAGAGAGCAGGTGATTTTTTATTGTTCTGATACCCAAGCAAGGTATCGTCCCCGAATAAAGTATGCTATAACTGGGAATAAGGAACTAGTAAATGTGCTAAAAAATATCGTCGGAGAAAATAATATTGCAATAAAATAGACATTTCCGGTTTTTTGGTTGACTTTTTTTGCGGAATTGGGTAAAATTAAAAGTAAATATAGTCCTATAGACTGGCGCAATATGATT
>CANSRB010000048.1 GCA_947649285.1 uncultured Clostridia bacterium
ACCACGCTCCGAACCGTTTTTATAAGATTTTTATCGTGAATATCCTTTGTGCTCAAAATAAAGCGGTGTTTGCCTGTGATTTCAATTACCTCTACCGGCGCATTGTTTGCAGCTAGTGACGCGATTTTTGCAAGCCTTTTCGGGTTTAGTGGTGATTTATCCCATATTCGGGTCAGAACTTTCGCTCTCCGGATTTCAAGCGGCAGGCTTTCGTCCGTTTGGATCCCATACATCTGCTCATAGTATTTTAACGCCCATGTAGCTGTATTGGGGACAACCTGAAACCCGTATTCCTCGCAATATCGCGCCATCCAGTCCAGTTCCCGCCCGATCACCTCAAAAATCCACAAGCCTATATAGGCATCCTCATAAATTGGGGACACATAATCAATGATTTTCTGCGCTTTTGGGCTTTGCAGGATTTCCTTCATCAGTGGTGAGGTGTATTTCATTCTGTTCCACACCCCCTGTTTATCGCTCGGTTGTAAGAGTTCCCATGGAAAGCATCCCTACAACGGGCATTTCTCCCGGCTTTAACTGGTAATTGTTCAAGGTTGAATTGTTGATCGTCATTCTTTCATTTGCATAGTTCAAAACCCCTTCTGTGTTGATAAGAACCGCCAGAATCTCATTTTTCCGGACAGTATTGTTGGTAATGGTCTTGAAGTATTCGATCAAATTCGCCCTAAATTCATCTATAGGAGGACTACTATAATTTTCTTCAAGGAATACATCCACTTCTATGTCTATAGCAAGCGTTGTTGGAGCCATTACTTTCAAATTCGCGTTGATCGGGGCTAGACGTTCGTATGGGCTGCCCGGGCGCATAATGTGGTTATAAATGCTCTCGCACAACTCAGGACTTGCAGGAGTGCCAGCAGTATCCATGACAATCAATGTAACAAGGCCGGTTTCGTCATTCGCCGGGATTACCTCTACATTCCCCACGCCGACAACCTCAGAAGCCCACCGCCGGTAGTCCGCCATGGAACCGACGAAAGAAAAACCTCGCATCAAGTCATATTCTATGATCCGTATCCGTAAAAGCTTGTCGTCCTCCGCGTCATATCCGCCATAGGCCGGGGCTTCATTGATAAGCGAAACAATCCCTTTCATCGGTTTTACTTGCAACCGGATCGTTTCCGCGTTTACGTTCCCGATAACGCCGCTTTCCTCCGCCGTAACCATCGTTTCAAGTACCCCGCTTTCGGGGATTGTCACTTCTTCATCGAATAAAAAAACAACGCTCGATTCCTCATGCGTTGCTTCCGTGGATACCTTAAAGTTTTTCGGGATTCTTGTTCCTGCAATTCCGGTTACTTTCAGTTTTGCCGCGGCATAACCGGGCGGCCGTCTTATAAGACCCCGATTGGCAGCGTGATAATCCAAAAATATACCCTCCGCATATTGCGGGAATATGTTTTTGATTGCGTTGCTCAAGACAAACTCGACCATTTCAGCCTTTTCCAACGCGGTCGGCCTGGTAAAGTCCCATGGAAACCCGCCCTCGCTTTTATCAATATCAACGGGCATTCCATCCATCATTCGGGCGTGTATTTCCTCCGCGCTGTTACCCAGCATAAAATCCGGTAAAACAAATTCGTTTATTTTGACTGCCAAACCCTCACCCCCTTGTATTAACCTTGAAATTGATGGACGCTTCACGCTCCCAAACCCCGCCTATTGTACAGGTGACGTCTAAACTGTCCACGCCCCAAACAAAAACAAAATCGCGGACGTACAGCGTCCTTTTATATGGATCTGCAAGCAGGGCTTCCGTGACGGTGCGCTCAATGGAGCTTTCCTGCGCGGCTCTCACCGGCTCGTTAAGCGCATCGATCATTTCCACGCCCTCATTTGTACCATAGGCATAAAACGCATACCGCTCTGTTACGACGGCTTTTAAGCACCACTGAACCCATGCGTCATAGGGAGTAGCCCGCTGCAAGATTCCGCTTTTGTTTTGCACAAAATCCCCTTTGGTAAAATCAAAATACGCGCTGTGCTTTTGCAGGTTTTCCACTTCCGGCGATATAGTTTCAATCCCCGGAACGTCAAAAGTCGGGAATAACTCAGGCATAAGGCTCCCACTCCGTTTCTTTTGTTTTTACTGCCGGCATAATAATGTCAATGACAACCGCGTCATTTCCCACCCATGCCACAAGCACCCGATCCCCCGGCTTTATACTTCGCATACTCTCAGGGATCAGCACATCATGGATGTGCTGCCCTTCGCTGGCCGGATGGACGGGGATACCCTCCCAGCTGATACCGGGGTTTACGCCTTGACCCGGCGGTGCAACTGCGCCATGCGGATGGCTGCCGTCCCCCGGCTTGCCTGTAATCTGCGTTGTCATAAGCCGGGCGCGTTTCTTCCCTAATGTAAGCTGCCGGCATACCAAATAATCCTCGACCGGGATCGGCAGAGGAAAAGTATTGGTTTTAAGGGAATAATCGCCTTGGATCACGCCAAAGTCCAGCGTAAGCGGATGTTCAGCAGTTCTTTTCATTTGCCCCGTCAAAACCCGCGCTAAATCGTTTATCCCCTCAAACCTGATTCCTTCCGTCAAAATAACCGCCTCCTTTCTCAGTTCCCGGGAATATAAAAAAGAGCGGTGGCAAGTCCGCTCTTTTTTTAATCTTCTTTTTCTTCTTTTTCTTTCGGTTTACCTTCTACGGATTCGATACAGTCGATAATATCATCACTGGAGAAATTCCGGGCTTTTAACCATTCAATCAGATTTAAGACTTCTCTGGCAGTCATTGCTTTCATTTTCGATTCTCCTTTGCCCTTATCAGGTTTATTGATCCTATCTGACGATATTATTATACCATTATTGGGTACCAAATACAAGAAAAAGTCAGAACACTCTTATCTTTCACATTCCATGGTCATTGTGCGGTTCACCATATCATGTGTGATCCCTTTAATGTACAAGGTTGTTTGATAGAGATTCCCGGCGTGTACTTTGATCCTGTCGCCTTTTCGCAGGAAAGGGACGTCCGGCGCTTTTACTTGTATTACTTCATCCGGCTTCCCTCTTTGGCGCAATACTTCGTTCGCTTCTGCGGCTGCGTCCCCTAAAGAAAAGTCACCATCGCGATATACAACCTCCTGCAGTGTGCCGAAGCGTAAATCTCCGGTAACAGTCCCTTCGACCGGGAAACGCCCCTCTTTATCCTCTTTCCCGAGAATAACTACCTTTGTAACCAGTTTGGACATGGAGAGCTTGTCACGCGTGCTGATCGTATTTTCTGCGTCAAAATAATAAACATCCCGGTTTGTCCCCCGGTGTTTGATCTGCAAGCTGTCTTTTACCATGTAGGCAACATATTTCTTTTCTTTTTTCCGTGCGGCGTCCTCTAATATTTCAAGGACCTGCTCAGAGATCGCCTTGTTCTTATAAACGATTTTTGCGTGCGTGTGGTTTTCCCACTGATAATGAACCGGGATCCCCCAACGCCCGCAAATCGTTTTTACAATATCACCTGTAGACATCCCCGGCGACAAATAGGTGTTGTCCTTGCTTTGCACGGCATAAATCATCCGGTCATAAGCAAGGATATTCGTTGATTTCCCCTGCCCGCCGGTACAATGATAGTCCCAGTCCCACAAAACGCCCCGGAAAACCTCCTGCCCGTTGGCGTAAATGAAAACCAGTGTTCCAAGCTTGAGAATCAGGTTGATATAGCCTTTGTCCGTTTTATCCTGTGCAAAGGTAATGCTTGCCCGTGCGGCAACCTCATTGGCCGGGTCGCTCCAGGTGCAGGCCGTTACATATTGCGTAAAATCCATCACTTCACCGGTTGAGGTAACGATTTCAACCTTATATTTTGTTTTTAGTACGTCATGTTCCATCTTCCTCCCTCCGTTAAGGAATCGTCAAGATTTGCCCGGGGTAGATGGTATAACGCGGCATATTGTACTTTTGATTCCGGGGATCTATTACGCTTTTATTGGCGCTGTACAATTCGGGGTATCTGCTCCCCGCCCCCATCATCTTTTGTGCAATACTCCACAAGCAGTCGCCTTTCACCACCGTGTACGTTTTCCCCCTGCCTGCCGCCGGCCGGCCTGTGCCTGACCCCGCCCCCAGCGCGGAAGCAGAAGAAAGGTTTCCATCCGTCCCGATCTTGATTTCCTTTGCTTCGATAAATGAGATCGTATAATCATAATCGCCGAACCCGCCCTGATAGGTGGCCGTATAGCTTTCAAGATATACGTCGTGATTGATCGGGGTTTCCGTGATAAGCAGCCGCAGTTTCTGCTTGTTTTTGCGTAATTCCGACCACCATGACTGTACGGCTTTCGGGTCTTTCTCCTCAGTGATATACGGCGCACCCATGCGCGGATTTCCCGGAAGTTTACCCGACCAGCTAATCCTTGTCAATGATTCCCCATAGGGGAACTTTACTTCCCCTATTTCCAGAATATCATAGCTGCGGAATAAGGCGCCGCATTGTACGTCTATACTTTCCGGCAGCATCGGGAAAGTAAGGCGGTAATTGTTTTCCAACTCGGTTAAATAGATCTGCATTGCCTACTCCCCCTTTCTTAAATTTGCGCTGCCGCCAGATTGCCGAAACTCTGTTTGATTAAAATTGCTATTGCTTCGCAAACCTCATTCGCCACTTGCGGCATTTGATCCCGGATTGCCTGCATAATGCTTTCCGGGTTTTGCACGTTTGCACCATTGAACGAAAACTGCATCCCGCCAAGATTGACCTGAATCGGCTGTGTAAACGCCCCGTCCGTGGTATAGCTTATGCGGTTGTCCACGGTATAAGGCTGTATGCTTCCCACGATTCCACCGTCAGCATAGGGCAGTACGCCCATGGCGCGGCCGGCCTTTTCCCATAAATCCAAACCACGGTTGCGCTTGCTGCTGGACAGCGGAATAATTGCTTCCGCCCCTGCCTCTGCCACCAGCCCCAAATGAGGGCGGGTAAGTATTCCGCCGTTGGCATACTCCGAAAGCGTAATTCCATTCCGGCCGCCCGTGTATGATTGCTTCCCGTTTGTATCCCGTGTGATGCCGCCTGCGATTTCTCCATAAACCATTTTTTCAATGGAAATTGGGATTTTAACTTCTGCCGGCAGGTTTTCAAATTCCCTTTGCAGTTCCTTGACCTGCTCGATCGCGTCTTTCAGCGCGTCCCTTTGGGCTTCATCCAGCTTGTCAAAATTTGCGGCGGATTGCTCAATCGTGCCGTTTAGCCCTGTCTGGTTCTCGATCAAAGTCTTTTGGGCGTTGAACAGGTCTATTTCGGATTGTTTCAACTCCTGATTCCGCTTTTGTTCCTCCGCGATGGAATCAATATACTGCCCCATTTTGGAGTGCAGATCATCCGGGAAATCCATTGCAAATTCAAAAACGCCCTTGTAATGCAGCCCCGTGCCCTGCGTAATCTCCTGCATACGTTTTTCAAGGCTTTCCAGTTTGCCGTTATAGCTTTCAGAACTGAAAAAACTCATATCGCCATCACGCATTGCCTGGTCGCTTTCCAGCTGCAGCTTCTCGATTTCGGCGTTAAGGGCAGAATAAGCAGTAAGGGCTTTTTCCGCGTCCGCCATCTGTTGCTTGTCATACGCAAGCTGCGCTTCGGAATCCTTGATCTTTTGGCCGATATCCTTTTTTTCATAGGTTTCTTTTGCGTCTTTGACCTGTTTTTCGAGTTCCCAGCGGGCTTGTTCGCGTTCCATGGCTGAGATTGCTTTGATGGTGTTAAGCTGTGCGCCGATCTTCCCGTTTAATACGTCCTGTTGGGTGATTAAATTCGGGTAAAGGTCAGCCAGTTCCCGGACAACCTCGTTGATCCGTTCCTGAATGCCCTTGTGTTCTTCTGCTGACAGCTTGGTATCTTCAAGCTTTTTTGTCAGCGTTTCATACTCCGAAATAAGGCTGTTTACGCTCACATCCTTTTGAATGCTTTGTGAAAAAGCATCCCGCGCTTCGACCATGTTGCTTGTCGCGTCCCTGATCTGCTTCGTGCCGTCTGATAGATCGGATACCCACTGGCCCAGCGAATCACCGCCGAAAATGGCTCCTAGACCGCCAATCCCTGCGCCGATCGCCGCACCGATCGCCGTACCGATAACCGGCACGAAAGAACCGATCAAAGCCCCTGCGCCCGCGCCAGTGGCTACCATGCCCGCTTTTGTAACGCCTTTTGTGGCATTATCTCTGGCCGTTTTTTTGTTTTCGCTGTTAAAGCCTTTTGCAAGGTCCTTCCCGGCATCGACAAGCCCTAAAGCCCCGGCAATCCAGCCTGCCGCCGTTATAGCGGTTGCCGCTGTTGTTGTCAGCGTAGCCGCGCCCGCAGTTGATCCGGCTGCTGCGCCGCCTGTTGCCGCTGTCCCGGCTGTTCCTGCGCCGACAAGCCATTCTTTCGCGCTTGAAACGCCTTGTACCAGCGTTTTTCCTCCGCTGATCATTGGGGACGCAATATCTGTGCCTTTCTTCACTGCAAAAGCCCCCAGAAGCGTTTGCGCCCACGGCGGTGCATTGTCAAAAATATTTTTGATCCCATCCCAAACGACGCGCCCCACTTCTGCCGGATCGAACCCGTCAAGGAACGATTTCGCAAAAGCGGCTCCCGCGCTCATTGCTTCATCCGCGATACCGCTATTATCAATACCAAAACCGAAAACACCGGTAATAATGCCTTTTAAGCCCGTCCCCAGCCCATGGCCGATAGAACTTGCCATTTTCACGCTGTTTTTGCTCCACCAGTCGCTAAACGGTTCCGCTATGATTTCATCCCACAAAATACGGACTTTTCCGCCTAAACCTGCGTTCTTAAATTCTGCGCTTTCCGTTACGGTCAAGATTTTGTCCGTGATAAATTCCGCAGAATCCGCAAACCAGTTGGACATTTTTGCCGCGATTCCTTTCGCGGTGTCGCCCAGCTTATTTAACTTATCTTCGTTTTTATCAAGGAAGTCCGCGAATGTGCCCAGCCCTTTTATAGCCCCTTCTTGCAATCCCTGCCCCCATTTACGGATGATAGAGATTTCAAACGTATCTGAAATATTGGACATGATACCGGAAGCCGTTTCTTTGGACAGCCGCTGCATCATGCCGTTGTATTCTTTCATCCCCTCAAGGATCATTTCAACGGCAGCGTTGCCTCCGATCCTGCCGCCTTGCAGGTCGGACGCTAACTTTGCTAACCCTTCGTCCGTCCTGCCATAGCCCAGCCCCTCTGAGATATAAGCCTTGGCATTGATCCCGGCCTCCGCGAGTTGATTGAGTTCTTCGGTAGACAGCTTGCCCTTACTTTTGATTTGCGATAGTGCTAAGATAATACGCTGCAGCCCTTCGTCCCCTCTGCCGGTGGCAGAAGCGGCGTTCCCGATCGTTTCCATATCGGGGATTAACCTGTCTGCATCCCAGCCCATGGCAAGCATTCTTTGTGTTTGCTCAATGACGTTTGAGGTCTTAAACGGTGTTTCTTTCGCGAATGTATCAATATCATTCATCATTTTTTGCGCCCGTTTGTCATCTTGAAACAAGGTTTTGAATCCAACGTGCGCGTTGGAATAGGCGTCTGCAAGCCCCAGCGGCTGACTAACCATCGTTTGCCCGGCTTTCCCGACAAGGATCCCGGTTAGAACCCCCTTTAGGCTTGTAGCGAAATTATAGATCCCCCGCAGCGGCCTGGTGGCATAGTCTAGGATACGAACGCCAAACTTGAACGTTTTCCCCGCAAAACCTGTAATAGAGCTGGAAATCCTTGAAAGCTTGGAAGTCGCGCTGTCCATCATCTCAAGCCGCATCGTCCACTTGGATTTCGTCAGCTTTTCCACTTGCTTCCGTGTCTTATCCAGGCTGTCGCCCAATTTATCAGCTTTCCCGGCAGATTCAGCGAGATCTTTTTTGAACTCCTGTACTCCCTGAGATGTTTTGTTTATAAACCGTGCAACTACATCGATTACAACGGTTTCCTTTGCCATGTATCCACCCCCTTTTTTACACACAAAGGCAAGTGTTACGATCCGTTTTCGTTGCTTGGTTTCACCCAAACGACCGGATAGGGCTTCGCTTTGGCTTCTTCCTCCAGTGCTACAATTTCACTGGCAAAAATAAAAGCAAGCAGCCCGGACTTGGATACTTTTTCAGGCGGTATGCCTAATATCTCGGTGGGATACTTGCTTTTTCCCTGCCATATCCGGTGCAGCAGGTAGGCTTTGCCGCCAGCCCTGATTAGTTTTTTGCGTATTCTTCAGTTGTTACCTGATTGTTATTATAGCCGCTGATATTGTCGATCAGATCACAGACAGCGTCCTTTTCCCCGGCCATCAATACCGCGTCGATGACGTCAACCGGCGTTAAAACGTTGAGCGACCTTTTAATAGCCGGATTATCCCAGACCTTTTTTCTGTCCTCGTCAACCGTAGCGGATAGGATTTTGTAGCAGCGCAAAGCGACGATATCAATATCGCCCTCCACTTTGGGAAGATGCCGTCCGGCAGGGTTCGGGATCATCTTTGTGGCGCGTTTGCGGCACTCCTGAACTTCATCCTCACCCATCGGGCGAATGCGGAACTCAAACAACAGTTTCCCGTTCCGTTTCACCTGGACCGGCGTATAATCCTCCTTGTAGTTCGCTGCTTCCAGCAAACCGGCGATCAGTGCGTCCTCGTTCATCAAAACTTCTTCCTTTGTGGGGAGTGCGATTGCTTCATCAATGGTTTTGCTCATTGTTTTTTCCTCTTTTCTTTTAGTTTAAGTTTGCGGTAAATGGTTACTGCTCCCGGTACTGGAACATTTCCAGCATTTCCGGCGTTGCATTGACGCGGAAACTCCACGAACGCTTGATAATTTCGCCGGGGGTCAAGTTCATCAAATCGACAGAACCGTCTGGGATACAGTTCCGGTATACCTGACGGCTCACGCCGCCATCACGGCGGCGCATTTTACCCTGAAAGTCGAAAGACGGGAAATAGCCTTGCGAAAGATCATCAAACAGGGTTTTCAGCATGACATCATCCCGCACAACGGCTTCTGTCAGGGTCAGCGTGACAGAATAGCCGGTCGATACCGCATAAACAAGCGAAGAGCCGACCGGCTGATAATCGGTATTAGTGATAGACGCCTGTGCCTGAAAGGTGTCTACCTCCGCAAGAAAAAGCTGTGTACCGTCGCTTGTGGTAACAAAAAGTTGTCCATCTTTGCCAGTGATAAGCTGGCGAACGTCAAGAATGGATTCCTGGTTAAGCATTGTCTATTCCTCCCTTGTTTGCTAGTCAATCGCCGCATAGCGGAACCTGTAGGTAAAGTACATTTTCTCAAGTGCATCAATATCGTCGGCGGCAATAACAAACCATGCGCTGTCACCGACAGGCGGGTTTCCTGCGTCCAGTTCAATTGTCGCGCCCGGCAGAATCTTGGTTTCAACGACCATGGCATTCAGCACGCCGCGTACTGCCTGCATGACGGTCGCCCGGCCGTCCGAATCGTTATTGATCTGGCCGATCAGGGTTTCTACGGTATCTGAAACACGCTGCATCAATTCAAAACGGACCTTAGTACGTTTGATTTTCTTCCAACCCTCGTCGTCCTCCCCGGTCGGCGTGACAAGCGTTGTAATGCCGGCTTCGACCCAGACAAGCCCTTTGCTGGATACCGAGAAAGTAACCATGCCGTTTTCGATTGCTTGCTCATACTGATAGTTTGTAAGCTTTTCAATCGTGTCCACCGCGCCGTTAATGACCTTGTGCGTCAAACTCTGGTTCGACGGGAATCCTGCAAGCATACCGGCAACACGCCCCGCCGCTCTGACGCCGTCGATCTTTTCATCCGTGGACAAAACGTAGCCGCTGCCGACGTATACGACCTGATAATCGTTAAAAGATTTCGCGTGACTGATGCGCGTTTCAAATGGGACTGTGGTCGGTTCGCCCAGTACCAAAAAGCCCATTCTGCCGTCTTTATAAATGCGTTTCATGTAGTTATAAGCCAGCATCTGCGTTTGCATTTCATAGGTGTCCAGCACGAGCGCGTTCCAGGTGAAAATTTCCAGCAGCGAAAAAGCTTTGGAATAATCCTCATTGGTCACAACCGGATTCGCCCCGCCGATGATCTCCGCTTCCGAAAGGCGGCCCAGTTTCGTACCTTCTGCGCCGTCCACTTTCTCAAAGTCAAGGTAAGCCGACTTTTGATTAGCGATCTTGAGGAATTCTTCCACTTCGTTTGTGTGGTCTGAACCTGCCGGGAACTCGATTTTTTCCAGTACCACGTTATTTTCGTAAAGGATCAATTCTTTTTTCGCCGGGTCACCCAAAGCGTCCTGAATCGTGACTTTGAATTGCCGTGTGCTGTTGTATTTCGTTGAAACTTTAATCAGGTTTTTCGGTTCAGCTTCCATGCCCTCATTGTCCATAATCATTAATTCGCCCTTTGAACCGTCTTGACCCATCCGGACAACATGAACCAGCTTCGCGCCGCCGTTGAATACGTCCTCTAAATAGGAATACGTATCATTTACGCCAACCGGCCCAAAAAATTCTTTTACGGCTTCGTAGCTTTCAAACTGCTGTACTTTTCCCAGTGCGCCCCAGCTTGACCGGACAACGGCAGCAACAACGCCGTCATTCGCCCCGGCAACCGGCGGGGTTCCTACGTTTTCATATCGTTGATAGATCCCCGCGCGCTTTTTCTTTTCGCCGCTTGTAAAGAAAATAGCCATTTATTGAACCTCCCGCGTCATAAAATTTTTCACAATTTCCTGTGCTTCAGTTTCGGTCGCCTTATCAATCTTTGCAAGAGAAAAAGCGGTAATCACGCATTCCGGGCTAACGCCAAAAAGAATACGCGACTTTTCCGCAAACTCAGAAACGTGGTGTGTGCTTTGCGCCTTTGTTTTCGGCGCGGTTCCCGTCATTTCGATGTTTCTAACGTCGTTTTTGGCCATGTGTAAACCTCCTTTTAGGTGTCAAAATAGGCGTTCCATAGTTTCGGACTTTCCGGCTCGATAGGCAAAACGCCATATTCCCCGGAAACGGTCATTTGCCCGCTGTGCAAAACGTCCGCGCCCGTGTTGTACTTCATTTCCTGAATAAAAAAGGGGGAACCATCGTTTGTGATCGCTTCCCCTTTCAGCCCTAATTCGTGTGATAGCAGCTGCAATACTTTTTGCCGTGCGTTTGGATCCGGCGCAATCACGTGAACGCCTAATGCTGCCTTAAACCATGTACACGCATAGGATGAACGGGAAAGCAGATTGTCCAGCGTCCGCACATATACGGCGGGCGCGTCGTTTGTGGGCTTCCATAGTTCCCCTACCGGGTCTTTTGCGATCAGCCGCACATAGGGCGCGGCCTGCTTTATTGCCGCGTGCAGCGCAAATACCGGATCAGGGACCGTCGTTTCCTGCTTTGGGAATGCAAGCACATCAAAAAGGAGCGTGTAACCATCGGTTTTCGGCTCCTTTTCCGACGCACTCTCAAAGTAATCCGACCTGCTCCAAACAATACAGAACGTACCGCTTTCATCCGTCAAAAACAGTTCGGACAGTTCCGTTTGAACGACCCCCGCGATTTCCTCCGGCGGGGTTTTGCTTTCGTTTGTACACCATAGGTTTATAACAAGCGCTCCGGCTGTTTTGCGCTCCGGGTTTGCCTGCCAGTCTATCCCGTAATCCATACGCGGGTACATCCTATCGCTGTCCCAGCCCGGGTCCTCGTCGTTCGGCGCGATCTGATAGAACACGGCGGGGTTTCCTTTGTATTTCGCCATCGTTTCCCGCACAAGGGGAACACGGTTTATCGCTCTGTAAATTAAATCTTCAACCATCGTTTTCCCTCTCTACCGGATATACGGCGCGGAATAGATGCGGATGATATTCGGCATTGCCCGGTCAATCGTGGGCTGCATATACGGGCGCGGCAGCATCCGCCTTGTCCCGTTTTCAAGCATTTCGCCCAGTAGCCGACCACCCTTTACCCGGTAACTGCTCCCGGTTTGGGAATGATAATGGACAGCTTTCCCCGTATGCTCTGCATAAGCTTTCGTTTGATTAAAAGACACCCAGAAATCCCCTGTCCTGTTTGCGGGCGGTTCGCCGGGCGCGGACGCCGTATAATATACGCCGTTCCGCATTCTGCCCGTGGCTTTATCGCGCTGTCTGCGATACGTCCCCGGCACCCTGTACCGCCTGCCGCTGCGCTCTCCACTCAAAACCTGCTTGACCGCGCCTGAAAGTTCGTTTGCGGCTCTCACGCCGCGGGATTGCATTTGATCTTCTATGTTTTTCACAACGTTTTCCACAATCCGCGTAATTTCTGCGTTTGCCTGTTGTCCGTCCATCTGTCACACCCCAGATCTGTATTCGCAGTATAAAGAAAAAAACCGGCCCAGTTGAGCGCGGTTTTCCTTTGCGTGTACATAGTACCTCATCCCGTCAAATACAAGCACATCCTCGGCTTTTGCCTTTGTCGCGCCCCTTACCACGATTTTATGCGTTACAGAGTGCCCCTGCTGTTTCCAGCGCTCAGCTTCAGACTGCCCTACTTTTACCAAACTCCCGCTGACTGTCCCGATCAGCTGCTCATCTACGGTATAGGTGACTTTCCCTTTTTCATCCGTTTTCGAAGTTTTTCGGTAAATATCATATTTCCGCAGCTGCTGGCCGGGGATCAGGAAAATAGGCGGCTGCATTTTACTCACTCCCCGCCGCGTTGGGATTGTTCAGCATCCCAGCATAGAAATAATGTCCGCCGTCCTTGCGCCCTTTCCCCAGCGCCGCTAGGTTGACAAGCGGGGTTTGCAGGCCTTTTTTCGTGCTGTCCAGCATTGCCTTAAACCGGCTGTAACGCTCGGATAACGAAAAACTCAGGCCATCCGCGCTATAGTTGACCTCATACGCTAGGCGGCTGCAAATGGCTTCCAGGCAGGCCGTTTTCGCCTGTTTCCACGTAGAAGAAGCCGAAATAAGCGCGTAATATTCTTCGTCGCACATCACGCAAGTGTCTGCGCCGCCGTCTACTGCGGTATCCCCCAGCTGGAAACGCATTTTGTCCACGCCGTCAACGGTAATATTGGCCGGATTATAGGAATAGGTTTTGACCTGCGGTTCCGGCTCTGGATCGGGCGGTATGGCATCGGGACCGGG
>CANSRB010000049.1 GCA_947649285.1 uncultured Clostridia bacterium
GATGCAACTTCATAAAGAAACCTTTCCTTCATGGACGGAGGGGGCGGGAGTGAATGAGGGTGGATTCCGGCGGAGGAGCAGAAGCCCAACGAGATCGGCTGCCAGCCATCCGATCGGGATGGCCCACCAGATCAAGGTTACGCCGAAGGGCGGGGCAAACAGATAGGCGATTGCTACCCGCAGGCCCAGGGAAATTATGGTCAGCAGGATGGAAACGCCGGTGCGCCCCAGTCCGCGGAAATAGCCATAGAACAGGAACAGGAACCCAATCAGACCATAAAAACAGGCCACAATCCGGAGATACCCGACCCCATAATCCAGGATGAGAGTTTCCTCCGGCGGGATGAAAATCGTCATCAGCGGCCGTGCGAAAATGGCTACCGCCAATGAAGCCGTCAGGCAGAACAGCAAGGTAATTCCAAACGCGATCCGGGAACCCCGATGGATCCGGTCTGCTTTCCGGGCGCCGGTGTTCTGAGCGATATAGATCGAGAACGCATTGCCGAAGTCCTGCGCAGGCATATAGGCGAACGCGTCGATTTTTACGGCTGCGGCAAACGCGGCCATGACAGCAACGCCAAACGAGTTTACCAACCCTTGTACCATCAGGATACCGAAATTCATAATGGATTGCTGGATACTGGTGGCAGTGCTGTAGGAAGCGATTTTCCGGAGCATCTGGCCTGTAATTTTCAGTTCGCCGCGTTTCCAGCGGAGGAAAGGGAGCTTGATGAAGCAATAGGCCGCCGTTGCCAGGCCGGAAAGCCCCTGTGCGGCGATAGTTGCCCAAGCTGCTCCGGCGATCCCCATTTGGAATGAGGCGATAAAAAGGATATCCAGGCCGATATTCAGCAGGGCGGACAGGATCAGGAAAAGCAGGGGAACCATTGAATTCCCGACCGACCGGAGCAGGGAGGAGAAAAAGTTATACAAAAAAGTAAAGCTCATCCCGTAAAAAATCACCAGCAGATAGTCCTTCGTGAGTGAAAAAATTTCCGCCGGCATGTTCAGGAAGGTCAGGATCCCATCCGTCCCCCAAACCGCCAGCAGGTTCAAAATCAGCGTGAATCCGCCGGTAAAAACGAACGCCGTCCAGACGCTTTGCTTGAGCAGGCTGGTTTCCCTGGCGCCGAACAGCTGGGAAAACAGGACGGACGCACCCATACATAGCCCCAGAAGGATGGAAGTCAGGAAGGTCATCACGGCGAAAGAGGAACCGACTGCCGCCAGCGCGTCCGGCCCTAGGTACCGCCCCACGATGATGGTATCCGCTATATTGTAAAGCTGCTGGAACAGATCCCCGGCGATCAGCGGGAGAGCAAAGCGGAGCATTACCCGGCCTTCTTTTCCGGCAGTGAGATCTTGAGTCATGGCTTTTAGTCCTTTGCTTTGAAGTTCGCGGTATTAAGGGGACAGGCCCGGCGACCGCTATTCTTCTTCATTATACCATTTCAGGCGGAAAGCGTAAAGATGGAAAAGGCGATTTTGGCAGAAATTTTACCATTTTTGACAGGATCTAAAGAACCCCACCGGTTTTTCAGCCGGTGGGGTTCTCGGTGTTGGATTCATCATCCCGGTTTTTAGCCTAAGCGGATCATTTCCTCGATCGGCCGGAGGGCAGACTTTGCAAACCCGGGATCCATTTGGATTTCTTCCCCGCCCTGTCCCTCAAGGGTGCGGAGCAGGTCGCGCAGCCCGGTGATCCGCATATCTGGGCAGATCAGCTTTTTGGAAAGCAGATGGAACTGCTGGGAGGGCCGTGTCAGGCTGAGATAATCGGCGATGCTTTTTTCGGTGCCGATGATGCAGTCCTCCGTTGTATTCTGGGCGTAATGGAGGATTTCCGCTGTAGAGCCGACCATATCCCCATGCCGTACTACCTCCGCAGGAAGCTCCGGATGCAGGAGGACCTTTGCGTTAGGGTGCGCGACTTTTGCCGCCTGGATTTCCTCTTCGGAAACTGCATTATGAACAGGGCAGCAACCCTCCCACAAAATGATATTTTTTTCCGGCAGGCGGGCCTGGACATACGCGCCTAGGTTTTTGTCCGGGATGAACAGGATGTTCTTTTCCGGCAGGGAGGCGACGATTTTCAGCGCGCTGGAGGAGGTCACACAGACATCACATTCGGCCTTTAATGCGGCGGTGGTGTTGATATAGGCGACGATTTTATAGTCCGGATGTGCTTCCCGGAAATCGCGGACCCGTTCGGGCTGGATCTGTTCCGCCATCGGACAGGTGGCTTCCGGGACGGGAAGGAGGACTTTTTTCTCCGGGCAGAGCAGCTTGAGCGTTTCCGCCATAAAGCGCACCCCGCAGAGGATCAGAGTATCCGCTTCCAGTTCCCGGGCTTTTACGCTCAGGGCAAAGGAATCCCCGGTTAGATCCGCGACTTCCAAAATTTCAGCGGACTGGTAGCTGTGCGCCAGAACAGCAGCATGGCGGGACTTTTTCAAACGCAGAATTTCTTCCTGTAAATCTTTCAGCATGATGACAAACCTCAATTATTCTGGATTCCATATTTCCGGCTTTAAAAGTCGGAAATCCTATTGCCATCATAGCCCTTTTTCTGCAAAAAAACAAGTTTTTTCTTTTTAAGCTGGAAGATTGTTTCGTGAAAAGGGGCAAGCTTTCAAGTGCGCCCACTTTCCGGCCGGGACGTTCCTCTGGCTCCGGCCGGAGCTGCATAAACCGTCATATAAAAAGAAAGCACCGCTTTAAAAGCCGATGCTTTCCTTGTTGTTTGCGGGAGGATCCTTTATACGAATTCTTAATAAACCGATTTTAATCTTTTTATCAAGAAATCGTATTATACCAGTCGCCGGATCAACGTTTCCGGATCGCCGTCGAGCAGGTCGATTACCGGGATTTCAATCATGGTATACGCGCCGGGCTGCTGTTTCAGGACGGCACGGGCGCAGTTGACCAGATTCTGTGCGGTCAGCGCCGGGTTATTGATGCTCATCTGAAACTCGAAACGCTGGTTCTGAGTTTCGCCTGAAACCCCTTTGCGGATCATCTGGACGCCGTGCCCCATGTCGATCAGTGCATTGACATCCTCGACTGCCATCACGTGGGTTTCATCGTGGACAAAATAGGGATCGGTTTTGATCCGCTCAGCGACCTCGGCATAATCGGCTCCCGGCTCCAGCTCGATATAGACCATCCGGCGATGGATGCCGGTTCCCAGCGGGATGGTCATGGACAGGGCTGCCCGGACCCCTTCAATCCCTTTGACCGCGACGGTATGGCCCATGCTCATCCCGGGGCCGAAATTGGTATAAGTCATCCCCTTGGGCGCACAGGATTCCAGCAGCGCCCGAACGATGGAGTCGGATCCCGGATCCCAGCCGGCAGAAATAATAGCTGCCGTACCGTGTTCCTTTGCGGTTGATTCGAGGCTGGTTTTCAGTTCATAGATGGACGAATGGATATCGTAGCTGTCTACGGTGCAGATTCCCTTGGAGAGATACTGCTGCGCAGTTTCGGGAACACTGCGGGAAGGGGTGCAGAGAATGGCGACCTGGGGTTTGACGCTCAGCTTGTCCACGCTGTCCGCCACCTCTACGCCGGCCAGCTCCGCTGGGAGGACAGCAGGAACGCTTCGGCGGACGACACCGCAAAGCGCCATATCGCGGGATGCACGGACGGTTTCCAGCACCGAACGGCCGATATTGCCATAGCCTACAATACAAACTTGAATCATGGGATTCACTCCATTTCATAAAAAAATCGAAGGCTTATTCTTCCATTTCACGGTTTCGCTTCATGGCAGAATAAAAATCTTACGTTTTATTATACCTTAATTTTTTCCAAGTTGTCAATCCGGGAGCCCAGGGATGCTATAAAAAGGCTCAGGATTTCAGGTGCAGATCCTCGAGCGGGAGGGACGTTCGATTTGTGGGGCGGCATGAGCCTCGCATTGGAATCGCGGCTCCGCCGCGATAGGGCGCGGGAAGGGAAGTCCCGCATTCGAACCGCGGCCGGTGGGATACGGTATCTCTTCCGCGTAAAATCCTTATTTTGGACGCTCCCGGCCGCGTGACATTTTTTCTGCATTGTGCTACAATATGAAAAGAACCATAGAGCGCACAGGCAAGCAGGGAAACCCTGGAATGCGCTGCTGACAAAAGGAGGATTTCTGCCATGCGTTTTGGCATCTCAACAGCAAGTATGTATCCTCAGCTGACCGAGGACACCCTCCGCTTGTATGGGGAATGGGGGATTGACTGCGCGGAGGTGTTCCTCAATACCCTGAGCGAGCTGGAACCATCCTATCTGCGGATGCTGGCCGGTATCGCTCGGGACAGCGGGATCAAAATGGTATCGGTTCATCCGTTCACCTGCGCGTTCGAGCCGTTTATGCTGTTTACCGGCTATGACCGCCGTTTCTGTGACGCACTGGAATGGCATCGCCGCTATTTTGACGGGATGAACCAGCTGGGTGCGGAAATCTTTGTCTTCCATGGGGACCGGGCGCAGGGGACGCTTCCCGAAGAGGAATATTTCGCCCGCTTTGCCGCCCTGAGGGATCTTGGCCGGGAATATGGCGTGACGGTGGCACAGGAGAATGTGGAGCGCTGCCGGAGCCGTTCCCTCCCTTTCCTGCTGCGGATGCGGGATTATCTTCAGGGGGACTTGGCGCTGGTGTTTGATAACAAGCAGGCCATCCGCTCCGGGATTGACGGGGAGGAATTCATCCGGGTGCTGGGCCGGGAAATCCGCCATGTCCATTTAAGCGATCATAACCAGGAGAAGGACTGCCTTCCGATCGGTATGGGGGAGATGGATACCGGAAGGCTTCTCAGGCTTTTGAAAGAGTCCGGCTTTCAGGGCGCCGTGATGGAGGAGCTCTACCGGGAGAGTTATTCTTCTTCCCAAGAACTGCGGGAAGGGTATGAAAATCTCCAGAAATTCGGAAAAAAACTTGCATAATACTGGAAAGTATGTTATACTTTTAGTATAACATACTTTCCAGTAAAGGGGGATGCCGAATGAGATGTTCTGCCTGTGGTTATTTGGACAGTAAGGTGATTGATTCCCGCCAGACGGAGGATGGCGCGCGGATCCGCCGCCGCCGGGAATGCCTGAAATGCGGCGCACGTTTTACCACTTATGAAGAAATGGAAATTCAGCGCCTGATGGTGGTCAAACGGGATCAATCGCTTCAGCCTTTTGATCGGGAGAAGCTTCTCTCCCGTTTGCTGCGTGCCTGTGTCAAACGCCCGGTATCCGTTCAGGTGTTAGAGCAGCTGGTACATGAAATCGAAAGCCACTATGCCAACCAGATGCGGAAAGAGGTGCCGTCTTCGGAAATAGGGGAACTGGTACTGGAAA
This sequence comes from uncultured Clostridia bacterium, assembly GCA_947649285.1. Lineage (GTDB taxonomy): Bacteria > Bacillota > Clostridia > Oscillospirales > Ruminococcaceae > Paludihabitans. The sequence goes on from CANSRB010000049.1 coordinate 5,338, forward strand.
AGCTTCGGAAAATTGACCAGGTGGCTTATGTGCGTTTTGCTTCCGTTTATCGGGAGTTTGACGGTGTGGATCATTTTATGGAAGAATTGCAGAAGCTCAAGGAGGGATAAGGAAAAGGCAGCTATTGAATGAAGGATGCCTAAAGGGGCGGGAGGAATATCCTCCCGCCCCTTTAGGCGTTTTAGATGACAGATTGACAAATCGTCGGAGCGGATCAATGCAGGGATTTCCGTTTCCAGGTGGAAGGCATCATCAAAATCAGCATCGGGAAAAACTCTAAACGTCCCAGCAGCATATCCAGCGCTAGGATGATCTTGCCGAAATTCGAGAAAACATTGTAGTTCCCAGAGGGGCCGACGGCGTCCATCCCCGGGCCGACATTGTTCGTGCAGGAGAGCACGGCGGTGATATTGGTCAGGATCCCCTGGTTATCCAGTGAAATCAGCAGGAAAGAAAGCAGGATGATCGCACAGTAAACGGTGGTATAGACGCTCACTCCCTTTGTAACGGTATTATCCAGCGTTTTCCCATTCATATGCACGGCTTTTACCGCGCGCGGGTGAAGCATCCGGCTGATCTCTTTTTTGACCGATTTAAATGAAATCAGCAGCCGGGATATTTTGTAGCCGCCCCCGGTGGAGCCGGCACAGGCGCCGATCGCCATCAGCAAAAGCAGGATCGTTTGGGAAAATCCGGGCCACAGCCCATAGTCTGCCGTGACATAGCCAGTAGTGGTGATGATTGAAGCCACCTGGAAAAAGGAATGCTGCAAAGCTTCCCCAAAAGTATGGTACAGCGGCAGGATGTTCAGGGTAATCAGCAGGACAGAAACGGCCATCACGGCTAAATAGGCCCGTACTTCCTCGTCGAACAGTGCGCGTGCAAACTGCCGGGTAAGAAGCAGGTAAAAGATCGAAAAATTGACGCCGAATAAGGCCATGAAGATTCCCACAACCGTCTGGAGGTAGGGAGAATAGCTCATCATACTGTCATTTTTGATGCAGACGCCCCCGGTCCCAGCGGTGGCAAAAACGGTGCAGAAGCTGTCGAACAGGGGCATCCCGCCGGCCAGCAGGAAGATCAATTCCAGCAGGCTCATCACCAGGTAGATGGCGTACAGGATGACAGCGGTTTGCTTTAATTTCGGCATGAGCTTGCCGACAATCGGGCCGGGGCTTTCGGCGCGGAGAAGATGCAGGCTGCTGCCTTCGCCTTTCTTTTGCGTGCTGGTAATGGCCAGCAGAAAGACCAGCACGCCCATCCCGCCGAGCCAGTTGGTAAAGCTCCGCCAGTACAGGATCCCCCGGGGCAGGCTTTCCACATCAGACAGCACGCTGGCGCCTGTGGTGGTAAAGCCGGATACAATCTCAAAAAAACAGTCCACCGGGTTGGCAACCGCACCGCTCAGCCAAAGCGGCAGAGCACCGAACAAGGAAATAATGATCCAGGAAAGTGCGGTGGTGACAAATCCTTCGCCCGCATAAAAGGTTTTGCTGCGGGGGCGGAACAGCAGAAGCAGGGCGCAGCAGGCCAGGATAATCCCAATGCTCAGCAGGAACCCGCGGACACTGTCACTTTCTTGATGGGCCAGCGAGATCCCCAGCGCCGGCAGCATGGCAATCACTTCAATAATCAGGGTATATGCAATCAGACGGGCAATCATCCTGCGGTTCATGGTCTGATATCCTCTCTATCTAAAACTACTGGTAAATATGGTTGAGTTCGGTAATCGGGCGGCCACTGTTAGCGGCGATAATCACCGAATCCCCGGCTTCAATATAATCATCGCCGGTGGGGAAGATGACACGGCCTTCCCGGATAATGCTGACAACCAGAATATTTTTCCGGAAGGGGACGTTTTTCAGCGGCTTGCCCAGATGACGGGTGCCTTTTACCGCCCGGAACTCCATGGCTTCTACCTGGTTATTGACCATCCGGTGCAGGGTCAGCATCGAACCGCTGGTACGGTTCCCCATGTCCCGGACATAGCGGAGCACATCGCTGCAAATCAGCTCCTTGGGGTTAATCATGCTTTCTACCCCGAAGGTTTCATATACGCTTCGGTACTCGGTGCGGTCAATTTTGGCAATGCTGATGGGGACGCCCAGCTGCTTGGCGAAGACTGCCATAACCAGGTTGACTTCATCAATATTGAGCAGGGAGATCAATACGTCCGCTTTATTTTGGATTTCTTCCTCAACCAGGGTTTTCTGGCTTCCGTCCCCGTTGATAATCAGCGCCTTAGGAAGCAGGTCCGTCAGTTCCTGACAACGCTGATAGTCGTTTTCAATGATCTTGACATTGATACCGCTGTATTGCAGCCGCTGTGCCAGATAGTAGGCAATCCGGCTCCCGCCGATCAGCACGACGTCTTTGACTTTCTGGGTCGGGATATTGAGGGCGCGCAGCAGGCTGGCCAGCTTGGGGGATTCGGCCGTGACATGGATCTTGTCCCCCTCCTGGATTTGGAAGTCGCCGGAGGGGATAAAGACCTCGTTCCCCCGCTCTACCGCACAAATCAGCACCTTGATTTTGATGGTTTTATACAGCTCGCTCAGCTTCTGGCCGATGATACTGCATCCTTTGGTCATCTTGATTTCGACAATTTCCACCCGGCCCTTGGCGAAGGTATCCCGCTGGAGAAAAGAAGGGAACTGAAGCAGCCGGTAAATTTCGTGCGCGGCGGCGGCTTCCGGGTTGATGGTCATGTCCAAGCCCAGTTCTTCTTTCAAAAAGGTCAGCTGACGCACATATTCCGGGTTCCGAATCCGGGAAATCGTATGGGAACAGCCCAGCTTTTTAGCGGTGAAGCAGGTGAGAAGATTGATCTCGTCGCTGGAGGTCGCCGCGATTAACAAGTCCGCATATTGGATATCCGCTTCCTTGAGGATATGGACGCTGGCGCCGTTCCCGTTGACCGTCATGACATCACAGGACGCCTGGAGAGTCCGCAGCAGCTCGGGGTTCCGGTCGATCACGGTAATATCATGGCCTTCCTTGGATAACTGCTCGGTTAAGGTAAAACCGACCTTCCCGTCGCCGACAATGACAATTCTCATAGAGATCCTTCCTTCCGCGCCGGATTCTTTTCCAGGGCGCATTGGTGTTTATTTCTATCACCCGCTTTTAGGGCTTGTTTGAAAATAGAGAAGGTGCTGGATTTTTGTGCAGGGCGAGACGGTTTCAAGAAGAAAACCGCAGAACAGGCTGCCGCCTGTCGAGGATTTTCGACGCCGAAATCCGCCCGGTTTGGACAAAAAGACAGTATGGGCGATTTTTCAAACAGGCCCTAGGGCAGGAGTTCTTCTACTATATCAGGGAACGGGCAGAAATACAAGCAGAATTTTGCAGAAAGCTGTTGAATCCGGCCCGTTTTTGAAAAAACAGCGGGCGAAAACCCCCTTTTTTCCGTCTTCTCTCATCATAGCACGGAAAGGAAGGGGGTTCAAGCGGTTTTTCGAATTTTGTCGGGCGGGAAGAGATTTCAACGGGTCAGGTTAGGGAAAGAAGCGGGAAAATCAGCGGATGTTTTTTCCAGTTTCCAGCCAGCGGGCCTTTCAGGAAAAGGGTACGGTCCTCCTCACGGAAAAGCCGGATTTCCCATCCGGTGAGATCCTCTGGGAATACCTGGCAGTCCGCCTGATGGATCGGATGTTCCGGCTCCAATGCGGTACAAAGCCCAGGCAGCAGGGAAAGGATCGGGACTGGATTGGAGGCAAACAGGTCATAGAACAGCAGGGTATCTCCCTCTGCCTTGGCGCAGGCGACCGCATCCAATTCCGGGAAATAGTAAAAGGAATTCCCCATTCCGGCAGGCGGGAAATAGCGGGCGTAAAATTCTGCCAGCCAAGAGGTCTGCATGGAAAGCCGGAACTGCGGGAAAGCGGCAGCGGCGTGCTCCGAAATCAGCTGGAAATCCGAGCCGTTTTCCGGATGCAGCCGCTGGCAGGCAGGCCCGTCCGTTTTAGGAATAGGGCGTACGGCATGGAATTCCTCTGCCGGTTCGAACCCGAATTTGGGATAAAATTCAAGAACGCTGTCGTTCGCAAAAAGGTAGATCAACCCGCAGCGGTTCTCCCAGTCCCGCAGAACCTGTTCAATCAGGAAACGGCTCAAACCGCGCCCCCGGTATTCCGGCAGGGTGCAGACAGTCCCCAGTTGGAGGAGCCGCTGGGGCTTTCCCTGCCAGCAAAACGGGATGAGGTTAGCTGTAAGGAGGGAAACCGCCCGCTCCCCCTCAAAGAGGGCGTAAGGACAGCAGTCCTCCGGTTTCCAGCATCCGCTTTGATACCAGTCTTCGAAATCAAAGCGATAAACGGCTTGGGTCAACTGATTCATACTTTGGCGCAGAAGGCCGTTTTCCTGAAAACCGCGGGCAAAGCCGTAGGGCTTCCCCTGGATTTGGATGCGGTTCATACCGGCTCCTTTGGATTTTCCGGGCTGGAGTCCTCCAGGAAATGGAGGTCGAAGACGGCAGCCGGAAGAGGGGTTTCAGCGCCGGGCAAGGGTTCTGCCGGGAGGTTATCCGGGCAGTCGTCCAGGGTGGGTTGGCGGCGTACCGGGCCTGTACGGAACAGGAACCGGGAAATTTCATTTACGGCGGACATGAAGCGGTATTCGATGGGCTCCCCATCGTTGTCCCGCAGAAGCTGTCCGTTGACCTCCAGCGTATAGCAGAACCGGGTACAGTCCGCCCGGAGGGTAAAGGTATAGTCCTGGCCGGCTTCGTAGTTGAACAGGGGAACCTCAGACAGGGTGCGGGCGTAGAGCTTGCCATCCTCACGGAAGATCAGCCGGACCGCAATTTGGGCCTGGTTGTTGCACAGCTCCAGATAGAGGGAATCCCGGTTGTTCTGACGGGGTGTAATCCGGAACGTCAGCTTTTTTTGAGCGGCAGGCAGGAGCAGGCGCTCGGCCTTGCAGTAGTCGTAGGGTTCCCGGTCGGAAAGGCGGAGAACCCGGCCTTCCGCTGTTCCAGCCGGCTCGATCGCGGCCCATTTCGGGCAGTAGCGGTTCCAATGCCCGAGCGTTTCTTCCTGGGAGAAATCTTCCCGGAAGGAGCGGCTTTCTCCTCCAATGACTGGGATCGGGATCCGTGCAATCCAGATATCCTCCTTATTGACGGAATAGGTGATCCAAAGCGCGCCGTCCGGAGGCTGGGGAAGTCCTTCGGCGATCCCCCGCATATATTGGGGGCCGAGATCTTTCCAGAAACCTTCGTACCGCATAGGCGGTACCTCTCCATGAACCAGGCGCATCTGGTCAAAAGCCAGCCCATCCTCCGAGGTCACCAGGCAGAGCGGGTAACGGTGCTGGGTTTCCATGGTGGGGTCATAGGCCAGGGCAAAACGTCCGTCCGAGGTACGGCAGCCCCAAATTTTCTGGCCGCTCATCACGAGGGTGTCGGATTTCTCCACCGGGGACCAGGTTTGTCCGTTATCATCGCTGCGGGCGGCGCGGGAATGCTTCCACAGCCCGATGATGCTGGACTCATTCAGATGATACCAGCAGAAAGCTTCATTTTTGACTCCTTTGACCGGATGCTTGATTTGGATGAGTTCATCCCGATCACCGTTTTCCTCTGCCCACTGCTGGGTATACAGCCGGTTGGAGAGCAGTTCTTCACAGGCAGCCACCAGGCCTTCGTCCTCCGATTCAGAGTAGAGCGGGAAAAGGAGCTGATCCCGGTTCCAGCCCCCTTGCCAGGTGACCCGGATAAAGTAGACCGGGCCCAGGCTGCCATCCGGGCGGAGTTCCCGGATGACCCGGCCGATGCCGTAGTTGTCCCAGTTGGTCATCCAAGGCTGGGGTGACCATCCGTAAAAGGTAGAGAGCAGCATCCGTCCGCTGGACGCCAGGAAGAAGCACATACGGTGATGGTTGAAGGCATAGGTTTCCCCGGAGAAGGTATGGGTTTGCCCTTTGTAATCTGTGACAGTGCAGGCTGGGATAGGATAAACCGGGAAGGAAACCTGGAAATCCTCCCAATGCCGTCCGTCCGGGGAGGAGGCCAGCACGCAGAACCCAGCACCGGTATGCTCATCCTTGGGATTGCAGAGATACTGGACATAGAATCTCCCGGCAAACCAAGCCAGATCGGGCGCGTGCTTATAGGTGCAGCCGCTGCCATCATCCTGCTCTGGAGAGCGGGAGGCGCGGGAGACCTGCCAGCATTCCACACCGCGTGCCGGTGGGATCTGGCCGTGATGATAGTCACAATTTGGATGAATTTTCCCGATATAATGGGGAAGCCGGGGATTAATGGACATGAGAACTCCTCCTTTGCTCGAAAAAAGAAGGACAATCCTTTCGGGATTGTCCTTCGGCCCTGGTTCAGGTTTATAGAAGCATATTCAGGTAGCTGCCGCTCAGATAGGGCATTACATAAGACATATTCTTGTTATAAGTCAGACTGGTGTTTTTCAGCGCACTGCTCATCGGGTACATCGAACCGGAATTGCGGATGGCATTGGTTGCTGTATTGTAAGCGGTGCTGGCAAGCCCGCCGCTGCCGCCCAAAGCCTGGGTGACCCGATCCGGGTTTTCTTTAAGCGCGGAAGCCATCTTCGCTTCGTTGACGCTCAGCCGGCCGGAAGTATCGGCTTCGATCCCGATATCGGAAAGCGCGGTCGGGGTCAGACGGTTCAGGCCCATCGCGTAGGAAAGGTTGGACATCGCAGAGGATTTGCCCCGGTTGGTGCTGGCGAAGGAAAGAGCATCATTGTAGTCCGAAACGAACTGCTTGACCGCCTTGATGATGGTGCTGTCGTCCCGTTCCTGAGTCCCCAGCTCTGCTTTGCCGGTACCTTTCAGGCTGACATCCAGATTGCCGCCCTGCAGGGTGATCTTATTGGACTGCGAAACAGATTTTTCGCCGTTGACACTGTATTCCGCATTCTGTGCCTTCTGCGTATTGGCCAGGCCCAGCGTCTCAGTGTTGGAACCGGAAGCGGTGATCTTGAAAGCGGCATCGGTTCCAGTGTCTTTAGAAGTGAATTCCAAGGTGCTTTTGCCGTCTTTTTCAATAACAGAAGCGGTTACGCCAGCCTGGGACTTATTCACTTGCTTTGCGATTTCTTCCAGCGCGTCTTTGTTGCTGGTTTTGTCGGCAAAATCAAAATTCAAGGTGGTGGTTCTGCCGGTTTTTTCGTTTTCGAAGGTCAGGCTCATTTTCCCGGTGAGATCACTGCCTTTGGAATCCAGCGCAGCCGTAGCATCCTTCTGGGCAGCAGCAATCTGGGTAACGTCCAGGCTGATTGGCTCACGGGCGCTGCCCGAAGAGGTCCAGTCTTTGGTGACGCTGGCAACATCGCCGTTGCTGCTGGAATAACCATGCGGGTTTAGCACACTATTGTTGCTGTAGGCTTTCAGGCTGGAAGCAGAGTCCTGAAGTGCGGTAAATTTGCTGCCGAAGGACTTGGTGAAGGAAATGGCCTGGGTGTAGTATTGATCCAGCGCCTCAGCCGCCTTGTTTTCCGCTTCGATTCTCTGGGAAAAGATCTTTTCCAGCTTCTGATTATTCTTAGCAGCGTAGTCGATCCCGCCCACCGAGCCGATCCGGTTGACCGATTGGTTTTGGAACATACCCATCAGCTTGGAGGCATAGTTCCAGCTATAATAATTGTTCAT
>CANSRB010000050.1 GCA_947649285.1 uncultured Clostridia bacterium
GTGTCCACGATAATCAGCAGGGTGCGGTCATTGACAAGATCATCCGCCGATTCCGGCAGGCAGATCATCTGCTGGTCCCCGTTTTCCACCAGCCTCTGGATCAGCACATCCGCCAAGTTCCGGCGGGAATCCACGACAATGTTTACCCGCTTCCCAAAGGTCTGGCAGGCTTTCGCCATCCCAATCCCGGAGCCCAGCGCGTCCAGATCGGCAAATTTATGCCCCATAATCAGGACATTGTCCGAGGATTTAATCAGCTCGACCAGCGCGGAAGCCACAATCCGGGTTTTGACCTTGGTGCGTTTCTCCACCCCTTTGGAGAAACCGCCGAAAAATTCATAGCCGCTTTCGGTTTTCAGCGCAGCCTGATCGCCGCCCCGGCCGAGCGCCATATCCAGCGCCTGTCTGGCGTCCTGTTCTGCCCGGAACAGGGTCTGCGTCACCGGCGCCGCCCCAATGGAAAGGGTCACCGGAACGCTGCTCTCCGTCGTGATATGCCGCACCCGGTCCAGCAAATCGAACCGGTTTTTCACAATCCGTTCCAGATCGCAGTATTCCACCACCGCCAGATAGCGGTCATTTCCCAGTTTGCGGATAAAGCCGCTGGTCCGGTCGATAAACTCCTGGATCGCGCCCCGCACCTGCCAGAGCAGCTTGTCTTTGTTGCCCTCGTTTTCGCTGTTGATGGAATCATCATAGTTATCAATTAAAATCAATAGAACCGCCGGCTTCTGCGCTGCCGCCAGCAGTTTGGCCTGGTAGAGCTCGGTAATATCCACCAGATAGAGCAGGAACATGGCGTTTCCCTCGCTGAGGGTTTTCAGGCAGTAGGTTTCATAGTTCCGCCCATTGTATTCCACCACGGTCCCCTGATTGGCGATCAGATCCTCGATCTCCGCATGGAACACCTCTCCGACATCATAGCCGAAGATATCCTTCCCCTCAGCCAAAACCGTTTCCCGGAACATATCGTTATACCAGACCACCTCGTCGGTATCGCTGACGATAATGGAGGGCAGCGGAAAATTGATCAGGCTCCCCTCATGCTCATCTGTCATGGAACGGCCCATGGAAGTGATCATCCGGTAAAGATCCAGTTGGATCCGCCAGAGCTTATAGCCGCAAAAGGCCACCAGCACCAGCACAATCGGCGCACAAATCCAGAACAGCAGCTGATCGACGAAAAACAAAACGCCCGCCATCAAGACGCTGATGATCATTAAGAGAAGATTCACCGGCTTTATCAGCCAAAACCGCCTGCGTTTCATGTCCCCGCTCCTTCAATGAAAATTCTGTCTGCCTGGGCTATACCTCGGTGATAATCGGCAGGATCATCGGCCCTCTCTTGGTTTTCTTGAAAATAAAGTTGGCCAGCCCATCCCGCACATTGAGCTTGATGGTGGCCCAGTCGCGGATATTTTCCTCGGCACACTTAGCCAGGATATTTTTGACCACCCGCCGCGCTTCGCCCATCAGTTCCTCGGCTTCCCGCACATAGACAAACCCTCTGGATACCATATCCGGCCCGGCGAGCAAGGCACCGGACGCGCTTTCGATGGTCATCACCACAATAATCAGGCCGTCCTTCGCCAAGTGCTGACGGTCCCGCAGCACAATCGCACCGACATCCCCGACTCCTAAGCCGTCCACCAATACGCGGCCGGCCTCCACGGTGGAAACAACGTCCATTTTATCCGCCGAGATCTCGATCACCTGCCCAATATCCCCGATATGGATATTGGAAGGCGGCATTCCCTGTTCCTGCGCCAGCTTGGAAAGCGCTTTCATATGCTTATACTCCCCGTGTACCGGCAGCAGGTATTTCGGCCGGGTCAGGGCAAGCATGGTACGGAGCTCATCCTGGCAGGCATGGCCGGACACATGGACTTCGTACATTTTTTCGTAAACCACTTCCGCCCCCAGCTTCAGCAGGTCGTTGACGACCCGGGTCACGTGCTTTTCATTGCCCGGGATGGGGGTTGCGGAAATGATGATAAAATCTTCTGCCGTTACATTGACCTTGCGGTGGTCGCCATTAGCCATCCGGGAAAGCGCGGACATCGGCTCCCCCTGGGAACCGGTGGTGATGACAATCACCTTATCCTGCGGGTAACGCTGGACCGCGTCGATATCAATCAGCAGTCCGTCCGGCACGCTGAGATAGCCCAGCTCCATCGCCACGCCGACAACATTTTCCATACTCCGGCCGGATACCGCCACCTTGCGGCCCACCTTGGCGGCCAGCGTGATAATCTGCTGGATCCGATGGATATTGGAGGAAAAAGACGCAATGATGATCCGTTTCCCTTCTGCTTGATTAAACAGCCCCTGGAACGACTTCCCGACCGTTCGTTCACTTGGCGTCGAGCCCGGCCGCTCCGCATTGGTTGCCTCACAAAGCAGACAGAGCACCCCCTCGCCGCCCAATTCCGCAAAGCGGGCCAGATCGGTTACCCCGCCTTCAATCGGGGAGTAGTCGATCTTGAAGTCACCGGTCTGTACCACGACGCCGGCCGGCGTATGAACCGCCACCGCCATCGCACCGGGAATCGAGTGGTTCACGTGGATAAATTCCACAGTCATGCAGCCCATCTGCACCTTTTGCCGGGGGGAAACCACAAACAGCTTGGCCCGGTTCAGCAGGCCGTGCTCCTTCAGCTTGCCTTTGATTAAGCCGATAGCCAGCGACGACGCATAAATCGGCAGGTCGAATTTTTTCAGCAGGTAAGGGATCGAACCAATATGGTCCTCATGCCCATGAGTGATAACAACCCCTTTGATCCGGCTGATGCTCTTTTCCACATAGCTGAAATCCGGGATGACCAAATCTACGCCCAGCATATCGGCGTCCGGGAAAGCCAGCCCGCAGTCTACAATAAACATATCCCCGCCGCATTCGTACAGGGTCATATTTTTCCCGATTTCGTTTAACCCGCCCAGCGGGATGATCCGCAGCGACTGCTTCTGCCCCTTGGCCTGGGATCCCCGCTTCGAACGGCCGCTGCTCCGCGGATTCCGACCTTTGGGCTTATTCTCCGCCGTATTCTCCGGGCGGATTTCCACCTTTTGTTCCGCCGCCGGAAGCGGGGCTTTCGCCGCGCGCGTCTTGGCCGGCCGGCCCTGCTTGGGTTGTTTCTGGAGCATCTGCTGCGCCTGCTTTAACGGGTTGGCCGCTTTTTTCCGTGTTTCGCCATTGGCCTTTTTCGCTGAACCGGCATTCCGCTTCGGCTGCTTTGTCGCCGGGAAACCTGCCTTGGTATTCCGGTTTGGGTTTTTCAAAAAGCTGGCCGTTTTTTCCTCTGACACCGCCGGATGTTCCATCTGCATGGATAGTTCTTTATTCACATTGTTACCTCGCTTTGCATTCTTTCCAAACAGGCACGCCAAACCTGGCCGCAGAAATTCCGGTCCCTGCGCCCTGTTTTATGTATGGAAGCGGATCCACTGCCGCTTCATTTGCAGGAAAATCCAACCATACTCAGGATTTTCGTTTGCCGATCGCCCTGCCGCCGAAACCAGCCAGAGCCGAAAGGAACTGGAAAGGCCGGAACTGCTTATTTGCAGCGGTTCCGAATCTGCCGACCTGTTCCAAAAAAGAGCTGAATTTGCCAGAAATCCGTACTACGATATTGTTACTATTTTATACCAAAATCTGGTGGCTGTCAAGTAAAACCCTGTCCCAAGGAGTGTTCCCCGGAAAAAATTAGTCCAATACCAGGCCGGATTTCTGTGACGCCCTAGAAGCAGAGGCTTCTACTGTCTGCAACCCGGTTGACTACGCTGATCGGGGATCCAAGGGGACTCCCTTAGCGCATTTCTTTCCCCTATTTCTTTGGATGTCCAAAGAAATAGGGTGGGGCGTGGGGTGCGGAGCCCCACAAATCAGCAGGGTGAAGCCTCGCATTCGGGTCGCGGCTCTGCCGCGGGGACGCGGGACACGGAGTCCCGCATTCGTCTCGACAGCTCGGAAGCAAAAATGCTGAAAAAATCCATGCTTAAACCGTTTCATTTACAGTATTCACCTTAAAATGGCAAAAATACGAGTGCTTATCCGGCCGCTTCCTCCGCTTTGCCCGCCCGGCCTCATTTGCTTTTTTTCAAAAACGTGATATACTGAAAGTGCGTTTTCCAATGGGGATTTTCCGCCGGGATATGCAGACAACAAAATTTTTTCACAAAACGGCGCGCCCTTTCAGGCGGATACGCCGCGAGATTTTCTGAGGAAGTGGGTTTCATGCAGACAAATTATGACGTCATCATTCTGGGCAGCGGAATCGCCGGCTTATACGGCGCGCTGAACCTCGACCGGAAGCTGCGGGTATTGCTGCTTGCCAAGCGGGAGCTGACACTCTGCAACTCCAGCCTGGCGCAGGGCGGGATTGCCGCGGTCTATGACCGGCTGCACGACAGCGTCCAAAAACATATCAACGACACGCTTGTCGCCGGAGGATTCCGGAACGACCGCAAAGCCGTCGAGATCCTGACTACCGAAGGCCCTGACGATGTCCGCCGCCTGATTGAGCTGGGGGTCGACTTCGACCGCACCGAAACCGGCGAACCTCATCTCACCCTGGAGGGCGGGCATACCCGACCCCGGATCCTGCACCATAAGGATTCCACCGGGAAGGAGATCACCGACACCCTCATCCAACAGGTCCGAGCGCTTCCAAACGTCACCATCCTGGAGCATTCCACTGCCTGCGATCTCCAGAAAACCGGAAACACCTTCCATCTGGATGTCCTGGATGAGCCTGGCAGCCATCAGGCCTTCCACTCCCATTTCCTGGTCATTGCTTCCGGCGGGATCGGGCGTGTCTATGAATATACAACCAATTCCTCCATCGCAACCGGAGACGGCATCACCCTCGCGTACCGGCTGGGGGCGCGGATTAAGAACCTGCACTATATCCAGTTTCATCCTACCGCGTTCGCCAACCGCCACACCCGGGAAAGCTTCCTGATTTCCGAAAGCGTCCGGGGGGAGGGGGCGTATCTGCTCAACTGCCATTCCCAGCGCTTCATGCAGGAATATGACGAGCGCCTGGAGCTGGCCCCCCGGGATGTGGTTTCCCGCTGTATCATGGAGGAGGCCAAACGCACCCATTCCGACCAGTTTTACCTGGATATTACCCATGAAGATCCCGACGCTGTCAAAGCCCGGTTCCCGCTGATCTATGAGAACCTGCTCAAAGAGGGCTGCGACATGACCCGGGATAAAATTCCGGTTTATCCCTGCCAGCATTATCTCATGGGCGGCATTGACGTAGACATCGACAGCACCACCACCATCGACGGGATGTACGCCTGTGGAGAATGCTCCCACACCGGCGTACACGGAGCCAACCGGCTGGCTAGCAACTCCCTGCTGGAAGCGGTGGTATTCTCCCGCCGGTGCGCGGCCAAGATCAACTCCCTGGCATCGGACGCGCCGGACTCCTTTGAGGAATACACCTTCCACAACGACCGCCCCGGCGAGCCCATCCCCCACGGAATCCGGACTGAAACCCGCTCCATCCTGCAAAAGGCTTATTTCGTCACTCCCGATCTGGCCGAAGCTCGCTCCGGCTACGAACGGGTCTGCCAGCTCCGCGACCAGCTGGAATCCTCCGGCTACCTAGTCAACCGGGATTTCGTGGAAGCCCGCAGCCTGGTCACGGTGGCCTGCCTGATCCTCCGGGAAGTCCTGGAAGATTAAGAACCTGCAATCCTACCAAATCAACGAAAGAAGGAACCGCTATGACCCTCCCGCAATTTTATGTAGACGATCTGATCAAACGCGCCGTATCGGAAGATATCAACTATATAGACGTCACCACCGATTTCCTGATTGACGAAAACCAAACCACAACCGCCCGTTTTCTTTCCAAAGACGAAGGCGTTCTGGCAGGGCTGGAGATTTCCCTTCGGGTTTTCACCCTGCTGGATTCCTCCGTCCGGTTTACCGTTCATAAAAAAGACGGGGACGAAGTCCGCCGGGGCGACCTGATCGCCGAAATCATCGGCCCGACCCGCGCCCTCCTCAAGGGAGAACGCACCGCGCTCAACCTGGTTCAGCATATGAGCGGTATCGCCACCGCTACCCGGAAATGCGTCGAGCGGATTGAAGGCACCAAGGCTACCATCGCTGACACCCGCAAAACGCTGCCCGGCCTGCGTCCGCTGCAAAAATACGCCGTCCTCTGCGGCGGAGGACGGAACCACCGCTATAATCTCAGCGACGCCGCCATGCTCAAGGACAACCATATCGACGCATACGGTTCCCTGACCAAAGCCGTGGAAGCTCTCCGCGCCAAGGCCGGGCATATGCTGAAAATCGAGGTGGAAACCCGCTCGCTGGAGGAACTGGACGAAGCGCTGGCTGTTGGCGCAGACGTCATTATGCTGGATAACATGGATTACGATACCATGAAAGAGGCCGTCCGCCGCACCAATGGGCGCGCCCTGCTGGAGGCCTCGGGCAACGTCACCTTGGAAAACATCCGTCAGGTAGCCGAATGCGGGGTTGATCTGATCTCCCTCGGGGCGCTGACCCACTCGGTCACCTGCTTTGATATCTCCATGAGGATCGACTGAATCTCGAGCTAATTCTATATCCGGCCTTTTTTCTATAGTCACCACGCTTCAAAAGAAGTAAATTACTTCTTTTGAAGCGTGCAGCGCATTTGCGCCGCAGGGGCCGCGAAGCGGCCTGTGGTGGACTTCATAGTCAAAACACTTGAAAATCAGTAACTGATTTTCAAGTGTTTTGACTATATTCCCAAGCAATCCCGGACGAAGGACAGAAAATGTCCCCTGCACAAACAAAATTAAGGACAAGACAGACTGTTGCGGTCTGTCTTGTCCTTTTGGATTGTCCCCCGAAAAGCTGGGCGAACTTATACGAATCTTAATAAAATGATGCAGTCATTTTATTAGACCGCAGGCGCGGCGGCGTATCACGCCGCGATAAAAAGAGTTGTATCTTTTTATCAGGAAATCGTATTACACTTGCTTCCATGTCAAACAAACCCCAACGATTGATCCAATCAAGACAAGGGGTGCTGTTCTGACGAACAACCACTCAAATACGTGAAACGCTACTCCAATTACCGCGATTTCGGGCTGACTGTAATCCCAACCCAAATAGGGGCTATTAAACACGGCTAGGACTGCAAAAATAGCCACCGTAACCGTACACAATAGGATAAAAAACCAACGAAGTACTTTTTGTTCCGCTGCTTTTCTGCGCGCAAGCTGTAGGTTGATGACCTCAAGCTTCTCAGAGACGGCTCTTAATTCATCCGGTTTCGTTTCAACAATGGTTTCCCCAAGCAGTGTACTTACGGGCGTTTCAAATGCCTCTGACAGAGATATCAGCAGATCGGCATCCGGGACCGACAGACCTTGTTCCCATTTCGAGACGGTTTGCCTCACCACGTTCAGCTTGACGGCAAGCTCTTCTTGGGAAAGCCCTTTGGATTTCCGGATTATTTTAATGTTTTCATTCAGCATCAGGGATGCCCTCCTTTCACTGCTATCATACGGAAGAAAACCCGTTGCGGCAAGCAACGCAAATGAACATATCATCATCCTGCCGATCAATCGGGATTGACCAGCAGGATGATGACAAAATACCCGTTGAAAAGAAGCTGCTTTTCAACGGGTATCCCTTACGGCAGGTTGCCCAAGCCGGAGGGTTTGTTTTTCCTATTCATACATCCGGTAAGGTGCGATTTCCGATTCATAGGCCCGCAGCTTAACCGCCTGTTCAGCCAGAAAGCTGTCCGGAGAGAAACCTTCAGCTCGGATCGCGTCGCTGCCCAGCAGGCAGTCGATGAAGGGCGGCCTTCCCTCTTTCGCCGGCGGAAGGAATTCAAACTCCGGATGATTCCGGCGGATCAGATCCAGCAGCCGGACAGCCGTTTCAAACGACGCATACGCCGCCCGATCCAGAATATGGAACTGGATCCCCCGGCAGAGCTCCCCGGCAAACAGCGAGAAGGTCGGGGTATACCAGGTTTCCCGCAGGCGAACCCCTGGGATCTCCCCGCCCGGGTACTGATCCCGAAGCTGGGCAATCGTTCCGGCAGCATCCAGCCAGGGGGCTCCGATCACCTCAAAGGGCTTGGTCGTACCCCGGCCCTCCGACAGGTTGGTACCCTCGAACAGACAGTTCCCGATATAGCAAAGGCAGGAATCCACCGTCGGCAGGTTGGGAGAAGGCGGGATCCAGCAAAGATCGGTTTCGTCGAAATAGCTCGACCGTTTCCAGCCCTCCAGCGGGATAACGGTCAAATCACAGCCGATGGAACGGGTTTCATTCAGCCAGCGGGCGTATTCCCCAATGGTCAGGCCGTACCGGGTCGCCATCGGGAACCGGCCGACGAAGGAAGCAAACGCCGGATCCAGCACCGTCCCCTCAACCCGCGCACCGGTTACCGGGTTGACACGGTCCAGGACAATTACAGCTTTCCCGGCCTTCGCCCCATCCTCCATGGCATACGCCAGGGTATACAGATAGGTATAAAACCGCGCGCCCACATCCTGAATGTCAAAGACAATCCCATCCAGCTGCTCCAGGATTGCCGGCTTGAGATGTGGATTCTCTCCATACAGGCTGTATACAGGTAACCCGGTTTGACTATCCGTATAGGATTCAATTTTCTCCCCCGCCTGTTGATCTCCTCTGACGCCATGCTCCGGCGCAAACAGGCAGACCAGCGTATAATCCCGGTTCAGCAGGTCGATCGTGGAACGGAACTCCCGGTTCAATCCGGTCGGATTGGTAATCAACCCCAGCCGCCGTCCTTTCAGGACAGAAGCCGCCGTTTCCAGACGGTCCGCACCGGTAAAAACAGTTGATTTCATGCTCGTCCTCCTTCTTCCAGTGAAAGCCCGCCCCAGACTGCGTTCTGGAACGCCCGGCGCATCCGGAAGAATTCTCCGCCGTTTTCCCGGCTGGGATGCACCCGGTTGGTCAAAAGCAGAATATACACCCCGGTTTCCTCGTCCACATACAGGCTGGTACCGGTGAATCCGGTATGTCCAAAGCTGCCGGAGGAAAACAGGTCGCCGCAGGGACAGTCCGCGCCGGTAAAGAGCTGGAAGCCCAGCCCCCGGCTTTCCGAACAGCCGGGCGTCACGTTCTGAACTGCCAAGCGGAACATCCTTTCCGAGAGGAATCCCTTCCCTCGCCCGGACAGCATGGAAGCGAACCGGATCATATCCGAAAAGCGGCAGAAAATACCGGCATTCCCAGCGGCCCCGCCCACAAAGCGGGCATTTTCGTCATGCACTTCGCCGCAAAGGATCCCCAGTTCCGGCCGTGCCGGATCACGGTACTCCGTTGCAGCGCAGTTAAGGGAATCCGGGCGGTAACAAGCGCTCGCCATTCCTAGCGGATCAAATACCAGCGCGGAAACCAGTTCATCCAGCGGCTGTTCCCAAACAAGCTCAAGAATCCTCCCCAGCAGGAGGAAACCCATGCAGCTGTATTCGGTTTCCCGGCCCGGCGGATTCCGCAGGGGTACAGAAAGAATTGCCGAAGGATACTCCTCCGGACGAATCCCCATCTGCCAGAGCGGAAGATGGGCCGGGATCCCGGAGGTGTGAGTCAGCAGATGCCGCAGAGTTATCCCGGATTTATCGGCCGGCATATCCGGGAACCAGCGGGAAATCGGGTCGGAGAGCAAAAGCCGTCCGGACTCGATGCTCCGCAGCGCCGCCATCGTGGTTCCAACCAGCTTCGAAAGGGAAGCCAGGTCGAACAGGGTATCCTCTTCCAGCGGGAGGGGTTCCGGAATCATTTGCCGGTTCCCGAAGATCCCTTGGGCAAACACCCGCTCTCCCTGCCCCACTGCATAAGCGGCGCCAGGCATCAAGCCCTCCGCAATCCCCTGCCTCAGCAGGGCTTCAGCCTGGGTAAAATTCATGGCCTGTCCTCCTCCCGGATTAAAATTCCGACTTATAAACCCGACGGTCCATCGGCTCTACCATAAATGTCTGAGCGCGGGTTTTCCTCATCTCAATTCCGCGTACCCGCATCAGATGGGTATAGTACTCTTTATATTTGAAGTCCTTCGAGTGGATAGTGAACCAGTGATGGGAAATAGCCTTTTCCCAAAGCTCAAACCCCTCGTCCGACACTTCCATATAGGTATGAGGGACATATCCGTTGGGATCCTCCCAGTTTTCACAGTAGTAAGGCCCTCTGGCAAAATGCGCGGGTTCCTCCCGCTCAACCGAAGGCAGGCCTGCCAGAAGCTGTGCGTCGAAAACCAGCTGATGGGTGCTGATATGATCCTTATGGATCGAGCCACCCCAATGCGTCAGCAGGACGTCCGGTTTGTAGCGCCGGATTTCATCGCAAAGCTGGAAACGGGTTTCGTCATTTACCGGAAGTTCGCAGTCCGGATAGTCCCAGACAACACTGATCCCGCCGAGAAGTTCGGCAAAGGCGCGGGCCTCCTCGACTTTCTGCTTGCGGTATTCCGGGACGGTCAAATGAGGCGGGTTCCCCCGTTCGCCTGCCGTAAGAGCCACCGTGATGATCTTACAGCCCTTGAGCGCCATGGTCGCCAGGACGCCGCCGCAGGTCAGCTCCATATCCCCGATGTGCCCGCCGATTGCCATGATAGTTTTAGGTTCAGACATGATAAATTCTCCTTATCCAAGATGCTTTGGTATGGTTTCGACTGCTCATTGCGGGATTTCTTTTTTCATATCCGCCCAGGTTTTCACAATGCGGAAGCCCGCTGCCTGATAAATATTCCGCGCTGGGTTGGTTTCCCCAGTAAAGAGGGTCATATAGCCCGCGCCCATCTCCTTCAGGGAGGAGCAAAGGGTCGCAAACATCGCCTTGCCCAGCCCGTACTGCCGGAACTGCGAGTGAACGCCGATCCCGGCAAAATAACCCCGGCCGCTTTCCTGGACGCGGAGCGGGCCGACAAATCCAACCGCCTGCCCCTCGTGCTCGGCGATCATGAGGGGATCCCCACCATCCGGCCGGGCAGCGTTGGCCAGCAGCTCCTCTTTCCAAAGCGGGTTTTCCAGATCATCGCAAAGCTCGGCCAGACCGTAATGCCGGGCCGGGTCAAACCGGCAGATGGAAAGCCCCTTTTCCGGCAGGCGGCGGATCCGTTCCTGGATTTTTTCCGGCATTTCATACTGGGACAAAGGCAGGTAAAAGGAATTCTGATACGCGAAATCCAGATAGCCCAGATTTTTAAAGAACAGATAAGCGCCGGTTGAAACATCGATTCCGGGGGCGTTGGGGTGGTCGTGCATGGGCGTCCCGGGTACAATCCAAGTCAGGTTGATCGGATTGAAGAAAGTGACCTGGTATTCGGTCAGCGCTTTCTTTTCCGCCAGGGTTTTCTCCAAACGCCCAAGCAGGACAGTTCCAATCCCTTTCCGGCGGGATTCCGGCGAAACCAGTACAAAGGTCACATAACCGATCTCCTTGCCGTTCTGGACGCAGCCGTTCGCGAATCCAACCAGCTGTCCGTCCTCCCAGGCAGTCAGGCTGCATTTCTGCACCCGCTCGGTATCCTCCAGGAAGAGGGCGGAAAACTGCGTTTCCGTCAATTTCCGATGGGGGTATTCCCCCTCCGCCCCGGCATTGAACAGGGCGCAGACAGCCGAAAGCTCTTCCGGCCGAAATTCAACAATCGTCATAGTTTCTCAAACATCCTCTCTTGATGTCAGCTTGTCTATATTCGGGTGAAGAAGCCCACCCGGCGAATGCGTTTTCAAAAAGTTTTCCACAAAATTGGCAAGAGCCGGTGGAAAACTTATTCCCCAGCCTGATTCTGCTGTTCCAGGTAGAGGTAATACGCGCCGATTGTCGGTTCAAAACGGCGCTCATGAAGGGTAAAGCTCCCGATTTCCCGGAGAAGCGTTTCCCGGAATTTTTTGTTGACCCGCGCAGTTTTCCGGATCACGCTGCCCGAAATGGCAATCTCTGGATTTTCCACACCATACTGCCGGCAGAGCCCAATCGCCAGGTAGGCAATCCGTTCCCCGGCCCAGTCCAGGATCTCTCCGGCCTGAGGGTCGCCCTCCTCTGCCGCCTGTTCCACAATAGGGGTCAGCGCGGCCAGTTCCCCTTTCGAGGAACGGTAAGTAAAGTCAATCAGTTCCCGCAGCTCCTGAATGCCCAGATGAGCAAAGACTTTCTGCTTCAGCAAGGTTTCGCTGTGGTTGGTATCAAACCCGTAAGCAATGAACCGGATGGCTTTGGCGGCAATGGTATACCCGCTGCCGTCGTCATTGATGAGATGCCCCCATCCGCCAAAGCGGCGCAGTTCCCCGCCCTGTTTGAGATAGCCGATGGACCCCGTCCCGGCAATCACCAGCAGGCCGTCCCGCCCCTCCAAGGCGGCATACAGCCCCAGCATAGCGTCATTCGTCATGACCGCCGGCTCGGGATATCGTTCCCGGATCAGCCGGGCAGCCTCTTCTTTTTTCCCGCCGGTTTCGATCCCGGCGCAGCCAATACAGAGAAAGACGCAGTTCCCCTCCAATTTCGCTTTCAGGCGGTC
>CANSRB010000051.1 GCA_947649285.1 uncultured Clostridia bacterium
GGGCTACGCGCCCCACGCCCTGCTCTATTTCTTTGGACGCCCAAAGAAATAGAGGAAAGAAATGCGCCAAGGGAGTCCCCTTGGATTCCCGATCAGCGTAGGCGACCGGGTTGCAGAGAGTAGGAGCCTCTGCTTCTAGGGCATTACAGAAGGCAAGCTTGGGAGTCGTTACAACAGGCCAGTCCAAAGGAGCACAGACCGTAAAATAGACAGCACTCCCCTTAGGATGGAACCCTGGGAGGTTTACCACGAGAACATTTCCGCACTTAGTTAGCCTGGGGTAAAAGTGTCCGGGGGGACTGGGGGGCCTCCCCCAGCGGTTTTCTTTTCCTCCCTTTTCTTTGAGCGATCAAAGCGCGGGGCGGCATGAGCCTCGCATTCGGATGCAGGGCGAGGCCCTGCTATTCCAATTTCCCGGACGGTTACCAAAGAACCGGCTGAAAAAAGGGGTTCCGGAAACGGATTATCCTGAATCGGTATAAATTTTTCAGTGAATCTGGTTCTTTACTTGCCAAATGACGAGTAGTTTGCTATACTAAAAAAGTAAATAAAAATCGGAGCGTTGATTCCCTCTGAAAAAATTTCGGAGGGATAGGGCTAGTATGGCCGGATTCGGGACGACAGGGCCCAGAGGCCCCCTTTTTTCTTAGAAATTCATTTGAATGGACGATCACCTATGTCATAAAATCGTAACTTTGTTTAGGAGGGAAATTCCGTATTATGGAAAAACAAAAAATCTTAATCGTGGACGATTCAGAAATGAACCGTGCTCTTCTGGTAGATATCCTGGA
Source organism: uncultured Clostridia bacterium (assembly GCA_947649285.1). GTDB lineage: Bacteria > Bacillota > Clostridia > Oscillospirales > Ruminococcaceae > Paludihabitans. Next base: position 792 of record CANSRB010000051.1, read on the forward strand.
CGATCAATATGATGTTGTAGAGGCTGAAAATGGAACAGAGGCGGTTTCTATCCTTTCACAGCACCGGACGGATTTCTCACTCCTTCTTTTGGATATTATGATGCCTGAAATGGATGGGTTTGAGGTATTGGCCTATATCAATAAATACCATTGGAATGATACCTTTGCGGTTATTATGATCTCTGCAGATGATTCCCCTCAAAATATCAAGCGGGCCTATGATCTTGGGGCTTTTGACTATATCAGCCGTCCGTTTGACCCGACCATTGTCCAGCGCAGGATATCAAATACCATGTTTTTATATGCACGGCAGCAGCGCCTTGAAAAAATCATCGCAGAGCAATTTTCCGAGCAGGAAAAAAATAATAAGCTGATGATTTCTATCCTGTCCCATATTGTGGAATTTCGTAATGGGGAGAGCGGGCTGCATGTACTGCGCGTCAATGCTATTACCAAATGTCTGCTCAAGCAGCTGACCCGGAAGACGGATAAATACCCGTTGTCCAAAGCAGATATTTCGTTGATCAGTACGGCTTCGGCGCTGCATGATATTGGAAAGATCTCGATCCCGGGTGAAATTTTGAATAAACCTGGACGTCTTACCCCAGAAGAGTTTGAAGTGATGAAAACCCATTCGGCGATCGGTTCCCAGATGCTTTTAGAGCTGCCTGCCGAACAGCAGGAGGCGCCCATTGTTCAAGTGGCTTCTGAAATCTGCCGGTGGCACCACGAACGATATGACGGCAAGGGATATCCGGATGGTTTGCAGGGGGAGGAGATCCCGATATCTGCCCAGGTGGTGGCGCTGGCCGATGTGTACGACGCTTTGACCAGTGAACGGTGTTATAAAAAAGCCTATACCCATGAAGACGCATTGAAAATGATTTTGGAAGGGCAGTGCGGTACGTTTAACCCCCTTCTTTTAGAATGCCTACAAGAAATTGCAGATACGCTTTCCACCGAGCTGACGGATGTTTCGACGGAACAGGGATTGAAAAATAATATTCAGGCGGTGAGAGGAAAAATCGACTACGACAGGCTGTTTTCCTATGAGAAATACACAGTCCTGTCCCGTAAACAGCGGCATTTGCAATTATTGTATATTGACTCCTTGACCAATGTCTATAATCGCCGTTACTATGACGAGCATTTTGAAAGCGCAGAGGATGCTGAAGCTGTCGTCGTAATTGACGCAGATAATTTTAAACAGATCAACGATAATTATGGGCACGCAGCAGGCGATACGGTGCTGCAGGGCATTGCCCAAACGATTTTATCCTGTGTGCGGAAATCAGATGCTGTGATCCGTTATGGCGGCGATGAATTTGTCATTGTATTTTCCAATATCCCTGCGGATGTATTTAAGAAAAAGCTGGAAAGAATCCGGGCTGCCATCGACCTGCTTACGATAGAGAAATATCCTGAAATACATATATCCGTAAGTATCGGAGGAGTGTACGGCAAAGGAAAAACAAAAGAGCTGTTTACCGTTGCGGATAACATGATGTATCAGGCAAAGGCGAGAAAAAACTTTGTGACCATACAGTTTTTAAGCGCAGACATCGGTTAGAAAAGGAAAGGAGACCTGTTTATGACTTTAAAAGATTGTTATACGCGTTTGGGTGGAGATTATGATGAGGTACTGGGCAGATTGCGGCGGGAGCAGACCGTCCAGAAATTTGTTTTTAAATTTCTGGACGATAAGAGCTTCGACCTGTTTGAGGTATCCATGGACAGCAAGGATTATGGGGAAGCGCTTCGGGCAGTCCATACCATCAAGGGGATTTGCCAGAACCTTTCTTTTACGAAATTATATGAAAGCAGCGAGGCAGCCACAAAGGCGCTAAAGGAAAACGATTATGAGAAAGCGGCTGCCATGCGTCCGCAATTATCGGGTGACTATTCCCAAACCGTGAGCGCCATTGAAGAATATAAGCAGTCTGGGGAGGAATAACGCCGATGGAGAGCAGTAAAAAGTCTACGACACGGTTTTTAAGGTATAGTTTCATTGGGCTTTTACTCTTTAGCATCATTATTTTCAGCTTTTTGGGGATTTACATGAACCGGCAGAGTAAAAAGACTATTTATGACGTTGGTAAAATCTATATGTCCGGGATGAACCAGCAGATGTCCGTGCATTTCGAATCCGTCATAAAGCTGCGTTTTGATGAGGTTGATGGCATTGTTTCGGTTGTTTCAGCAGAGAACAGTACCCAAAAGGATTTGTATGAGGAACTTATTTACAGGGCGCAGGTCCGGAACTTTAACTACTTAGCACTTTGTTCAAACGAGGGGGAATTTGAAACGCTGTATGGGCAGCCCATACAGCCGCTCAATCCATCTCCTTTTGTCGAATCACTGGTGCGGGGGGAACGGCGGACTGCTATAGGGACTGATGTCAATGGGAATGAGGTAGTCCTGTTTGGTGTTGACGCGCATTACCCCATGTCCAACGGTGACAGCAGTACCGGATTGATAGCGGCTGTCCCTGTGGAATATATTACAAACTTTCTGGCTTTAGAGAACGATGATGAACAGCTGACGTATTATCATATCGTCCGGCCGGACGGCAGCTTTGTCATCCGCAATGAGAATGCCGAATTGTGGCTCTTTTTTGACCTTCTGCAGCAGCAGGCTGATCTTGCGGCAGGCCAGCCTTCAACAGAACGGGTTCTTGGGGAGTTTAGAACCGCGCTGGAAGAAAGCAAGCCGTATGATACCACGATTACAGTGGACGGAGAAGAACTGCAAATCTGCGGCAGCCCCCTGCCGTATTCGGAATGGTATCTGGTCGCTGTCATGCCCTATGGCATATTGGATGAAACAATCAACAGCCTGAGCGGTCAGCGCGTCACTACAACATTAGCGGCCTGTGCTTCTATACTGGTTCTTTTAACGTTAATCTTCCGGCGGTATTTCTCTATGACCCGTGCTCAGCTGCAGGAGCTGGATACCACCCGTCAAGAGGCGATTGAAGCCAACAAGGCGAAAAGTGAATTTTTAGCGAATATGAGCCATGATATCCGCACGCCTATGAACGCGATCGTAGGGATGACTGCGATTGCAACAGCCCATATGGATGACCGGGAACAGGTGCAGAATTGCCTGAGAAAAATTACGTTGTCCAGTAAACATCTGTTAGGGCTGATCAATGACGTTTTGGATATGTCTAAAATTGAAAGCGGAAAGCTGACTTTAACAACGGACCAGATTTCGTTAAAGGAAGTTGTTGAAGGGATTGTCAGCATTGTACAGCCGCAGGTGAAAGCGAAAAAACAAACATTTGATATTCAGGTGGAAAATATCCTGACAGAGAATATCTGGTGCGATGGCGTGCGATTGAATCAGGTCTTGCTGAATCTTTTGTCCAATGCGACCAAGTATACGCCGGAAAACGGTTTTATCCGGCTAACCATATTTGAAGAAGAATCTCCTAAAGGGGAAAACTATGTCCGGATCCATATTCGGGTGAAGGATAATGGGATTGGCATGACAGAGGATTTCCTGAAAAAAATATACGAGTCCTACACCCGTGCTGACGGAACCAGAATCCATAAAACCGAAGGCGCCGGCTTGGGAATGGCTATCACGAAGTATATTGTAGATGCCATGGATGGGACGATTGATGTGCGCAGCGAGCCGGATAAAGGCACGGAATTCTACCTTACGTTTGATTTTGAAAAAGCAACTGCAATGGAAGAGGATATGACCCTTCCCGCCTGGAAGATGCTGGTGGTGGATGATGATGAGCTGCTCTGCAAAACTTCGGTCGAAGCGCTGAGTTCGATCGGCATCCAGGCTGACTGGACTTTGAGCGGGGAAAAAGCGATTGAGATGGTTGTCCAGCGTCATCAGAAACGGGATGACTATCAGATTATCCTGCTGGACTGGAAACTTCCCGGCATGAACGGGATCCAGGTGGCAAAAGAGATCCGGCAGAGCTTGGGGAATGAAATCCCGATTCTGCTGATTTCGGCTTATGATTGGAGCGAGTTTGAAATAGAAGCCCGTGCGGCGGGGATCAGCGGGTTTATTTCCAAGCCGTTGTTTAAATCGACTCTTTTCTATGGCTTGCGCCAGTATATGAACCACGAAGAGGATGAGGAGAAAATTTCGGAGCAGAAAGATATCGACTTGTCTGGCCGCCGCATCCTGCTTGCGGAGGACAACGAGCTGAACTGGGAGGTTGCCAGTGAGCTGCTGTCCGAGCTGGGCCTGGAGCTGGATTGGGCGGAGGATGGGCAGATATGCCTGGATAAGTTCCGGAATTCCCCCGAGGGATATTATGATGTGATCCTGATGGATATTCGGATGCCGCATATGACCGGCTATGAAGCAACCACTGCGATCCGCGGGCTGGACCACCCCAATGCGCTGTCAGTCCCAATTATCGCGATGAGTGCAGACGCCTTTTCGGATGATATCCAGCGCTGCTTGGAATGCGGCATGAACGCCCATGTAGCCAAACCGATCGACCTTGCGGATCTGACCCGTTTGTTAAAACGGTATTTAATCTGATTTGTTCAGGAAGAAACGTTCAGTCATGAAAAAAGGCCGGCACAGCTTCAAGCTGCGCCGGCCTTTTCTGCCGATGCTTGGTTGGGAGTGTCCAATATAAAGATTTTATACGAATTCTCGATAAAACGATGTTAATCTTTTTATCAGGAAATATTACTTCCGACCTTTCAGTTCGGAAGTAATATCTGCCATGTTTGGCGGTTGGCCGCCGTAAACGGCGGCGAGCAAAACGGCTCAAATCGATGGTAGTACCATAGGAAAGGGACCCCCCACATGGCGGACAACAGGAGAGTTGCCTTGCTGTAGGGCCGCCCCGGTCCGACGCCGGAGGGACGCAGCTCGGGGGCGACTCCTCTTGAAAGCTTGATCCTTTTATAAAATGTGTGAGAGGACACTTCCGTTTGGTTTCTGCGGTTGCCAAACGGCTGGTATTTTGTTATACTGGAACAGAAATAGAAATGGAGGAGTGTATCCGTGCCGATCAATATCCCTGCTAGTCTTCCTGCGCGCAGTGCGCTGGAAAAGGAAAACATTTTTGTGATGAGCGAGGAGCGGGCGTCGCATCAAGACATCCGTCCGCTTCGGATCGCCATATTGAACCTGATGCCCAAAAAGCTGGAAACCGAAACGCAGCTTCTCCGTTTGCTGGGGAACACACCCCTTCAGGTGGATATTGAGCTTCTGCAAACGGCCACCCATATTGCGAAAAATACCAGCGCTGAGCACCTGCTGAAATTCTATAAAAGCTTTGAAGAAATCCGTACCCAGCGCTTTGACGGCTTGATCATCACCGGCGCACCGGTAGAGCAGATGCCGTTTGAGGAGGTGGATTACTGGGAAGAGCTTTGCCGGATTATGGAATGGTCTAAGACCCATGTCTGCTCGACGTTCCATATTTGCTGGGGAGCTCAGGCCGGGCTCTATTATCATTTTGGTATTGGGAAGCGCCCTCTGCCCCAAAAGATGTTCGGGATTTTTCCGCACCGGGTGCAGATGCCCAGCCATCAGCTGCTCCGGGGGTTTGACGAGGTTTACTTTGCGCCTCATTCCCGGCATACCGCGATCTGTGAGGAGGAGATCCTTCCCGGTATGGGTTTGGAAATCCTCTCCAGGTCGGAAGAGGCCGGAAGCAATATCCTGGCTTCTCAGGACGGACGGCAGTTTTTCGTGACCAGCCATTCGGAATATGACCGCCGCACCTTGGCGGAGGAGTATTTCCGGGATGTGGAAAAAGGGCTCCCGATTGAAATGCCCCGAGGTTACTTCCCGGGGGACAACCCGGAACAGGATCCGCCGTTTATCTGGCGGGGGCACGCGCACCTGCTGTTCTCCAACTGGCTGAACTATTATGTTTATCAGCAGACGCCCTATGAACTCTAGAGTCTGTTTTAAAACTCCGAAATACGGTCTTTTTTGCCCAGAAATGGTGGCTTCGGCATCAAAAATCCTCGAAAGGCGGCAGCCTTTCTTGCGGCTTTTTTCCTTGAATTCACTCATTTCTGACCAAAAATCCAGCATTTCTCCGGTTTTAAAACAGACTCTAGCTCCATCCTGGTTCATCCCTGCTGCCGTTTCTGCTCGAAATAAACTCGGTTTGCGGCGACGGCGGCAGAATCCGGGCAGAACTCCGCGGCTTTTTCATTGCAGATCTCTGCACGGTCTGGATACCCCATCCGGTCATAGCAGACGCAAAGCTGGATCTGGGGGATATAGCCATAGCAGTCCGCCTCAAAAAAGCCGCCGTTTTCCGGCTCCGGCGTCCGGGAGGCGGCCTGTTCGTACCAGAAGGCGGCGGCCGGATAGTCCCCCCGGTTGAAGAAGCACCGGCCAAGATCACAGCAAAGCTCAGCGCGGGGAACCCCTTCCTGAAGGCTTTCCAGGAAGGCGGGGAGGGCTTCCTCGGGGCGGTTCAGCAGCTCCAGGCAGAGCCCGCGGAGATGGCAGGCATTGATCCGGTTTTCGATCCAGCTGTCCGTCCGGCGCAGGAAATCCTGGAAAACCGCTTCGGCTTCCTCATACCGGGTATGGAAATACAATTCGCGGCCATAGTAGAATTGCTGACGGGCGTCCAGCGGGATGTGGGAAGCGAGGATTTTTTCGAAGATACGGAGGTTCCGGTCCGGGTCGCCGGGTTTGATCTTTTTATGTAGGATGGGGATTTCCCTGCGGATAACCTTTCCGCTGGGCGGCACGACTTCATGTACCCGTCCGACAAAGCGGAACTGCGGACTGTTCCGGAAAATCCGTTCCCGGTCGTAGAAAAAGGTGGGTTTTCCAGCCGGATCAAAAGCGACCTGGTAGGGAAGCATCACGACATCGACCGAGGGATCCAGCGTTTGTTTCAGTTGGATCAGGGCTTGGCGGCTTTCTTCCGGAAGGACGTCATCAGCGTCCAGCCAGAACAGGTAGTCCCCTTCCGCCTGATCCAACGCGAAATTGCGGGCGGCGGCGAAATCGTCGGCCCAGGTATAGTCCAGTACGCGGCTGGTATAGCGGCGGGCAATCTCCCTGGTATGATCGCTGGAACCGGTATCCACCAGGATCAGTTCGTCGGCGATTCCCTGCGCGCTTTCCAGACAGCGTGCCAGGACTTCTTCCTCATTACGGACAATCATGCAAAGACTCCATTTCATGGCAGGTTCATCCTTTCCCCGGTTTTTCCTATCCTATGCGCGGGGATGAAAAAGGGTGTGTAAAACAGTTTTTATGGAAATCATTCAAGAAAGGAAGATCGGAAATGCCTTTTGATTTCAAAAAAGAGTATAAAGAATTTTATAAACCCAAACAGGTTCCGGAAATGGTGAATGTCCCGCCGATGAATATGATTGCTTTGCGGGGCTGCGGGGATCCCAACCAGGAGGGCGGCGCGTATCAGCAAGCCGTCGGCGTCCTCTATGCCGTGGCCTATACGCTCAAGATGAGCCCCAAATCCGGGTATACAATGGAAGGCTTTTTTGACTACGTGGTTCCCCCGTTGGAGGGCTTTTGGTTTCAAGAGGGGGTGAATGGGGTAGATTACGCTAATAAATCAGCCTTTCATTGGATTGCCGCGATTCGTCTGCCTGATTTTATCACCCCGGCGGACGTTGACTGGGCCAAAGCAGAGGCAGGACGGAAGAAAAAATTGGACTGCTCGGAAACAGAATTTTTGACGGTTGAGGAGGGCCTGTGCGTCCAGATCCTGCATCAGGGCCCCTATGATACCGAGCCGGAATCCGTAGCCTGCATGGATCGATATATCGCGGAACAGGGCTTCCAAAATGATTTTTCCCTGGCCCGCCTGCACCATGAGATTTATTTGTCTGATCCCCGGAAATCCGCGCCGGAAAAATGGAAAACGGTCCTCCGGCATCCGATTAAACCGGCGTAATACTTTTAACAGGGCCGGTTTTTGTGGAGGATGGCTCAGGGAAAAAGGAGCGAGAGGGGGATTTTTATGCAGCTGCTGGTGGAATTGTTCGACGATCATGAGATCATGCACAACCTCTTTGCCCCGCATGGTTTCCAGCCGGAAGCGGTGGCCTTTCTGACCGATCCGGAGGAGGACGGGGACCAGGCGAAGAAAATCTGTGCGGCGCTCCGGAAGCGTTATCCCTGGATGGACGTATTTGTCTGCCCGGTATGCTATACGGATTTTTCCTCGATCCAGGCGGCGCTGTCCGCGCTGTATGCGCTGTATCCCCGCCCGGTATTCGAACTTTCCGGCGGGAACGGGATTGCCCGGATTCTGGCGGAGCGCTTTTGTGCTGAACATGGCCTGCCCCGTTATTATGTCAATTATGAGACGCGCCGTTTTTTTGACTTGGGAGGGGCTTGTTCTTATTTTGCGGAATTTACCCCGCCGAAACTCCGGCTGGAGGATTTGGCTTGGGCGAATGGAGCGGGTATTTCCGGCGGGATGCACTCAGCCCCTCCGGAGCGTTGGCATGGGGCGATCCTGACCTACTTCCGGAAAACGCTGGAGACAGCGCAGGGCTGGGGGGAATTTTCCCGCTATTTGCAGGAGGTGACCCATCGTTTACCGGAGCATGGCCGGGATTCGCTTTGGGTCAATGCGCTGCGGGATCCGAAGCCAGGGCGGAAAAACCTGCGTTTTCATGAAAAGCTGGCTTTGGAAGCGGAACGCCTGGGATTTTTGGAAAAACTGAAAATAAAAGAGGATCGCGTCAGCTTTCGTTATGCCGACCCGGATATCCGGAATTATATGACGACCCAGGGAAGCTTTTTAGAAATGTTTATGTATATCCTGGCGCGGCGTACCGGCCGTTTTTCGGACTGCCGGATGAGCGTTGTGCTGGATTGGGATGGGGAACTGACGGAAAAAGGGAATGTTGTCAATGAAATCGACGTAGTATTGATGGACGGGATCAACCCGCTGTTTATTTCCTGCAAAACCTCCCTTCCATCCGCGGATGATCTGAACGAAATCTTTTTGTATTCCCGGAGGTTCGGCGGGAGCCATGCCCGTACTGCGTTAATTACTACGACGCCTGAGCACCGGATTCCGTCCATGCTTTGGCGGCGGGCCGAGGAGATGGACATTGGCCTGGTAACCCGGGAAAGCTTGACCCAGCGGAAAATTTTGGAGCTGCTGGAGTGATTCTTTGAAAGGAGAGGAAAGAATGAAAAAATGTATGCTGATCATCAATCCGCACGCCGGAAAGGCACAGGCGAAGGCGGCGCTGTTTGAAGCGGTGGATATTCTTTTTCAAGGAGGGTATGAAGCGACCATTTTCCCAACGCAGAAGCCGAAGGACGCAACCGCGTTTGTCCAAAACCGTGCGAAGGAATATGACCTGGTGGTCTGCTGCGGCGGGGACGGGACCTTTAACGAAACCGTTACCGGGCTGATGGCATTGGAAAATCCCCCGCCGGTGGGTTACTTACCCGCTGGGACGACCAATGACCTCGCCTCCAGCCTGCAAATTCCCCGGAACCTCTCTCAAGCAGCGGAAGGGATTATAGAGGGGGCTTCCTTTGGCTATGACATCGGCCGATTTAATGACCGCTATTTTTCCTATATTGCGGCGTTCGGTATTTTTACCGAGGTTTCCTATGCTACACCCCAGACATTGAAAAATATGCTGGGGCATTTGGCCTACCTGCTCCAGAGCATGAAAACCCTGGGGGAGGTGAAATCCCGTCGCCTGCGGATCGAATCAGATGGGAAAGTGGTGGAAGGGGAGTTCCTGTTCGGCGCAGTCACGAATTCTACCTCGGTAGCAGGGCTGTTTACCTTAAATCCGGATGAAGTCCAGCCTGATGACGGCCTTTTTGAGGCCCTGTTCATCCGGAAGCCGCAAAACGCCATCCAGACCCAGCAGACCATCAACAGCCTGCTGACCTGGAACTATGAAGGGAGCAACATTGAATTTTTCCATACCAGCTGTTTGACGGTGACCTCGGACGAGGAGATCGGCTGGACTTTGGACGGGGAAAACGGCGGGAAACATCGGACGGTGCGGATTGAAAACTGCCCGCAGGCTGTCCGGATTTTACGTCCGGAGGAAACAGAAGCGGAATAAAATAAAAAGCAAGGCGTAAAGCCTTGCTTTTTTGTTACCCTTTGACGAGGATGGAAAGATGTGCCAGCGAATCGGACGAGAACCATTTCAGCAGGTCAAAAATTTTCTGCTTGAGCACCGCGTTATGGATGGTATTGCGTGAAAATTCCGTAATACTGTATTCCAGATCCTGCATGCTGTTTTTGTCCGCCATGTAACCAATACAAGTGAACTTCAACAGGCTGTACAGGCTGCAGAAATTCCGGTAGCTGTCCCAGATGCCGCCCTTTTCGGAGAACGGATAGCCATAGGTAAAGAAAAGATGGACCATGATATTTTCCCAAAGCAGCTCATGCTGGGGGAAGGTTTTTTCAAAATGGGCGAGCGCCTCGCGGTAGGTATCGATATTGGAATGGATGATGATCTTTCCTTCCTCGGAAATCTGCATTTCAATGCCGAGGTTAGAAAAAACCTGGTCCATCATATTTTTATAGGAGGAGTGCGTTGACTGTACCATGAAGGTGATTTGGGCAGAATTGGGAACCAGCATGGAATAGTTCGGCTGGATTTTCGCCAGGGCTTCCTTTTGGCTTTGATCCTGCGGCAGCTGCTGCCATTTGACGAACCATAACGGCACCTGGTCCACCGCTTTTGCAGCTTCCAGCTCGGCCAGGTCTTTCAGGGCCAGCCCCAGCAGGATCATTCGGTCGCCGAAGGGATATTCCTGATTTTGTAAAATCCAGATACAGAGGGTGCGGATGTCGGAATAATATTCGCAAAGGGGGTTTTCGGGAACGACTATCAGCGCGGAGATCAGCTTTTCGGCTTCTGTCATCTGGAACTTGAGGCTTTCTGTCCGATTGAGCAGCAGCTCGGCCACCTTTTCACAGGCGGTGGAAAGCCCGGCTTCTTTTGCCGGCTTCACGGTCAGCTGCCGGGGGAAGCTTTTGCAGATATCCGGCAGGAAATTGAAGCCGCATTGGCTTTGCAGGCTGCAAAGCCCCTCTTCTGACAGAAGAGGGCACATACGCTGATTGTCCAGGACGAGATCTGCATATTGCAGGTCGCTGCCGCCTTTTGTACGGTGAAAGAGGTTGCGGATCGTATCCTGCATTTTTTTATCATCCTGAATACGGATATTGCGGAGCTTATGGTATTCATTTTTGGAAACAGGAATTTTCCAGTCCTGGCAGCAGGTATAGCGGCAATCCCCGCCCTTGCATTGGAACTGGCTGTAAAAGTCCGGTGCTAAACAGATTTCTTTCATATGCGGAACCCTCATTCAGATTTTTTTATTTTCGCCTTCAGTGTATCATATTTAGAGGGGAAATGTCAAACCCTGCGAAGAGATAAGGAGTGTCCTCCCGCGCATTTTATGAGGGGATTAAGCCTTTCAAGCGCAGACAT
>CANSRB010000052.1 GCA_947649285.1 uncultured Clostridia bacterium
GTTTGAAAGCTTTTTTTCATTTTTTGGAATATGAAAAAAGAATTGCAAAAAATCCGCTGGCCAATCTCCGTACACATTTTCGTGAACCGATCCGCCTTCCTAAAACCATCCCTCTTCAGGCAATCGAGGCCATCCTGTCCTCCGCCTACCAGGAAAGCCAGCGTTCGGGAATCACGCCCGAGCAAGCCCGGGTTGTCTGGAGGGATATTGCAATTATTGAAACGCTTTTTGCCACCGGTATACGGGTGTCCGAGCTCTGCCACCTGAAAAAGGAAGACCTGAACCTGGAGGAAGGATGGATCCGGATTTATGGAAAAGGAAGCCGTGAACGAATGGTATCTGTTGTACATCCGAGCGTATTGAATTCGTTGAAAACCTATTCCCTATTGGCCGTATCTTATATTGAGCAATCCGGATACTTTTTCCTGAACCGATTCCGCCGGCATATTTCAGAAAGCTCTGTCCGTACACTCATCGAAAAATACACACACCTAGCCAAAATCAGTCTGCATATTACCCCCCATATGTTCCGCCATACTTTCGCCACACTGCTTTTAGAGGAAGGGGTGGATATCCGTTATATCCAGCAGCTGCTGGGACACAGCTCGATTTTAACCACCCAGATTTACACCCATGTTGCCGCGCGGAAGCAAAAAGACCTGCTGGCCGCCAAACATCCCCGAAACAAAATGAATTTTTGCAATTAACCCCGCCCGAAAAGGCGCTTCAAAGCTTGCCGGACAAGATTCATTCTGATAGAATGGAAAAAGAGATATCTGCCCGACAGGCTATACGTTCAATACAAGGAGGAATTCACAATGTTCTGTCACAAGTGCGGGACACAGGCCGTAGAAGGGGCCGCTTTCTGCCAAAGCTGCGGCGCGAAACTGGTTTCCGATACACCTATTCAGCCGGCCCCAACGCCGCCTCAGCCGGCTCCGGTACTGGCCGCCCCGGTAAAAAAGAAATCCAAAATGCTGCCCATCATTTTCGGCGCGGCAGCTTTAGTCATCCTGATTGTCATTGCACTGATCTTCTTCGGCACCCGCAAACCCAAACCTCAATCCCCGGTTTCTGCCCAGGGCGTCCTTCTCTCGGAAAGCTATACCAATGAAGAAGAGAGGTTTTCTTTCCAATATCCCAAGGCCTGGGTTCCTATTACCGGGGAAAGGCTGTCCAGCCTAATGGGGGATTCCGCCGAAAAATACCCGCTGATCCTGCTCGGGAATGAAAACGATGATATCCCGGAGGAAAACTCTTATATTGCGGTCAGTAAGTTTGAATTATCGCAGGAGGACGCAGACCATCTCTTTGTCAGTGACGAGGAGTTTGCCGCCACATTTGACCATGACGTTTCTATTCAAGAAACTTTCCTGACCCAATTGGATGGGGTGCCTGCAAGGAAAATCACCTATACTGCCCCGGACGGGCTCGGATTCCAAAGCTACTTCTATGCAATTGGTTCTACGGTTTACCGGGTTGATTTTAACTGGCTGGGAGAAAATCCCGGCAGTCTCCAACGGTTTTTTGACGCTGTTGTCGGCAGCTATACCATCGAGCGGCAACAGCCGGGAATGTCTGCAGCAGATCCGGTAAATTCCATGGAAGAGGCGGAAAAGCTGGCGAATTACTGGCTGCTCAACCACCCCATCGGCGATATGGCCGGAATAGGCACCGGGGCAGCGGCAAATGATATTGCAAGCATCAGCGCGGAATATTTTGTCTTGGAGCTGTGGGAAGCTCCAAGAGAGTTTGCAGGATTGATCTATGTACGCAAATCGGACGGATATATGACCTTTGGAGCGAGCGGCTCTGACGTCCAAGTGAATCTGGATGATTGGTATCAGGGCTGGGCCGGCGGAAAAAACGAAGCTTCTCCCGAATATCTGACGCTTACACTCCGTGAGGATGAAGGTTCCTGGATTACTTTATTCCAAGACGGCACGTTTTCCATGCAGGTAAATTTGTATGAAGGGTATGGAACATTGTCCGGCACCTATACCGAAATAACCGGGGATTTCTTCTTCCAGGTGAACGGCCGAAGCTTCTACGGCGTGATCGGTGATGATGTAACCGAGTTTGAAATCATCGCTACCGACTACGGTATGAAATATCATGGAAGCCCTATCGGCACCACGGCAGACGGTTCTGTTTATGAATAATAGGCTTTCGCTATATACTCAATCCTGTTACTATAGAAAAAGAGGGAGCATGGAAAGCTCCCTCTTTTTCTATAGTAACAGGATTTACCGGTTTGGCCGCTGGTCGAACTGTGGGTTGAAGGCATAGAAGTTCTTCGAGTCCAATTGTTCCTGAATGATCCGCTGTGCCTCACCAAAACGCTGAAAATGCACAATCTCACGCGCACGCAGGAACTTAATCGGATCACGTACATCCGGATTATCCACTAAACGAAGGATATTATCATAGGTCAAACGCGCCTTTTGCTCTGCTGCAAGATCTTCTGTCAAATCTGCTAAAGAATCCCCTGTAGATTGAAAAGTAGATGCGCTGAAAGGTACCCCACTGGCGTTCGCCGGATATAGCCCTGTCGTATGATCGACGTAGTAAGCATCGAATCCGCCTTTTTTCAGATCCTCTACACTCAAATTTCGTGTAAGCTGATAAACAATGGCACTGATCATCTCAAAATGGCCCAATTCTTCCGTGCCTATATCGGTCAGCAAGCCGCGTACCTCCGCTGAAGGGATGCCGTAACGCTGGCTCAAATAGCGCTGGGATGCCCCCAGTTCTCCATCAGGGCCGCCAAACTGCGTCAAAATCAGCTTGGCCAGCGCAGGATCCGGATCTTTAATTTTCACAGGGTACTGTAATTTTTTATTATACTGCCACATAATCGTTCCTTTCCGCCGAAAACACGACTTAATTTAATTGGCTGAATATTCCCAAGGCCAAGGACCATCCGTCCATTCCCAACTGGATTCCGCTTTGCTGTCGCTGATATTCAGGGGACCATGATGTGCAATATAAGCTTCTCTGGCTTCCTTGGCAAGCTTAGCATGTTTCCGATAATATTCCAACGCGTCCGGATCCGTCTTATGTGTATCCAAGTAAAGAGCCGCTTCAAAGCAGGCAAAGTCTTCCATTTGTATCTTTCGAAGCATTTGAATCAATCTTATTAGTACAAAATAAAATCACTTTCTCAACTCTGTGCTGTACTTCCTTCATATCTCCCTTTTTATACTCTGATCGACGAAAAATCGCAAAAAATCTAAAAATCATCTCGGAAAAACATGAAAAAAAGTTCAATTAGTTGCACAAAATCATGCACCCTATGTTCGTTTTTTCGAGATATATAGGAGCAGTACATCGAATATTTTGCTTTCTTTTCTGGAATTTTTCTTTATAATATGGTATAGTAAGAAAAAAATCTTAAATAAACAGGAAAAAGACTATCCAACTGATCGCCAGAATAAAATAAAAAAGTGGATCTCCGGGATAGATTCGTTTGATGAAAGCGAGGGTGGCATGATGATCACCATTCAGGACTTTAACAATTGGAATGAATATAATGGTGTATCAGAAGGCAGCGGTCGAAGCGAAAAAGTCTGGCTGATCTCCAATCAAGAAGAGATCGGTTTATTTAAATTCCCTAAAATTGATCCCACTACCTCACAGGAAACCACCGAGCATATTTCAGAGCACTTAGCCCATCAGTTGGGACAAGTTTTAGGAGTTTCTACCGCACGTGTAGATATTGGTATACGTCGTGGACGTATCGGAAGTATGAGCTATTTGGTTAGCGAGCGCGACGAACAACTGAAGGAAGGGATTGGGTTTATTTCCGGATCTTATTCTCATTATGATGCCGATAATATGATCGATCTCCGTACTGGACAATACTATTGTCTGGAACACATTTTTCAATCCACACAAAAATTTATTCCCAAAAAAATCTGGATCGAGATGATGATTTTTGATTTTCTAATCGGAAACAAAGATCGTCATCAAAGTAATTGGGCAATTCTTGAGTCCACTGATTCAAATAAACAAACTCGAATACGAAAATGTCCTTTGTATGATAACGGCTCATCCTTATGCTGTTATGTAAACGATGGCCTATTAGATCAGATGTTTGGAAGAGACCCCGGCCCGTTTCGGGCGCTGACTGACACCAAGTCACGATCCATTATCCGGATAGATGGTTCCCGTAAAGCACAGCCTCCACACAAAAAAGTAATCCAACATCTCCTTTTAACATATCCAGAAACACTTCGTCTTTGTAAACGCTTTTTAGAAAGATTAAATCCAGAAATTATTGACAATTTACTAAGTACATACCAACCCGAGCTTTTGAATCCAAGAAAGAATGAACTGATCCGACGTTTTTTGAAAAGAAAATTAGAAATTCTTGGTGAGTTAATAGAGGGAGGCAGCTAAATGTCCAGTAAGCAAAACAGCGATTTTTTATATTTAATTTGGAAAGATCCCAAAACCAGGAAAAACTTTACAGTTGGAAAACTAAACCGGACAGAAATGTTTACCTTTGAATATTGCGAGGAGTATCGGGAGGCACAGGCTTGTGGATGGGGGAAACTGGAAGCCTTCCCCGAAGAAAAGACTCACGAAAGCAACGTGTTATTTCCTGTTTTCTCCAGCCGATTGCCTGATCCCAAACGTCGTGATATTGAAAAAATCCTTGAAAAATACGGGCTTGAGAAATATGATGCCTATGAGCTATTGAAGAAATGCGGCGGTAGACTGCCCATTGACACCTATGAGTTCATCCGCCCGATTTCTCCGGATGAAAAAACCGTCCAACGGGATTTCTTTATCATGGGCGTCCGTCATTTGGCTCCATGCGGCGGAAATAATTGCGCTCTGCTGCCGCAGATTGATGTCGGAGATCTGTTGCAGCTAAATCCGGAACCGGAAAATAAAGCGGATCCATTCGCCATTCAGGTAAGTGCCAACAGGGGTGAACGTTTGGGCTATATCCCCCGATATTACAACCGGGCAATCCTTGAGCGGCTTTCCAACGGAATGACCTATTCCTGCCAGATTATTGAGATTAACCGGAATAACAATTGCTCGGAATGTGTAAAAGTCCGCTTTAATATGCCAAGTATCGCGAGCAAGTAACACGAGTCGGTCTCCCCCTCGCGGGGGCGTGGATTGAAATAGACGCAATATGTTTTCACTTATAAGACCCTATTTTCAAGAAATACAATCATTTTCATGAAAATTTTTCATAAAAATGATTGTATTTCTCTTTTTGTCAGGTTATACTAAAATTAAAGGAGAAATAAACAATGTTAATTGAATTCAAATTTTCCAACTACCGCTCTTTTCGCGACGAAGGCTGCCTGTCCATGGAAGCCACCGGTTTGCAGACAAAAAGGCACTGCCTGATTCCCTGCAAACCCACAGACTTATTTCCTGCTGCTGCTATTTTTGGAAAAAATGGCGGAGGTAAAAGCAATGTGATCCGTGCTTTCTGGCTGGGTGTTCAGTTTATCCGTAATGCCCAAAGAACTCAGCATGAAAACGCCTCCGTACCGATGCAGCCCTTCTTGCTGGACGACAATTCGGAAGATCAACCCACTTCCTTTGAGTATACCTATATTCAAGATGGGATCAAGTATATTTATGGGTTTTCCGCTACGAAAAAGAGTATTTTACAAGAGTATTTGTATTATGCTCCTAAAGGACAAAAGGCTCTGGTTTTCTCCCGGGAGGGGCAAGAATTTCTCTTTCGGGAAAATAATGCGCGAAAGCTGCGGGAACTGATCAGCGAAGCGGTAAATCATAACCAGCTGTACTTCTCCATAGCCTGCACCATGAACGAGCCGATCTGCAAAATGGCGATGAGCTGGTTCCGGGAAAATTTGTTTTTCTCCCGGGACTATGTGGACATTCCTGAGCAGCTCATAGAATACTCAGAGAATCCCAATATGCTTAAAGCCATCACCCACTATGCCGTTGAAGCGGATATTGGCATAGAGGATATTAAATTTGAAATCAAAAATGAAGAGCTGGATGATGAGGGGCTTTCTATTGAAGGAATTCCAGAGGGGCTCAAAACAGCTTTGACACAGTTTATGAAAGCGCTGTCCGCATCACCCAACGTTTCGGAATCTAAAATGAAAATGGAACAAATGAGCGCCACCTCTTTTCACAGAGGCCTCAATCATCAGGGGAAAAGCACTGCTTACCCCCTGCCCCTAGCGGACGAATCCGATGGTACCAAAAAGCTCATGTCCCTGGCCCCAGCAGTGGAACAGGCGCTGGAAAGGGGCGGAGTACTGCTGGTAGATGAGCTGGAAAATGGACTGCATCCCCTTCTGGCAGCCTTTTTGATTTCCAAATTTCAAAGCCCCGATTCTAATCCTCATCATGCTCAGCTTATCTTCACTACTCACAATCTGGACCTGCTGGATGAAGAACTGATTCGAAAAGATCAAATTTACTTTGTAGACAAAGATCAGAAAGATGGTTCTTCTTCCCTCTACAGCATCAGTGAATTTTCAACCCCTACTACTGAAAATCTTCGCAAAGGATATCTATTAGGTAAATATGGAGCTATTCCCGACATCACACCAGAGGAGGTGTGATCCATGGCTCGACAGATCCGAAAAGCTAAAAAGATCATCTATGTTTTTTGTGAGGGAGAAAGCGAACAGGAATATGCTAGGTTCCTGCGCACAGCTTTTTCCGATGTGGCCGCTTTGCATATTCCCCCGCCAGTATCCTCCAGCCTGTTTGAAAGCACCAAAAACAAATTTGATAATGAGGCTCGCTTTCGCAACAACGCTGAAGCGATTGATGAAATATGGTTCTTTTTCGATACTGAAGATCATGATGCAAACCAATGGGAAAAACGGTTTAAAATTATCAAACAATTACGCAGACTGCGTAAAAAACCGAATATCCGGGTACGGCTATTGATGACCAGCGCTTGTATCGAATATTGGTTCCGTCTGCATTATGAAATGGCGGCGCCTGCCCTCCACACCAAAGCGGATAAGAATCATGCTCTCCACTGGATTCAGCAAAAAGTCCCTGGTTATAAAAAAGGAGATCCCACATCCATCTGTCAAATCGCTGCGCTTTGGCCAGATGCAGTCCGAAACGGCGAAAAGGTTCTCATCCGGTTGACGAAAGAGGGAATGCCTTCGGCTGATGATAAAAATTCTGATGAACGGGATGCTTGGCTCCATCAAAACAGTCACACCTTTACCACTGTTCAAGAGGCTATTCGTTTTCTAGAATCCCTGCGGGATTGATGAAGTACATAGAAAAGTTTTTATACAGCATTACCCCATAAAAGCAAAAAAGCAGGAGTATCGCTCTCGGGTCAAACCGAAAGCGATACTCCTGCTTTGCTATATAGGGGCATTCCCTCCCCTACCTATACTCCTTGTCCACGCAAATCTTGTTATAATACCCCAGCGCGTCAATTTTCCTTTTCGCCGCCTCGGCCCCTTCCAGCGTGCTGAAATGCCCGACCCAGAGGTAACGCATCGTCTTTTCCGGCTCCTTCTTCCTCAGCCCAAACGCCGCTGCAATCCCCCGGGCGATCGCTTCACCGGCCTTCCTCTGCCCTTCGGCATTGATAATCTTTTTCACCTCGTTATCATTGGAGATAAACAGCGTTTCCACCAGTACGGCGGCCGGCTTCGTCCTGACCACAATCCCGAAATAATCCGTCACTTTGTCGCCGCCGTCATCCCCTTTCACGCCGTTGGACCGCTGGAAAATCCCCAGCGCTTTCGAAAGCTCCCGGCATACATGATCTGCAATCTTCCGCCCGTCCTCCGTGCCTTTGTAATAATACGCTTCCGTCCCATTCGCTGTCTGGGAAGAAAACGAATTCAGGTGGATTTCAACAATCCAGTCATACCCGCCTTTATTTGCATGGCTAATCCGTTCGTTCAGGTTCAAGCTGCCGTCATCGTTCACCAGATCGACGGTTAAATCCTCATACTCCTTCAGCGCCGCATGAGCATACTTGCCGATCTCCCTGCAAAGCTTGAACTCGTGCAGCTGAAGCCGCTCATTGACCGCGCCCGGATCATAACCCCCGTTTGCACTTTTCCCATGCCCAATATAAATACAGCCTTTCATGGCCTGTCCATCCTCCCCGTTTTTGATTGTCCTAAACTCAAGACCTCTAGTGCTGATAATTTTTGTAAAGCTTTCGTCTACATAGCAAGCTTCCTCCGGCCTGATCGCCCCGCCTGCCGTAGTCAAGACCCATGCGTCTTGACTATTGCATGTCCAGCCATTCCCAACAATCTTCCCGCGCCCGAATGAAATATGAAAATGATTCCCGGTTGCATACCCGTCTGTTCCTTCCCGGAACAAGGCTTCCCCGCGCCGAAATTTTTGCCCCACTTTGATTTTTGATAAATCGTCGTCATTCGGATGAATCACCATCATTGTCAAATAATCTTCGCCGCAGGGCATCGAAACGGGGCTGCTGCTTGTAAGCCAGATTGTGTTTGTGTAGCTATTGCCGACGCCCGTCACCCGTACTACCTGCATTTCGTCGCACGGGCAATACATCCAATCGCGCCCTGCGTCTTTCCCTGCTTCGTCAATCGGATAGTCAGCGGGGAACCCCGTAAGGTTCCCCGCATGGCTGAAATCCCCTGTATAAGACTGTGAAATATTCACCGTCCTGCATGGATAATAACACCTGTTTTCCATAAACCTGCTCCTTATTTCTTGGGCGAAGTATACGTCATAGCCTGTTCACTATCAGAAAGCCCTTTCGTCGTAGGGTCAGCAGAAATCCCCAAAAAGCTTAGCACCGAAACAAACGCGACCCCAATCAGATATGGGCTTGAAATAAACGTTTTGAGTACCTCCAGCACACTTTCCCACGAAGATAAATCGACCTCTGAAATCCCCATCATGGTGAGTACCGGAGAAAAAATAACGCCCAATAAGCTGATCCAGAACCACGGGTTTTGTACTCTTACTTTCCAATTGATTTTCATATTGTCTTTCTCCTTTTTCTGTCTGATTTTTATTTTACTGCTAAAATGATTGAGAAAACCGCCCCTAAAATGCCGCCGCAGACACTGGAAACAACCGATGTTAAAATGGTATTCCGGACGGTTTTCCATTTATCGGCGGGTTCTTTGGCCAGCTCCGTTATTTGCGTTTCCTGCTTCTCGATCAGCGTCGTAAGCTGCTGAAGAATAGCCGTGTTCTGCACCTGGGCGTGTTCCAGCTTATCCAGCTGCTTCGCATGGGCGTCCAGCCTTTTTTCTGTCACCCGCTTCAAATCCTCCACCGATTTTACAATATGCTGATGCCGGACCTCACAGATACCGGAATGCACATAATCTTCTTCCATTGAACGTCCCCCCCCTGACCTGCTATAAGATAATGCGCCCATGAAGCCACACTAAAATATGCGTTTCATCCAGCCGTTTCATCACCCGATAACCTCTTGGATCATCGGATTTTGTGCCTATGCCTTCGTCGTTCGGCAGACAGTAGCCGTTTGGTTCGCAAGTCCCGTCGTCAACAACGACCAATTCCCCCAAACATCCGACAATCCCCCATTCAGGGCGTTCATCTCGTGAAAGATACGGTTCATTACTTCTGTATTTTGGGTTTTCAACATACCATGTGCTTTTTCTATCAGTTGTTTCGATGGATTCTTCTGTAGATTTCGCTTTTTCTTTTTCTAGCGGTGTTTCTGGGACGTCATATTCAGCGAAAATATAAGAACCGAAAATATCTTTTTCAAATCTTCCTTGCCAATCCTCACCGGGGTCGTTCCCTATTAAAACCGGATTCGCGGAAATTACGCCTAAAATAAAGTTGTCTTTGCTTGTGGCTTTTCGGATCATTGCACCATCAAATGTAACAAAATAGCCCCGTCTATCCTCATTATCTGGGTTCCCGTCAAGCCATTCTTTATACTCTGCAAAGTCAGCGCCAGTTGCCGCATACGCCCCTTTTGCATATACTTTTCCATCTGATTGCACTCTAAAGCAATTAGAGCGCGAATCATTATTCCACCCATTCCCAATAATGAGTTTATTCCCTCCCGTTCCATCGGATGAAGAATCAGCGACATATGAATTGAATTGTCCCATTGTTGTTTGATATCCACCAACTAAAGTGTTATTCCCTAAAGCTATTCCATCCCGATTGATTGAGTTGTATTGATTGTAGCCACCGATTAAAACAGATTTATAATTATTTGTAAGATTTTTATTGCCTTCGCCCAAAAAATAACCTCTACCCTGGTTGGCAAAACCTAAAACATAGCTGCTAGACCCTATAGTATTAGATGTCCCTAAACAGATAGAATTCATCAAAACACTGTCATTCCCCATTTTTTTACAGGTATTATGCACACCCATAGTCATAACAGCATCTGCTTCGTCAAGGATTTTTTGGTTTCCCCCTATTGCAATCACTAAATGGGAATTTGGTGCTATAGTGCTTACTTTTTCGGAACCACTGTTCTCACCATCAGATGGAGTGTCTGGATAAACCCCGATAATTTCGCAGCATTTACCCTTACCGCTTGAAACGTTCCTACCAACTCTCTCGTCATGGTTTTTCTTGTCTATAGCAGACATGAAACCCGCGGCGGACTGTGTAGCAGCGCCATGGCTATGATTGCCTGCTGCAACCGTCCCCGCCGTTGTGCCGGTGTTCATTTTGGCTGCATTGCCTAGCCCGGTAATCATAGTTGCAGGATGGCTTGCAGGGTGAACATAGTTTGTCGCTCCGGCTTGTACCCCGTCCAGCTTTCTCTTGTCAGCGGCAGAAAATAAGCCGTTCGCGCTCTGGGTAGCAACCGCAGTCGAAGCAAAAGCACTCGCGTGCTTGCCGTCTACGGTATCCGCGTCAAGCCCCGTCCCCGCGCCGCTTCCGCCTGTCAGCTTGCCAAGGATATTCTCCTTTGTAAATTCGGAACGGTTGAATTTGTCGCGGAAAAGGGCGCGGATGTTGTTCAAAATCCGCCGGAAAAGGGGGTTGAACACGGTATCTGCGTTCGCGGGGTCTGTTACCCGCAGCCGCCGGATATCATCGTCTTTATATGCCGCGTTTTGATCGACCGTATAAAAAGTATCATCTTCACCAGCAAGTGGGGAAATGCCATTCTCATTTGATCTTGTTTTCTTTTCTTCTGTCATTGTATAACCCTCCTAGTTAAAATTCGTCGTCAAACTCAAAGGTGAAAATGACGTCGTCGTCTTTTTGCTTTGTATACATGGTCTTGATCGCGCAAAGCTGATTATCTGCATCAACTAAAGCCATTTCGTTAAACTTGTACCCAGCATATTCGGTCTTGGGTAAAGTGATCGTGTAACGAACCGTTGTATCGACCGGGAAAGTCGGCGTTTCAACTTCCATCCGCAAGAGTTCGTTTGTCAATGCGATTTGATCCACGGTGGGCGCGATCGGTTCCCCGCTTGCGTCCACGCCGCCATCACCCAGCGCAATATACTGGATTTTTGGAATGGTAGGGATAACCCCCGCTGTAATTTGCGCCAATTTTACCCGCCGATATTTTGTAATAATGCTGTTTTCACTTGCCATTGCTTATAGTTCCTCCCTCTCATATCTAGCATTAAGCCGTTTACTGCCATCCAGCAGCGTTAAGCCGTCCAAATACCACATACTGTCGCTTGTGAGGTAAACCCTCGGTGGTTTGGTGCTTTTAACATTTGCCCGGATCGTCATTTCAACCGGCCCTATCCCGTTTCGGTTCTTCTGCTCTATCCTGTGTCTGCAAATAGCTGTCGCTTTTTTCTCCCAAAACAAAGCCGCCGAATACTTAAACGTTAAGCCGCCGGTATCGCTGCTGGACGTAGTGCCAACCCTGTTTTTAAGTCCAAAATTGATTGTAAAGGCATGAAGTCCAAAATGTGCATCGAAAAATTGATTGAGTAACCATGTTCCGTCTAGGTCGTGATCCCCGTTTAAGATAATGGCCGCGCTTGTATCGTAGTTCAAGGCGCGACTATTAAACGTCATTCTGTACGGCACAAACTGATTTTGATTTTCTAGGGAACAAATAGTTCTTATTTCAAAATCATAATACAGATGCGCTGGTTTCCTTTCGTC
>CANSRB010000053.1 GCA_947649285.1 uncultured Clostridia bacterium
ACACCTGCTCCGAGGGCCCGCTGTCTCCGGCGGGAACCGGGCTTTCCAACATCGAAGCGGTCGCGAAAAAGTATCATGGCGCGGTGCTGACGGAAAAAAACGGAAAGCGGTTTCATTTAAGCGTACTGCTGAACATCGTATCCCTTGATTCTTAAACGCGGGGACATCTGCCAAGGGCAACTATATCACTTCGAATTCCAGCCGTCAACAGAAAAAGGAGAGTTGATGATCTTTTCCTATTTGGGATATCTCACGGAGACTCATTAGAAAGCGCCGCCACAAACATTTCATGACGCTCAGAACGCGTTTCAATACAAAGGTATTGAAACGGCATTTTCCACCCGATAAACTTATAAAAGCAAGAGATTTTGTCTCAATTCCATACCGTAGGAACAGTATAAGGAGGTATCATCAATGATGTCTATTTCTGGTATAATCCAGCCTTTCGCAGAAGCTGTGAAAGCGCTCAGAACACCCCAAATCCAAAAACCCGAGGAAAAGGTTCAGAGCCGCTCCCTGAAGCCCGTGATGGATGAATATATCCCGGAGAAAAAGCCGGATTTGTCCGGGCTCTATCGGATGGGTAAGGACGAGGACGGTCATCCCAAGATTTATTTTGACAGCGTGGAGCGGAAATCAGGTGTTCCCGAAAGTCCGGAAACGGCGTCCAATCTCCAAACACCGGAGCAAAAAGCTTTCGATACGGAGAACCCCGGGCAGGATAAGGAAGCAAAAGGCTCGGAAAAGGGGGGCAAAAAGGAAGAACGCTGCATTGCCAATACCGACAAGGTGGATCGTGAGATTGGAAAGCTGAGGAAAAAACAACAGGAATTGGAGCAGCGGATCGGTTCTGAGACCGATGAGTCCAAGATCAGGAATATGAAATCGCAGCTGAATCAGGTAGAACGGGAACTAAGTCAGAAGGACAACGATACATACCGGCGTCAGCATACCCAATTTTCTTGACCGGCATATTCAGCGGCGGCTTTGAGAAATCAAATTCGCCGCTTTTTCCATGATGAAAAATGAATGTAGGGAGAGTTTAGGCATGGAGGATTTGAAAATTCTATTAGCGTATTTTAAAGAGCACAAAATGGGTGTTATCATTATCATCATTGCAGTTATTATAGGGGCGGCATTGGGAGCGGCAGCATTTTATAATGGATGGCTTGGATAGCAATGGATTGCAAGGAAAGGTCAAGAAATTCCATGGCGAAAACGTTGGAAAAATCACCGGAAGTTTGGTATAATGAGGGCGAAAATTTCAATTGAGCAAACTAAAACTTTGGAGGCATAACCATGAGCAATGCATTAAAAGTAGTGTTGGTTGGTATTATACTTATTTTATCCAGTCTCTTTTTTCTGGGAATTTGTATCATAAATGCCCGTACAGGCGGCCCGGATGGTTTAGCTTTAGGTCTTTTTGTCCTTGGACTGATTGTCAGCGGCATTGGCCTTTTCTTTGTCAAAGATTAGTCTTTGTGAGCTTGATTCTGTTAAATGCAGCGGGTACTTTGCCCGCTGCATTTTTATGGCGGGAGATAGAATAAAACAAGTCCGGGAAAATCAGATGGAAACTTTTATCTGAGAAATGAACTTTTTGATAACATCCTTCGCTTTAGTTGAATCCGTTTGCGGGCCATGTTATAATTTAAAAAAGTTTATTGGTTTTTTTCAGATATTTTGCCGAAAAGGATGTGTCGATAGTGTCTGAATTGGACAAGATCAAAAAACAGCAGCAGGAGATGATTGAGGCCCGGAAACGGAAACAGGGGATCGAATCGGCGGAGCCGCTTCCCTCAGCAGGCGGGGCGCTCCAACCGTCAACCCCTCGGGAAAAATGGGAAAATTATTGGTACCATTATAAATGGCATACGATGGCCGGGATTTTTGTTTTGATTTTTCTGGGGATTGCTTTATCCCATATGCTCTTTCCGACCCGCTATGACGTTTCACTGACATTGGTGTCGAAGGAATCGTTTGAAGGCGCCAATCAGGTGATGCTCCCCGGTTTGGAATCCTTCTGCGAGGATTACGATGGAAATGGGAAAACGGCTGTGGACTTTACGGCTTTCCAGCTTTCCGGCGTTGGGATGACTCCTCAAATGGAAGAAATGAACCGGATGAAGCTGATGGCGCATTCTTCACTTGCTGAAAATTTTGTGTATCTGTTGGATGATACCGGCTATACCCAACTGACTGAAATTGGGATGGACTTCTTGGATTTGGACAGGTGGATTTCAAGCGGACGGGTCGATGGTGACCGTTATCGGCTGGATGATTCGGAATTGGCGAAACGTTTGGGTGTCGATCAGCTGCTGGATGGGATGTATCTTTGCTTTGTAGATTATACTCAGTTCGAGGACGGCTGGGAATCAGACCGGGATTTATTCCAGGCGTATGAGAGGAACCGGAGCTTCTTTGAAAATTTAGTCCAGGCGGATTCCTGAGCAGGCGGTTCCCTAAAACCAACATAGGCGCTGCGGATTGCCAGCGGTTCGTTTGAATCGCTGGCAACCTATTAGCCAAAATCTTCACTTGTAAAACGGCCGGAATTGTCCTATAATGGAAAGCATTAAGGCAAGGAGATACTGCGAATGAAATTCAAGGAAAACGATGCAGCGCAAAACCCTTCTAAAAATTGGAAACGTATTCTGGGCCGGATAGGGATACTGTTTCTGATTTTTTTATTTTGCCTGTTGGTGTTGTTTATCGGGGCTATGTGGATGCTCTGTAAGGGCCCTTCCATTGGTGCCCGGGATATCTTTGTCACGACTTGCATGGAAACCAGCTTTGCGAAACTGTTTCCCCCGCTGTTTTTATCTGAAACAGAAATTGACCGGATCCTGGCGGAAAATACGATTTTAGAAAATAATGAGGTGACCGATACCTATTATAATTTTTCGGAGCCAGCGGGAAAAACGGACTCTGAAGAAACAGCGGGGATCCAGGTTGTCGAGGTAACAGGCGGGACTTATAAAGGGAAAATGATGATCATACAAGATCCTTCCCGGGTATGCTTGGCTACCAGCGCGCCTTTTGGAGAGGACGCCAGCGGGGAAAAGCTGATTACGATGATTGAAAAGTTCAACGCCGTCGGCGGCATCAATGCAGGGGGCTTCTCGGATGAAAACGGGGTTGGGAACGGCGGGGTCCCGTTGGGTCTGGTGATCCAAAATGGACAGCTCCTGCATGACGGCGGAGGTGTTGTCGTTGGTTTTGACCGGCAGAATGTGCTTCATGTTGGCCGTATGACATCTGCGGAGGCCCAGGCCAAAGGGATCCGGGATGCTGTAAGTTTTGGGCCGGTATTGATTGTGAATGGAAAGCCCTCCCAGTTTGCAGGATATGGAGGAGGACTGAATCCCCGTACCGCGATTGGGCAGAGGGAAGACGGGGCTGTTTTGTTGCTGGCCATTGACGGACGGCAGCCGCATTCATTGGGCGCCTCCTATAAAGATCTGGTTGAAATTATGCAGGAATACGGCGCGGTCAATGCAGCGAATCTGGATGGAGGTTCTTCCACCATGATGTATTATAACGGGGAGTTGATAAACAGCTGTGCTTCACTCTACGGGCCACGGCTGATACCAACCGCGTTTGTGGTAAAGGGGGAAGGATGATGCCCAGGGAGCATGGTATTTTTTTTCATGCGGCACTTCTCATTTTAAGCGCAGGCCTGCTGGTGGTGGGTGGGCTTCTGCTTTGGCTTTGGGATTTTCTGGGGGAGTACGAAAAATCGAATCCCAAAGAAATGGTCAACCATGTGCTCTCCGCTTGCCGGGAAGGAAATTACAAACAGGCAATGGAGCTTGGCGGTATTTTAGAAGACGGTTTTTTTGATGCGGGACAGTATGCCTTATTTATGCAGGATCAGCTGGGGGAAGGGTTCGAAGATGTCCGCATTTATGAAAGCGGACTTAATGAATCTGGGGAGCGGGTGATGGAGCTCCGTTCCTCTGACCCGGAACGGAGCAGCCGAATGGTGCGCTTCTTTTTGGAAGAATGCCAGGGGAATCTGCGTTATGGGCTTCCAAGTTATCATCTTTATCAGGAGCCGATTTCCACCGAAGATTGGAGCGTGGTCTTTCCGGCGGAAGAAACCCTTCTGGTAAATGGAAAAAGGCTGTTTGGGAAGGAAAAAACCAGCCGGGAATCCGTTGCTTATTTTGCAGGCTTGGATCAATCGCTGATTCCATCGAGGCAAACAGTATCCTTTCAAGGGCTGGTTCACCAGCCTGAATTAACCTTGGAGGGCTTGGAACCTTCGCGGTATAAAATCCATTGGGAAGGGCGGAAGGCAGTGATTTCCCTGTTCCCGGATGCGGCCCAATCCGCTATGTTGGAAAAGCAGGCTTCTGAAACCGCGCGGTTGTATGCGCGTTTTGCGTTCCGGGATGCGTCTTTAGGGGAGTTTCAGCAGCTTCTGCTTCCAGGAACCCCCTTTGCACAGGCGATACGGACCTATTCCAGCGAATGGGTCTATGACCATGACCGTTATGAAATTCAGGATTTCAAACTCGAGCGTTTGGAGCAGTTTTCTTCCATTGGTTTTGTAGCGGAGGTTTCCTTTCGCTATCATACCTGGGCGGGGCGCTGGGAACGGGATTATTCGGTGCATTACCGGATTGTCCTGATAAAAAGCGGGGAACGCTGGCTGGCGGCTAATATCGAAGTGATATAGTCCAATAAACCAATCGGAAGCAGAGGGAAAGAGCAGTGAAAGAATGTATTGCTGCTTTTATCATAGAAAGCGTCGAATAGTTGTAGGGAAAGCAGTGAAAAAGTATTTTCCAACGAATCATGAACAAAATATGGACAAGCAGATCCGGGTGTGGTAAGATAAATAGGATCTGGCGGGACAGTTTCCGCTGTTGAACGAGGTCCCTTTTAAGGGAAAGAAAGGTTGATTTCATGGGAGATACAAAAACAAGTATCCTGAAAGAGCAGGGGCTGCTGAAAACCGTATTGCTTGGGATCCAGCATGTCCTGGCGATGTTTGGAGCGACGGTGCTGGTACCGGCGCTGACCGGCTTAAACCCCTCTGTTGCGCTGCTTTCTGCCGGGATCGGGACATTGCTGTTTCATCTGGTGACCAAACGGAAGGTTCCGGTTTTTCTGGGTTCCAGCTTTGCGTTTATCGCGTCGATTCAGGCGGTTTTACAGGGGGATCCGGTCAATACGCCCAAGGTGATGGGCGGGGTCATCGTGGCGGGCGGGCTGTATCTGGTCCTGTCCGGGATTGTGAAATTGTTCGGCGTTCAGAAGGTGCGTTCCTTTTTTCCTCCGGTTGTCACCGGGCCGATTATTATTGTCATCGGCTTATCCTTGGCACCTGGGGTTATCAGTGGGAACATTATGGAGGATACGGCCGGAGGGCAGCTTTGGCAGCGCCTGCTTATTGCGGGGATTGTCGTCCTGACCATGCTGCTGGTCGGCGTATTTGCGAAAGGCTTTTTTAAGCTGGTTCCGATCCTGTTCGGGATGATTGTCGGCTATATCGCGGCAGCCTGCTTCCAATTGGTCGATTTCAGCTTGGTTATGGAAACCGGCTGGCTGCTCCGCCCTTCCGATTTCTACTTTCCTCCGGTATTTGACCTGACATCGGTTTTGATTATCGCTCCGGTAGCTCTGGTTACTTTTATCGAGCATATCGGCGACATCACTACCAATTCAGCCGTTGTGGGGCAGGACTTCCTCACGGATCCGGGGCTGCATCGGACGCTGCTGGGCGACGGGGTGGCTACCATTGCGGCGGGGCTGCTCGGCGGCCCTCCCAACACAACCTATGGTGAAAATACAGGCGTGCTGGCGGTGACGAAAAACTATAACCCGTTTAATATCCGGATTGCCGCCTGTGTGGCGATTCTAATGGGGCTGATTGGGAAATTTGGCGCGCTGATCCGGACGATTCCTGCACCGGTGATGGGAGGCGTGTCTATCATTCTGTTTGGGATGATCGCTTCGGTCGGGATTCGCATTCTGGGTGAAAATAAAGTGGATTTGTCGGATAACCGGAATCTGTTTATCACGGCAGTACTGCTGGTTGTGGGTACGACGGTTTCGCTTCCGATCGGGACAGTAACGGTCTCGGGCTTGTCGATTGCGGCGGTTCTCGGTGTGCTGCTCAATAAGATCCTCCCGGAGAAAAAGACGGCTCTGGGTCAGGAATAAATTCTCCCATTTCTCCACTAAACAGAAAGGACGAGGTGAAACATTATGAAGGCGATTATGGTCATGTTCGATTCGCTGAACAAGCGGCTGCTTTCCTCTTATGGCTGTGATTGGACGCATACCCCGAATTTCAAACGGCTTTCCGAACATACGGTGACGTTTGACCGCTGTTATATCGGCAGTATGCCCTGTATGCCGGCCCGCCGCGAAATCCATACCGGCCGTTATAATTTCCTGCATCGCAGCTGGGGCCCGATGGAGCCCTTTGATGATTCCATGCCGGAGATCCTGCGGGAAAATGGGATTCATTCCCATCTGGTAACGGATCACTACCACTACTTCGAGGACGGCGGGGCGACCTACCATACCCGTTATCGCTCCTATGAGGCTTTCCGCGGGCAGGAAGGCGACGCTTGGAAAGGCCGGGTAGGGGGCGTGCCTATGCCGGAGCATCTGCATGGCCGGAGCGACGGCTATTGGGCGGAGCAGGATTTCGTCAACCGGAGTTATATGGATACGCCGGAAAAACAGCCTCTGGCACAGACCTTCGAAGCGGGGATGGAATTTATTGCTGCCAACCATGATAAAGATCAGTGGTTCCTCCAGCTGGAAACCTTCGATCCGCATGAGCCGTTTTTCTCCCATCAGAAATATAAGGATCTGTATCCGCATGAATACCATGGGAAATTTTTCGACTGGCCGCTTTATCAAAAGGTTACGGAGGACGCTGAAACCGTCGAGCATCTGCGGATGGAATATGCCGCTTTATTGAGTATGTGCGACGATTATCTGGGGCGTCTGCTGGATCAGATGGACCGCTATCAGCTTTGGGAGGATACGCTGCTGATCGTCAATACCGACCATGGCTTTATGCTGGGTGAGCATGGGCATTGGGCGAAATGTTACTTCCCGTTCTATAACGAGATTGCCAATACACCGCTGTTTATCTGGGATCCCCGCTCTAAGAGGAAGGGCGTCCATTCTCAGCAGTTTGTCCAAACAATCGACCTTGCGCCGACCGTACTGGATTATTTCCAGCTTCCTGTTCCCAAGAATATGCAGGGAGTCCCGCTGCGGGATACCGTTGGAGCAGACCGGCCTGCACGCAGAGCCGGGCTGTATGGGATCCATGGGGGACAGGTCAACTGCACGGACGGGCGTTATGTTTATATGCGTTCTCCCAGGGAGGGGAACCGGCCTCTTTACCAGTATACCCTGATGCCAACCCGGCATGGCGGTCGCCGCGGGTTTATTGATCCCGACGAGTTAAAGACCCTTCAGCGGGAGGAGCCGCTAGCTTTTACCAAGGGGCTTCCCGTGATGAAAATCGATACTTTCGGGGAGTATAAACAGTATGAGTATCCGACCATGCTGTTTGATCTGGAAACAGATCCCGGTCAGGAGCATCCGTTGGAAGATCCAGAATTGGAAGAACGGATGAAAGCGCTGATGGTCCAGCTGATGAAAGAAAGCGATGCTCCCAAAGAGCAGTTTGAGCGTCTGGGCTTGGATGGATAATGGAAAAAAGGATCCCCAAAGGCGGCTGTTGTTCGTAAGACAGCTATTAAGGAAAAAGGCGTGACCACTTTCGTCACGCCTTTTTCCTTGTATGTACTCCCTTGTACCTGTCCGGCAAATTGTTCCTAATACTTTTTGACAAGTTGTGAAATCAATGCTCTGCAAGTATTCATTTGGATACATGCGTAGAACTCTTTGGTTACATCATGTCCTTGTCCCACCGTTGTAGCGTTGTTCGCATCTTCTTCACTTTCCCAAAGAACAAAATCGGTCCAAGTACTATCCTGTACATAATGTTCCCAAGAAATAAATCCTTTTGCTTTAGATATTACTTCGTCATGTAACCTTTGCGTTTTTTCGATAAATTCATCCTTAGTAACGTTTTTTTTGATTTTGTATGAAAATATCCACGCTGTCTTTGCCATATAAATTTCTATCCTCCACAAATTTTACGTTGAGGTTTGTTATACGATTTCTTAATAAAACGATTTTAATCTTTTTATCAAGAAATCGTATTATACCTGCTTTTCATAGGCTAAAAATTCGGGCAGGCCAATCTCTCCTAATCCCAAGTCGATTTTTCCAGCGCGTTGGAAACCGGCCGATGTATAACACCGGATTGCTGGAAGATTTCCGGCTACTGCGTCCAGCCGGATAACATCGCAGCCCTGTTCCCTGGCGAATTGGGCAGCGAAGTCCAGAATCTGCTTGGAAAGCCCCTTGCGCTGTTCGTTGGGATGCAGAGCCAGGGTATGCAGGACGAGAGGTTTTCGGGCAGGGAACTTCCAAACGGCTTGAGCGTAGCCCTCCGGCTGTTCCTCGTCTAGGATGAAGCTCCCGATCAAGCGGCCTTCCTTCCAGACGGAAAACAGGTTCCCTTTCTCCAGCGCCTCCACGGCAGTATCCATAGCGGGGTAGACTCCCTTCTTCCAGCCGGGAGGGTTGCCGGTCTGTTCCAGTACGGCAATGACTGCTTCGTACAAGGCCGCCGTTTCGGCTTCTTCTCCCCGGTTAGCCTGGACAATCCGGCAGCGGGAAAAATCTTCCCGGGTCAGGGTATATTCAGTGACCGGGAGCAGGATCCCCTGGTTATTGGTATAGCCGTCTGGGATCACCTGATGGAACTGCATCCCCAGCTTTTGCATGACCCGTTCGGAAGCGAGGTTGTCCCCATCAAACTGGCCGTTGATCCGCTCCAGGCCGATTTCTTCGAAGGCGAAGCGCAGTATCCGGCGGCTTGCTTCCGGGACGATTCCCCGCTTCCAATAGGAGCGGGAAAGGGCATAGGCCAGGTCTGCGCTTTTTGCTTCCTCATCGAAGTGCATGAGATCAATGGAGCCAATCAGGGCGCCGGTTTCTTTCCAGACAATTCCCCATTTATAAAAATCGGGACGGTAATGGGAGCACCAGGCGTTTAAACAATCCCGTGTGATTTTTACATTGGCATGAGCGCGCCAAGTCATCCAACGGGCTACTTCCGGGTCTTTGGCCCAGTTTTCGTACATCTCCTTGTCGTCTGTCAAACGGAAACGGCGCAGCCGAAGCCGGGCGGTTTCCAGCGGGAGAGTCCCTTGATGGCTGAGGCTGGACGGTTCCTTTTTCCCGGCCATCAGGACTCCTCCTTCAGGGCCTGTTCAATGGCCAACGCCAGCTGATCCGGGCAGGAAGTCCCGCGCCCGCTGCAATCGACCCCGCGCAGCAGCTCCCGGACTTCTTCCGCCTTGCGTCCGACAACCAGCTTGGAAATCCCTTGCAGGTTTCCGTGGCATCCACCAGTAAATACCACGCTTTGGATGATCCCATCCTCAATAACCAGATGGATATTTTTGGAACAGGTCCCTTTCGTTTTATAATCGATTGTCATGGAATTCCTCCTTTTTTTGAGCGGCATCCGCAACCGCTTTGGCGACACAGTCCGCTACCCGGGGATCGAAGGGATCCGGCAGGACCCGTTCAGGTGAAATTTCCTGCCCGGTAAGGATCCCGGCAATTCCATAGGCGGCTGCGGTTTTCATTTCTTCTGTAATTTCCCGGGCTCTGGCTTGGAGCGCCCCTTTGAAAATTCCGGGGAAGGCCAGTACGTTGTTGATCTGGTTCGGGAAATCGCTGCGCCCGGTTCCGACAATAAACGCGCCCGCTTCCTTTGCTGCGTCCGGCAGGATTTCCGGGATAGGGTTCGCCATGGCGAAAACGATCGGTTTTTCCGCCATGGATCGGATCATGTCCGGCGTGACCAGATTGGGTTTGGAGACCCCGACAAAAACGTCCGCCCCTTTTAGTGCGTCGGCCAGCAGTCCTGTGCGGTTCTCGCGATTGGTACAAGAAGCCATTTCACGGTGTGCTTCGTTGAGGAAATGCCCTCCTCGTGCCAGGATGCCCTCCCGGTCGCAGAGGATCAAATCCCCAACGCCCAGCCGAAGCAAGAATTTTGCGATTGCAATTCCAGCCGCACCGGCCCCATTGATCACCACGCGAAGCTGGGAAAGCTCTTTCCCAGCTAGGCGGGCACTGTTCAGCAGCGCGGCGCCGACGACAATGGCTGTTCCGTGCTGGTCGTCATGGAATACCGGAATGGCCAGTTTTTCTTTCAGCCGCCGTTCGATTTCAAAACAGCGCGGCGCCGAAATATCCTCCAGGTTGATCCCGCCAAAAGAAGGAGCGATCCGTTGGATCGTCTGGATAATTTCTTCGGTATCGGTGGAATCAATGCAGATCGGGAAAGCGTCCACACCGGCAAATTCTTTGAATAGGGCGCATTTCCCCTCCATGACCGGCATAGCGGCCAGGGGACCGATATTTCCGAGGCCCAGCACTGCGGTTCCGTCGGTGATAACGGCGACCAGATTTCCGCGGCGGGTCATTTCGTAGGAAAGCCCCGGTTCCTGCTGAATCGCCAGGCAGGGTTCGGCTACGCCGGGCGTATAGGCGAGCGCCAGCTCCTCGCGGCTGGTGATGGGCGCGCGGGAGATCACTTCGATTTTCCCCTGCCATTCCCGATGCTTGGCCAGCGCGGCTTCTTTGTTTTCCATTGGTTGTTCCTCCTTAGTTTATGCGTGGCGCTGATCCCGCAGGGACAGCAGCGCTTCAATGGAATGCCTGGGAGTGCGGCCCTTCCCGATCGGCGCTTTCCCGAAAATCCCATGGAAGTCCGACCCGCCGGTAGGGATCACCCGGTATTCCTGCGCGATTTGAAGCAGGGCTGCTTCCTGCTCCGGGGTCGTTTTGCTCTGCCAGACCTCAATCCCGTCCAAAAGCCGCTGTTCCAGCAGTTCATGCAGCAGATCCAGGCTGCGGTAGGTATAGGGGTGGGCCATCACGCAGATTCCTCCGGCCTCCCGCAGGAGAGGGAGCACTTTCCAGACGTCCGGCTGGACGCAGCTCCGCCGGCAGCTTCCGGTCTTTTCGTCGAAAAGCTCCTTCCAAACCGCGCCGAACATTTCGGTTGCCAGCCCCGCCTGCATCAGGGTGAACAGGATATGCTGCTTGGAGATGCAGTCCGATTTTTCCGCCGTTCTGCGGATATCCTCCAGGGTGATGACCGGGAATTTTTCTGTCGTCAGCCGGGCCATTTCCTCCCCGGCTTCCCGGCGGC
Organism: uncultured Clostridia bacterium; assembly: GCA_947649285.1. Lineage (GTDB taxonomy): Bacteria > Bacillota > Clostridia > Oscillospirales > Ruminococcaceae > Paludihabitans. Next base: position 11,285 of record CANSRB010000053.1, read on the forward strand.
CTTGGACGGTTTGGCGGCAAATCGCCCGCACGGCCTCCAGATCCTTGGGAAAGTAGCACAGGATATGGACTCTCCGGCCCCGCTGATAGTCATAGGATGAAACCTCTACCCCATGGATCGGGGTAATCCGATAGCGGTCCCCCAGCTCCTGGAAAACCGAGAAATCATCCAAATGGTCGTGATCCGTGATTGCCAGGCAGTCCAACCCGGTTTGGTGCGCCAGTTGGAAATTCCGCTCCGCGGTGCAGAAACCGTCGGAAGAATGGGTATGGGTGTGCAGATCGCCGAACAAGGCAATTCCTCCTTTTGATTGATATTGATTTTATCATAGCATAAAAACCCGGTGCTGACAAGCAGGGAGGGAAAAGGGGCGCGATTGTTTCATAAAAAGGCAGTATCTTGAAAGGATCAAGAGTTCTCAGGCCGCTGGCCGTGATTCCAATGCGAGGCTCATGCCGCCCCCTTCAGGGACAAGACCCCGCGCCAAGCACCTCCTTTTCTTTGATCGCTCAAAGAAAAGGAGGAAAAAGAAAACCGCTGGGGGAGGCCGCTCCCAGCCCCCAGACACTTTTACCCCAAGCAACCCAGATACGGAAATATTCCCGTGTAAACTTTCTATGGTTCCATCCTAAGGGCGTTATATATTAGGAAAACAAGCAAACGGAATTGTTTTAGGTTAGGGGGTCAGCCTGCGGCCCCCGTAACCATAGGGGAATTGAGCTCG
>CANSRB010000054.1 GCA_947649285.1 uncultured Clostridia bacterium
GAACCAGACGAGCCCTCTTCCAAACCAAATGAACCTTCCTCTGAACCAGACGAGTCCTCCTCCGAACCGGAGGAACCTTCCTCTGAGCCAGATGGGTCCTCTTCCGAGCCGGATTCCAGCACAGAAGAGGAATCCTCCGCTCCAGAGCCTCCGACCGAAAGCGGCTGGAAAAACCTGGATGGAAACACCTATTATATTGGTACGGACGGTGAACCGCTGACCGGCTGCCATCTGATCGGCGGGATCAACTACTATTTTGACTCGCAAGGGATCCGGCGAGACTGCGTCGGTATTGACGTTTCCAAATACCAGGGCAGCATTGACTGGCAGGCGGTAAAAGATTCCGGCATTTCCTTCGTCATGATCCGGGTTGGTTATCGGGGATACAGCTCAGGCGTCCTGGTAGAAGATCCCTATTTCCGGCAGAATATCGATGGGGCGCAGGCCGTCGGGCTCAAGGTTGGGGTTTATTTCTTCACCCAGGCAATTACAGCACAGGAGGCGGTGGAGGAAGCCAGCATGGTGCTGGAGCTGATATCCGGCTATACGTTGGATTATCCGGTCGCATTCGATACGGAGTATGTCGGCGGCGCAAGAGCGGACGACCTGACCGTTTCCCAGCGTACCGCCATTACGGTGGCATTCTGCGAAACCATCCGCAGCAGCGGCTATACGCCGGCGGTTTACGCCAGCAAAAACTGGTTTGACGGGAAGCTGGATCAAAGCCAGCTGACGGACTATAAAATCTGGCTGGCGCATTATACGACCTCGACAGACAGTTATGAAGGGCAATGCGATATCTGGCAATACGCGGCTACCGGAAGCGTAGGCGGGATTGCCGGCGGCGTCGATATGAATATCAGCTATATGGAATTCTAATACACACGCCGCTGGGCCGTAATAAAAGAATCCGAATAAAACGGCAGGAGGCCGCACGAGTTTTCGTGCGGCCTCCCTTTTTCTTTAAATTTAAAGGTCATCGGCGTCCTGAACCGGGACCTCATATTCATCTACCGGATGGCCGGTATACATCCCCATCGGGTCGGTTTTGCTCGGCAGCTGATGGATCAGCCGGGTCACCAGCGAATCCTTGGCAACCGGTTTCTGTAAATGAACCGGCAGATTGCTGCTTTCCCCCCGGAGGTACTTTTCCTGTTTCAAAAAAACACTTCCTCTGCAAAAATTACAGCCAGCAAAAGCGTGCTTCGCTGGCTGTACAAAGAAAGTATTCCCGAAAGACCGGTGGTTATACGAATTCTTAATAAAACGATGCAGTCGTTTTATTGGGCCGCAGAATGCGGTCCGGCGGCACAGCCGCCAAGAATGTTGTCAATACTTTTCTTGGTGCGCCGCAGGCATGGCGGCGTATCACACCGCGATAAAAAGATTTGTATCTTTTTATCAAGAAAAGGATTATACCTCGACGCTCTTCCCGTCATAGGAAACGTCAAAGCCATATTTCGACGCGGCTTCCACAATTTCGTCATGATTCAGATAACGGCAGTTATGGGAAAAATGATTGACCATAAATTTTGTTTCCGGTTTCGTGAAACCCTCGGCAATCAGCCGTTCCTTTACACGGCTGCAGCAGTCCATCCCCATATGGTTCCGGGAAGCCTCTTCCTTGCCGTGATTGCAGTCCAGCGATACCAGGTCGAACCGGAAGCCCTGCTCTTTGATAAATGCCCAGACATCCTCCCGAAGATAGCCCGTATCATGCGCATACAGCAGCATCTTGCCCTCGTCGTCTGCAATGGCGTAAATATAGCATTTTTCCGCCGTATTGTGGTCGGCCAGCATGGGGTAGACGGTATAACGCCCAATCTGCACGGGCTGGTATTCCTGGATCTCGTGCATCGCTACGACGCTGGGCAAATCACGGTTATACGGGATCTTGGCACATTCCTCATAGATTTCACGAACGCGGTTATTCCCATGCAGATTCAGGACATGGGGCGCCCGCACCGGAATATAGCCCGGCTGACGGTTGGCCAGATCCTCCACATAGAAATGATCCTCATGCGCGTGGGTAATCAGTACATCGGTGACCGGGTCCAGTTTCAGTCCGCCATACAGCATATGCAAAAAGGTATCCGGAGGGAAGTCCAGCAGGAGGTCTTCGTTGACCAGCGCCTGGCTGCGGGTGCGGATGTTTTTCCCGCCCAGCTCCCATGCGGATTTGCAGGAATCACAGTGGCAGTAGAGCGCCGGCCATCCCTCTGCGGCGGCAGTTCCAAAATACGTCAGCTTCATGATCAAAATCCCTTTCTTTTTTATACGAAGTAAAATATGGATTATTTTTTGATAATCGCGTGGTTCAGGATATACTCCAGCAATACTTCATACGCTGCCTCATTATAGTGCAGCCTATCCCCACTGTAGCTTGGGATCAGGTCGTTTTCCTCATTTTTCAGCGGCTCGTTGCTAGCCAGGTAAAACAGTCCCCGTTCCCGCGCCAACGCGTAAAGCCCATCGTTGATTTCATCCAGCTTTTCGTTGCTGCACCCGGATTCCTGCTCGTAATAGGAGGAAACTGGCAGAATCGCCTCAATAATCAGGATGCTGTTCGGCGAGCTTTCCAGCAGATCGTCAATCAGCAGCGCGTAGCCCTCCAGCAATTCCTCAACGGACATCCAGGCTGCGCCGTTGACCCCAAAATTCACAATCATGATATCTGGTGCTGTAATCCGGACAGCCTCTGAAATCGTCACCAGTGCCTGCCCGTCCATCTCCACGATCTCCTTGGTACGGGCAGTTTCATGATTCAAGCCTTCTTCTGCAAAAATATGATCCCGCCTGATCCCATAAAGCTGAAGCGCCACCGTCCGGGAATCCCCGATAAAATAAATCTGATCCAGATAGCTCTCGTCCACCCGTTCCGTTTCAGCCAGCCGGGTCGTGGTCTGATTGGTTTTCGGAAGGTTTGGCCGAACGGTCTTAGGGTCATCCACATCATAGACAATCGTGCAGGTACCGAAGCAAAATTTCCGCTTACAGTTGCTGCACCGCGGCGCCAGTATAAACAGGATCGCAGTCAATGAAAGCGCCATGACCATCACCATAACCAAAAACATGATTTTTACATTTTTTGACAAAAGCAAGTCCGCTCCTTCCTACGTGCTCGTTACAGGCTGCCGCCCGATTTGTTTAGTATAGCAAAACTCACTGGTTTTTTCAAGGATTTCCGATCGAACGGGAATGTCCTCTCGCGCATTTTTTGAGGAGATCCACCCTCGAGCTGCCTAGACCCTCCGGTGCCAAACCGGGGCGGCTCGGCAGCAGGGAGGTTTTCCTGTTGTCCACCATGTGGGGGTTCCCAGGGAGATCTCACCCTGGGCGGTTTTCTTTTCCCCCTTTCTTTGAGCGTTCAAAGAAAGGGGGCGGGGCGCAGGACGCGGAGTCCCACATTCGAATCGCGGCCGGTGAGATACGGCATCTCTTCCCCATAAAATCCTTATTTTGGGCACTCCCCGATCGAATCGTCTTTCTTTTATAGTTGAAACACATCAAAAGAATCAAAATGATTCTTTTGATGCCTGCAGCCTTAGTTCGGACTTCACAGTCAATATAGGTGTGCGGAGCACACAGCCAGCGGGCATAGCCCGCTGGCTGAAAAAACGCAATTTGCGTTTTTTCAAGTGCGTTGATTATATCCTTTCATAAAAGCGTCAATCCGATTCAGCAGGATCAGGTCACGCTGATAGGAAAAGTCCGTCGCTTCTATGACCAGGGTTTTCCCTATCACTTTTTCTTTCCGAATCCATTCCGCTGTTTGGATAAAGTCCTCTTTTATATCCAGCGTTGTCGATAAATGGACAGGATGCCGGTTCTCTTCATTCATACGATGTACATACCGGTGATATAAAACTTCCGCATCCCCCTGCAGGAGGAGGGTCAGTACATCATACTGATTTTTCCCCGCAATCGAATGCAGTTCCTTTAATTCATTTTCATGGAAGTTGGCTTCAAGGATCAGATCCGATTCCGTGGACGAAATGCGGGAAAACAGATGGTACATAATCCCTAAGGTGGCGTTTGAAAGTGCTTTGTTTTCTTCACGGCTGTGGAACCCAATACAGTCGCCTAAAATTTCCTTCAGGGTGTCTTTTTGGAACACAGCGGCCCCATATCGGGCAGATAATATCGTTGAAAAGGTGGACTTTCCAGCCGCTATATCCCCTGTAATCAACAGCAGCTTTTTCATCAAAAACCTCCCTTGCCGATCCGGTCAAACCCTGGTTAAATCTCTTCCAAAGAGAACAGGAGAAACAGGAGAGGGCAGGAACCCTGTCCTGCCCCTCATCCTTATCCCTCATAAGGAACAATCGTAATGCTTTCAATCAGGATATCGGTCTTCGGCATATCGCTTTCGTCCGTTTCCTGCGCCATGATCTTTTCTACCACTTCAATGCCTTCAAATACCTGGCCGAAAACGGTATAAGCCCCATCCAGATGAGGAGCGCCGCCGATCCGCTCATAGGTTTCCTTAACAGACGCACTGTAATTATAGGGTTCTTTCCCCTGGAATTGGGCCAGCTGCTCCATATAGTCCCAGTATTCCGTTTCGATTGGGGAGGTATTGACAATATAGAACTGGCTGCCGATGGAATTAGGCTGTGAGCTTTGCGCGCAGCCTAACGCGCCGGTAAAGTGGGAAAGGTTCTTGTCATGCTCCACACCGAAGCCCTCGCCCCAGATGCTTTCCCCGCCCATACCAGTACCGGTTGGGTCGCCGGTCTGCGCCATAAATTCCGCGATTACCCGATGGAATTTCAGCCCGTCGTAGTAGCCGTTTTTCGCGTGGGTCGTGAAATTTTCCACCGCCTTAGGGGCGGATTTCGGGAACAGGCGGATTTTCATCTCGCCATAATCCTTTACCTTGAGGACAGCGATTTCCTCCCCTTTTTTCGGAAGGTCCAGCTGATTGGTATTCCCGCTGCATCCGGTCAATAAGCCCACTGTCATCATCAGCGACAGCCCTGCCGCCGCAATCTTATGAAACAATCCCACAAACATTCCTCTTTTCTGATTTATTCCGTATCCGAGGAAGCTGAACCAGCCTCCTCCGCATGGTATTCTGTCAGTTCGACGCTCAGCAGCCGCCCGTCCAGAACCTGGCCGTTCTCCGCTGAAATCTCCGCTTTTGCCAGCTGGTCTACAATCTCCATCCCATCGATCACCTGGCCGAACACCGTATAGCTTCCGGTATACTGCGGCAGGCCGCCATGCTCTTTATAGGCGTCAATCACTTTCAGCGGATACTGGTATTTTTCCATTTCTGTCACCATTTCCGTGGTCGCCGAAAGCGTCCCGACAAAAAAGAACCGGCTGTCTGACACCATCTCCTGGGAGAATTGATTTTTTTCCACACCCAGCGCCGATACCGCTCCACTGAAATGCCAGAGGTTCGGCGTAACCTCACTGGCGAGCGGCTTCTCATCCTCCGTCAGCAGTTTCCCCTGCGCGCCCAGCTCGTCGGACGCACCGGTCACCACGGTACGGCTCCCGATCTGTGCAAAGAGCGGAAGATCCGTATAAAAACCGGATTCCACCAGCTTTTTAAAATGGGCAACCGTTTGAGGGGCCTCCTTCGGATAGAGTACCATTGTAATATCTCCCAGTGTCGTATGCACCACCGCCAGATCCGCGCCTTCTTCCACTTCTTCAAATTGACGAAAAACAATGGCGCTTTCTTCAATCCCAGACGCCCCGGACGGCATACACCCACTGAAAAGCAGCGCACAGCTCAGCGTGGCCGCCAACATTATTTTGCCTTTCAAGGAAAACTCCCCTTTACCTTCAAATAGCCGGATTTCACCAAAACTGGTTTTCCAAGCCTCGTTCTTTTATCGAAAGTATTATAGCACAACTTTTCTTCACAGGCAAACGACGGATTGGGACTATTATATGAACAAACTGTAAATTAGCGCCCAAATCCCGGTCTCAAGCCTTCACAATCCGGGTCCCTTGACGGGTTTCCTCGATCAGGTAGCCCTTTCCGGCGATTTCGTCCCGGATCCGGTCGGCTTCCGCCCAATTCTTCGCTTTGCGCGCCTCCGCACGGGCAGCCGCCAGCGCCTGGATCTCCGGCGGGATCTCCTCCTCTTTTTTCGCGTACAGCAGCCCCAGCACGCCGGTCAGCTCGTTCAGCAAAGCCAGCGCTGCTTCCTGCCAGCCCCGGTTCCCATTCTGCGCCGCTGCGGTATTCCCTTCCCGCGCCAATTCAAAAACAAACGAAACTGCGTCCGCCGTATTGAGGTCGTCCTCCATTGCTTCCAGGAACCCGGCCTTGAAGTGATCCAGCCGGGCCTGCTGCTCCGGCGTAATCTCTCCCTCCTTCGCCTGAGAGAGGGCGCGGGTCAGGTTATCCCGGCAGTTATACAGCCGCGCCAGGGACGCCGCACAGGATTCCACAATCTCCACGGTATAATTGATCGGGCTGCGGTAGTGCGCCTGAAGCATGAGATAGCGAAGCGGCTCATATCCATATTTTTCGGCGACTTCCCGGGTCGTAAAGAAGTTGTTCAGGGATTTGGACATCTTCTTATTATCAATATTGATATACCCGTTGTGCATCCAGTAGTGGGCAAAGGGGACACCGTTCGCGCATTCGCTCTGGGCAATCTCATTTTCATGATGCGGGAACACCAGATCCTGCCCGCCGCAGTGGATGTCGATGGTTTCCCCCAGGAACCGGCGCGCCATCGCCGAGCATTCGATATGCCAGCCCGGCCGGCCCTTTCCCCAAGGGGAGTCCCAGCTGGGCTCGCCCGGCTTGGAAGCCTTCCAGAGGGCGAAATCCATCGGGTTTTCCTTGACCGAGTTCACCTCGATCCGGGCGCCGGCCTCCAGATCCTCCAGCGGCATATGGGACAGCTTGCCATATTCCTTGAACCGGAGCGTCCGGAAGTAGACATCCCCCTCCGCTTCATAAGCGAATCCTTTTTCCACCAGGGTACGGACGAAATCAATAATCCCCTCCATGGTCTCGGTCACCTTGGGATGGACGGTTGCTTCCCGGACGTTCAGCCCCTCCGCGTCCTGACGGTACTCCGCGATATACCGTTCCGAAATTACGTTGGAAGGAACCCCTTCCTCATTGGCTTTCCGGATAATCTTGTCATCTACATCCGTGAAATTCTGCACAAATTCCACCTCGTACCCCCGGTATTCCAGGTAGCGCCGCAGTACGTCAAAAACACAGAGCGGACGGGCATTCCCGATATGGATGCGGTTATAGACCGTCGGGCCGCAGGCGTAAATCCGGACCCGGCCCGGTTCGATCGGGACGAGCTCTTCTTTCCGGCGGGTAAGCGTATTATAAATTTTCATGTTGTTCTTCCTTTCCTTCCTGCGGCTCGAGAGCGGCCAGACGGTCGCTCAGCAGCCGGATTTCATGCCGCATCCGACAGATTTCCAGCGAAAGTGGGTCTTTCACATGAACCTGGTCCATTTCCTGGCAGAGCTTCTGCCCATCCCGGCGGACAATTCGCGCCGGAACCCCGACAGCGGTGGAATTCGGCGGGACTTCGTTCAGCACCACCGCCCCAGCCGCGATCCGGGAATTGTCCCCAACCCGGAAAGGCCCCAGGATCCGGGCGCCGCTTCCCACCAGGACATTATTTCCCAAAGTAGGATGGCGCTTGCCGTGATCCTTCCCGGTCCCACCCAAGGTCACACCCTGATAAATCGTGCAGTCATCCCCGATGACTGTCGTTTCCCCGATAACGACCCCGCTTCCGTGGTCGATGAACAGCCCTTTGCCGATGACCGCGCCAGGATGAATTTCAATCCCGGTAAACCATCTCCCCCATTGAGAGAGCATCCGGGCCAAAAACCGGCAATGGTGCGTCCAGAACCAATGACTCATCCGGTACCAGATCAGCGCGTGCAGCCCGGAATACAGGAAAAAAACCTCCCAACTGTTCCGCGCAGCCGGGTCCTTCTCCCGGATGGTACGAATATCATACCGCAGCTTTGAAAACAATCTAAAATCCCCTTTCAAAAAAGCCGCCCCGTAAAAACCCGCTGTGCGGATTTTACGAAGACGGCCGGCTCCCGCGGGTAAATCGATCCGCGTTTCTATCTCTATGTATATGTTTGATTCTGCCACGAAGTGAAATGAAAAAGAAAAACCGGCCATCAGAACGGAAGTGTACATGGCAAACAGACCGCCTCAGCCATCAACCTATAGAAGCATAACTGCGCTTAGTATAGCATAGGTTCCCCCAATTGACAAGAAAAATTTTCCGCGCGCGGCGGATTACCGGGTCTCGGAAACGGTATCCCAGTTTTTCCAAATATAGTCCACACCAGAAATAATGGTAATCACCGCCGAAATCCACATCAGTGTATGTGAAACCGCCCCGATTTCCAGCCAGGCCGGCAGCGGAACAAACTGATCCACCGTGCAGAGCATCAGGATGGAAATAACCGAAAGCATCTGGATGACCGTCTTGAGCTTGCCGATCCAGCTGGCCGCAATCACCCTCCCGTTCGAGGATACGGCAACCAGCCGGAGGGATGTGACCATAAATTCCCGTGCGATGATAATGACCACCGCTACCGAACTGGCATACCCCAATTCAATAAAACAGATCATCGCCGAAAGCACCAGGATTTTATCCGCCAATGGATCCAGGAACTTCCCAAAGGTAGTGACCTGGTTGTTTTTACGGGCCAGATGCCCATCCAGCATATCCGTAAACGAAGCTGCTGCAAATACCAGCAGCGCAAATAAAAACCGGTGCGGGATCTGGTTGATCATCAGCAAAGCCAGAAAAAACGGCACCAGGATCATCCGCAAAACCGTCAGCTTATTCGGCGTGTTCATCCTTATCCGACTCCTTCCCTGCGTTTACCACAAGCATTCCCCCATCAAGTCATAGTCCATCACTTCGGTCAGCCTTACCTTGACGAAATCGCCCATCACGTGTTTCTCTTCGCTGGTGAAGAAAATCTTGCCGTCAATCTCGGGGGCATCCGCCCGGCTTCGCCCGTAGTAGCATTCCGCGTATTTGTCGAAGCCTTCCACGACGACCTCCACATGCTGCCCCAGCTTGGCCTCGTTCAGGCGCTCTGCCAGCAGGGCCTGCTGCTTCATCAGGATTTCCGCCCGGTCCGCCTTGACATCCTCCTCCAGCTGGTCCGGTAGCCGTGCCGCTGGCGTCCCTTCCTCTGCCGAATAGGGGAAGCATCCCAGCCGGTCGAATTGGATCTCATTCACAAATTCACACAATTCCTCAAACTGCTCCTCGGTTTCACCCGGGAAGCCGGTAATCAGGGTTGTGCGCAGGGTAATCCCTGGCACCCTCTCCCGGATATGGGCAAACAAAGCGGACAGCTTTTCCCGGTCCATCTTCCGGTTCATCCGCTTGAGCACCTCGCCGCTGCAATGCTGGATCGGGATATCCAGATACTTCACCAGCTTGGGCTCCTCTGCCAAAGCATCCAGCAGCTCCTCCGTGATTTTATCCGGATAGCAGTAGAGGGTCCGGATCCACCGGAAACCCTCAATCCGGCAGAGCTTCCGGAGCAGCTCAGCCAGCTTATAGCTCCCGTAAAGGTCTTCCCCATAACGGGAGGTATCCTGCGCCACGACCACCAGCTCCTTGACCCCCTGCCCGGCCAGCCATTCCGCTTCCTCAAGCAACTTTTCCATCGGGACACTGCGGAACCTTCCCCGGATCTGGGGAATCGCGCAATAAGTGCAGTGATTGTCACAGCCCTCCGCAATTTTCAGATACGCATAGTAGGGCAGGGTCGTCAGTACCCGCTCGCCGCAGACCGGCAGGGATTCTTTTTCGCCATAGCGGGAGAACCTCTCCCCGCCCGCCGCCTTGGACACGGCCTTGCAAATCTCGGTATTGGAGCCGATTCCCAGCACGACGTCAACCTCTTCCATCTCCTGAAGGATTTCGTCCCGGTAACGCTCGGCCATACAACCGGTCACTACGATCCCTTTGATTGTCCCTTCCTTTTTGAGCAGTCCCATCTCAAGGATATTCTCAATTGCTTCCTCCTTGGCGGACTGGATAAACCCACAGGTATTGATGATCACCACATCGCTGCGGGAAACATCCCCGACCAGCTCAAAACCGCTGTGCCGCAGATCCGCCAGCAGACGTTCGCCGTCCACCTGGTTCTTCGAACAGCCCAGCGAAATCATGGATACTTTTATGGACATTTCTGTTCCTCCTTCTATCCGACACAAATTCTGAATAAAACGATGCAGCCATTTTATCAAGAAATCGTATTGCTATTCCCAGTCGTCCTCATAATCCTCCGACTGATAAGCGGCAATCGCCTGTTTGATATCACCGTACTCATAGCCTTTCCGGGAAAGAGCAGCAATCACCTTCTGTTTTCCTTTATAATCCCCTGGCTCCAGATAAGCGCTATACTTTTGCCGGATCAGCTCCAGAATCTGGGCGGGATAATCCAGCCCGCAGGCCTCTACCGCCGCTTCCGCAGTTTCCCGGTCAACACCCCGGCGCAGGATCTCATACAGGGTTTTCCGGCCGCCCCATTTCTTGCTTTGCAGATAATACCGTGCCAGCTTCCCGGCGTATTCCTCGTCGTCCAGCAGGTTCTGGCTCTCCATCAGCTCGCAGATTTCCAAGGCGACCGCCGGATCGGCATTTTTGCAAAGCTTGTCGTAAAGCTCCTTTTTGGAATGATCCCGATAACCCAGCAGATAATAGGCCCGCTCCCGCGCTGTCCGCCGCTGGGCCTGATACCGGAGATGCTCCAGCTCCTGCTCACCGACCTCTTTTCCTGGCTTGAGGGAATTTTGCAGGATGATTTCCAGATCCAGAATCCACCAGTATTCCCCATCGACATAGACGGTATACCGGTCGCCGCCGGCCTTTTCAATCCCGGTGATTTTCATCAGTCAAAATCGCTTTCATCCGCTTCGATATCCAGGTTAATGCTTTCCGGAACAGCCGCCGCTGCGCGGGAAGGAGGCGGGGCTTCCGGTTCCTCCGATACGGAGGGGCCATCGCTGTTCATCGGGCGGGAACGGCCCAGCAGCTCCTCGCTGTGCTCCCGTACCTTTTGGGCGATCTCCTCACAGAGAGCCTCATTTTCCTGAAGCAGCTTCTTGACCTTATCCCGGCCCTGGCCCAGCCGCTCGCCGTTATAACTGAACCAAGCCCCGCTCTTTTCGAGGATATCCGCCTCGACTGCGAAGTCGATGATCTCACCCACCCGGGATACCCCTTCGCCATACATAATATCGAACACCACTTCTTTAAAGGGAGGCGCCACCTTATTCTTGACGATTTTGCATTTGGTTTTGTTGCCGATGATCTCCGTACCGTTTTTGATCGGTTCGCCCCGGCGCACTTCAATCCGGACAGAGGAATAGAATTTCAGCGCCCGGCCGCCCGGCGTGGTTTCCGGGTTGCCGTAGACAACGCCGATCTTCTCACGCACCTGGTTGATGAATACCGCCACGCAGTTCGAACGGGAAACCACCGAGGTCAGCTTCCGGAGCGCCTGGGACATCAGTCTTGCCTGCAGCCCGACATGGGTATCCCCCATTTCGCCGTCGATCTCGGCCTTGGTCACCATCGCCGCAACCGAGTCCAGCACAATGACGTCCAGCGCACCGGAACGGATCAGGGCCTCCATAATTTCGAGCGCCTGTTCCCCGGTATCCGGCTGGGAAACCAGCAGGGAATCAATATCCACCCCCAGCGCTTTGGCGTAAACCGG
>CANSRB010000055.1 GCA_947649285.1 uncultured Clostridia bacterium
ATTAGCCCTCCACTGGAAAATCAAGGCGAATAAGGGCAAAATTTTTCCGTCGACAGCGAAGTTTTTACAATTCTTTCATACCTTGCCTGTTTGTATCGGGTAAAATAAGAAATAGAACGCAGGCGCCATAGGAGGTCTGACCGATGTTTGGATATGTGAAGCCCTGCAAGCCGGAATTGAAAGTCAAAGAATTTGACACCTTTAAGGCGATTTACTGCGGGCTTTGCAAACAGCTTTCCAAAACCTATGGCCCACTGGCCAGCCTGACTCTCAGCTACGATTTCGCCTTTGTCGCTGCGCTTTCTCTCGGGCTGTCCGATCAGTGCGGCGGGTTCAGGAAATGCCGCTGCGTGGCCAACCCGCTGAAACGGAAAGCCTGTGTCATCCCCAGTGAGGATCTGAATTTCTGTGCTTCTACCGCTATGCTGATGGTTTATTATAAAATCAAAGACGATCTTCAGGATTCCCGGTTCTGGGGGAAACTCCGAAGTCTCCTTCTTCTTCCCTTAGCCGCTGCAGCACGGAAAAAAGCCCGCCGCCTTTATCCGGAAACCGACCAGGTTCTGTCCGAAGTTTGGGTTCGCCAGGCTGTTGTTGAACAGGAAAATTACCCTAGTATTGACCGTGCCGCAGACCCCACGGCCTCCGCTTTAGGAAAAATCTGCGAAACACTCTCAACGGATACACGGCAAAAAGCAATCCTCTCCCGCTTCGGATATTTAACCGGACGGTATGTCTATTTTGCCGACGCGCTGGATGACCTCGAGGAGGATCAAAAAAGAGGCGGGTATAATCCCTTTCTGGCGCGGTTTTCAAACCGTCAGGCCAGTTTACAGGAAATCCGGGACTATGCCGTAGGGGTGCTGAACCTCACCATTGGGGAATTAGCCGCCGCTTATGAACTGCTGGATCTGAAACGATATAAAACTATTTTAGATAACATCATTTACCTGGGGCTTCAGCAGGAAATCCAGGTAATTTTGCAAAAAGGCTCACATTCTAATAGAAAGAAAGGAGCCCGCCAACAGACGGGCGTATGGTCTGATCATGAATAATCCCTATGAACTCCTCGGGGTAAACCCAGGCGCAACAGACGAAGAAGTCAAAAATGCCTATCGTGAATTGGCAAAAAAATATCACCCGGATAATTATGCCGACAGCCCGCTTGCTGAATTTGCGAATGAAAAAATGCAGGAGATCAACGCGGCGTTCGATGCAATCATGAACGAGCGCCGCAAAAACGGTTACCGTCCGCCGGATCCGCAGCCAAACCCCGGTTATTCCCAGCAGTATGCCTATTCCTCCAATTTCGGCGATATCCGCGCCATGATTCAGGCAAACCGCCTGGTAGAAGCGGAGGAACTGCTGGACGGTATCCCGCTGGACCGCCGCGACGCGGAGTGGTATTTTCTGAAAGGCAGTGTGTTCTATTCCCGCGGTTGGCTGGACGATGCCATGAACCATTTCTCTACAGCCTGCCGTCTGAACCCAAATAATACCGAATACCGCGCCGCGTTCAACCGGATGGGATGGCGTCAGCAGGGAAATGCAAGCGGCTTCGGGCAGGGCGCTTATCGCACACCGGCTTCCGGAGGCATGGGAGGATGCGGGCCCTGTGATGTCTGCTCCGCACTGATCTGTACCGATTGCTGCTGTGAATGTATGGGCGGCGACTTTATCACCTGCTGCTGAGCAAACGACCAGCCAACCCGGAGGAGCAGACCTGCCCCTGATAAAATGTTTTGACTAAAAAGGAAGTGACCCTTTTGCCTTTTTCCTCCAAACCTGCCGGACGGGTCGCCTTCGGCGGTATCCTCTGCGCGCTCAGCCTGCTCAGCCTGTTCCTATCCGGCATCTTCCCTTATGCGGAATACACTTGCCCCGCTTTAGCCGGCATCTTCCTGATGCCGCTGGTGAGCGATTATGGTCGCCGGACAGCTTGGATCGCCTGGGGCGCAATCAGCCTGCTAGGTTTCTTTGTCACGCCCAATAAAGAGGCTGCCGCGTTGTTCTTCGTATTCCTTGGATACTACCCCATCCTGAAAAGTCATCTGGAACAGTTCCGATCCCGCCTGGCTGAAATCATGGTGAAACTGTTAATTTTCAATCTGGCCATGCTTGCCGCTTATGGGTTCCTTGTCCTGCTGCTTGGAATGTCCGAGCTGATCAAGGAGATGAACGTAGGGCTGAAATACGGCATATTCCTGTTTTGGCTAGCTGGGAATATTGCCTTCCTGTTCTACGATCTGGCCCTCAGCCGGATTGCCTGGATGTACGATCTTCGGATCCGCCCAATGCTGAAACATCTGCGCTGAATTGAAAAACTCAAAAGCCTGGATACCAAGTTGGTATCCAGGCTTTTCATCTATGAAGAAAATAGAGAGTTACAGGGTTTCTGCAAATTTTTTACCGTATTCCTTGGCTTTTTTCAAGTCTTCTTCAGATGGGACAAAGATCACCCGAAAGTCCTCTGGGTAGACATTCAGACGAAGCGATTCCAGACGCTGACGCACGTTTTTGCAGCCTTCCCCACTCCAACCATAAGAGCCGAATACCGCCGCCGGACGCCTTTGAATATTCACCGCATCAATGCAAGCCAGCAAATTCCATACTGGCGGCACCGCATCCCGATTCAAAGTCGGTGTGCCGATCGCAAAACCGGTACTCTGGTTCAGCAGATCAGCCAATGAGGCTAAATCATGCTGGATGATGTCATAGCACCCAACCTCCGCATCTGGATGGGCTTCACGGATACCCAGAGCAATCGCTTCCGCCAGCTTCTCCGTATTATGGTACGCACTGCAATAAAATACCGGAATCTGCTTGCGGGAGGACTCTTCAGCGCGGCTCCATTCCCCGTAGAGCTCCAGAACCTTCGGAAGCAGGCCGTCTTTGGTCAGCACCGGACCATGACTAGTTGCCGCCATTCGGTAAGAAAGGCCTGACAGCTTGTCCAAGCCTTGCCGAACATAGCCGGCAAAAGGCCCGAAAATCGCATTATAATACCCTTTGAGAGCCGAAAAATAATGTTCCTGATAGAACCCAAGGATCTTGGTATCCAGCATCCGCGGTTCACAGAAATGAGAACCCAGAAAATCGCAGGTGAACACAACCTCATCGCTCTCCAAATAGGTAAACATTGAATCCGGCCAGTGCAGGAAAGGCGCGTTGATAAAACGGAGTGTATGCCCGCCGAACTCCAGGGTATCCCCGTCCTTAGCAATGATAATATTCAAATCCGAACGGTTGGTGATATTTTTCAGATAAAGCGAGCCTGCCTGAGAAACCACAATCTTCAGATTGGGAAGCAGCCGGGACAATTTTTCTACGGATCCAGAGTGATCCGGCTCATTATGGTTCATGATCAGATATTCAATTTCATTCAGATCCAGAACTTCTTTCAGATTTTCCAGATAATTATCCAGAAAATCCAAATGGACCGTTTCCACCAGTGCGGAAGCGCCTTCCCCTTTAATCAGATAGGAATTATAGGAAGTGCCAAACTCGGTTGCCATTACAATATCAAAGACCCGGAGGTTCGGGTTCAAAACGCCAACACTGTACACATGCTCGCTGATTTTAATTGCAGACATAATCGATACCTTTCTTTTTTAGCTGGATAAAAAACTTTCTATGTAGATGAAAATAGAGAGGACCCCTCTCTATTTTCACATAATAAGATTTACTTATTCCTCAGAGAACTGATCCTTGCCAACGCCGCAGAGCGGGCAGACAAAATCGTCCTTGACATCCTCCCAGGGAGTGCCGGGAGCAATCCCCTGATCCGGACATCCTTCTTCCGGGTTGTACACATACCCACAAATGTCGCAAACATAATTTTTCATTGCAAAACTCTCCTTTTTATTGATTGATTTTAATAATACCACGAAAGTATATTTTTGTAAAGCCTATTTCAGCATTTTCCGCAAATATTGCCCTGTATAAGACTTTTCAGATTTCGCCACCTGCTCCGGAGTGCCTTTGGCTACCACCATGCCGCCGCGATCCCCCCCATCCGGGCCCAGGTCAATAATGTAGTCGGCAGTCTTGATGACATCCAGATTATGCTCGATAATCAACACCGTATTCCCGCCTTCTACCAAACGGTTCAGCATATCGATCAGCTTATGCACATCCGCCGTATGCAGGCCTGTCGTCGGCTCGTCCAGGATATACAGCGTCTTTCCGGTAGAACGCCGGGAAAGCTCGGTCGCCAGCTTAACCCGCTGCGCTTCGCCGCCGGAAAGCGTCGTTGCAGGCTGTCCCAGCTTCACATAACCCAATCCCACATCATAAAGGGTTTGGATTTTACGCTGCACCTTGGGAATGGAGTCAAAGAAAGACAGCGCTTCCTCGATCGTCATATCCAGCACTTCATCAATCGACTTCCCCTTATATTTTATCTCCAATGTTTCCCGGTTATACCGTTTTCCCTTACAAACTTCACAGGGGACAAAAATATCCGGCAGGAAGTGCATTTCAATTTTTAAGATCCCGTCGCCCTCACAGGCTTCGCATCGACCCCCTTTCACGTTAAACGAGAACCGGCTGGAGGTATACCCTTTCATCTTGGCCTCATTGGTCATGGCGAAGAGTTCCCGGATATCGGTAAACACGCCGGTATACGTGGCCGGATTGGAGCGCGGCGTCCGACCAATGGGAGATTGGCTGATATCCACAATCTTGTCCAGCAGTTCGGCGCCCTTCAGCTCCTTATGGGCGCCGGACTTGACCCGGCTGTTATTGACCCGTTTTTCCAAGTCCTTAAAGATGACTTCGTTTACCAGGGTGGACTTCCCGGAACCGGATACGCCGGTAACGCAGGTCATGACACCCAGCGGGATTTTCACATTAATGTTCTTCAGATTATTTTCCGCCGCACCGGTGACGGTCAAAAACTCCCCAGTGCCTTTCCGCCGGACTGCCGGGATTTCGATCCTTTTCCTCCCGCTCAGATACTGGCCTGTCTGGGACGCCTCGCAGTTGATAATATCCTCTACGCTTCCGGCACAAACCACCTCGCCTCCATGAACACCAGCTCCCGGGCCGATGTCCACGATATAATCACAGGCGCGCATGGTATCCTCGTCATGCTCTACCACGATGAGGGTGTTTCCTAAGTCCCGCAGGCGCTTCAATGTTGCAATCAATTTGTCGTTATCCTTTTGATGCAGCCCGATACTGGGTTCATCCAGGATATACAGCACCCCTACCAGGGACGAGCCAATCTGGGTCGCCAAACGGATCCGCTGGCTTTCCCCGCCCGAAAGCGTCCCTGCCGAGCGGGCAAGGGTCAGGTAGTCCAACCCGACGCTTTCCAAGAAGGTCAGACGCTCTTTGATTTCCTTCAGGATCTGCTCTGCAATCATCCGATCCCGTTCACTCAGCTCCAGAGAGCTGACAAACGCCAGCGCCTGGGTAATGGACAGCTTACAGAAATCACTGATATTTTTCCCGCCCACCGTTACCGAGAGGATTTCTTTTTTCAGCCGTTCCCCATGGCAGTCCGGGCAAAGCAGCGTACTCATACATTGGGTGATCTCTTCCCGGATGTAGCTGGACTGGGTTTCCCGGAAACGGCGCTCCAGGTTATTGACAATCCCTTCAAAGTCTGTCATATAGGTCCCCTCGCCGTATTCGTTTTTACGGGTCATTTTGATGCGTTCCCCATCCGTCCCGTAAAACAGAACCTCCTGCGCCTTTGGCGAAAGCTCACGGAAGGGCGTATCCAACGAAAAGCCGTAATGCTCGCCCAGCGCTTCATAGTACATCTGGGCAATCGTACCCGACGCCTGCCCATAATACCACCCGCTGGCCTTGATTGCCCCTCCCCGGATCGAAAGCTCCTTGTTCGGGACGATCAAGTCCGGATCTACTTTCATAAAGGTTCCCAAACCCGTGCATTTCTCACAGGCGCCATAGGGATTATTAAAGGAAAACATCGAGGGTTCCAGTTCTCCCAGGCTGACGCCATGTTCCGGGCAGGCATAATTCTGAGAAAAAAGCAGATCCTCCCCGTCCAGCACATTGATGAGCGCCAGACCACCGGTCAGCCCGATCGCTGTTTCCAGCGAATCCGTCAGGCGAGAGCGCACATCCTCCCGGATGACCAAGCGGTCCACCACAATTTCGATATCATGCTTTTTATTCTTTTCCAGCTTGATCTCTTCAGACAGATCATAGATATTCCCATCCACCCGGACCCGGACAAAACCGGATTTCCGCGCAGCTTCAAATTCTTTGGTATGCTCCCCCTTGCGGCGGCGCACCACCGGAGCAAGCACCTGCACCCGGGTCTGGGCTGGCAGCGCCATTGCCTGATCGACCATCTGGTCAATACTCTGCTGTTTAATCTCCCGGCCGCAAACCGGGCAGTGGGGTACGCCGATCCGCGCATAAAGCAACCGAAGGTAATCATAAATTTCCGTCACTGTGCCCACTGTAGACCGCGGATTTTTGGAGGTCGTTTTCTGATCGATTGAAATCGCCGGGGAAAGCCCCTCGATCGAATCTACATCCGGTTTGTCCATCTGTCCCAAAAACTGGCGCGCATAGGAGGACAGGCTTTCTACATAGCGGCGCTGGCCGTCCGCATAAATCGTGTCAAAAGCCAGGGAGGATTTTCCTGAACCGGAAAGCCCGGTCAGGACAATAAACTGATCCCGCGGAAGTTCCAGGTCAATATTTTTGAGATTATTTTCCCGTGCCCCTTTGATAATAATTTTCTCAATACCCATATGTTTCCTCTTCTCATCCTATGAATTTCTCAGCTTTTCAATCTTGTCCCGCAAATACGCTGCCTGTTCAAATTCCAGCAGCTTGGCGGCGTTTTTCATCTCCGCCGTCAGCTTCTTAATCAGTGCATTTTTCTCCTCCAGCTTCATATGCTTCATTTTGAGATTCTTAATATCATTTTCCTCTTTTTTGGAAATTTCAATCACAGCGCGGATATCCTTTTTGATGGTCTGCGGGATGATCCCGTGTTCCTCATTGTACTGCATTTGGATCGCGCGGCGGCGCTCTGTCTCCCGAATAGCCCTCTCCATGGAGCCGGTGACCGAATCCGCATACATGATGACGCGGCCATGGGCATTCCGGGCCGCCCGGCCGATCGTCTGGATCATGGAGGTTTCCGAACGGAGGAACCCCTCCTTATCCGCGTCCAGGATGCAGACCAACGACACTTCGGGGATATCCAACCCCTCGCGCAGCAGGTTGATGCCTACCAGGACGTCGAATTCGTCCATACGCAGATCCCGGATAATCTCCATACGCTCCATTGTATCAATATCGTGATGCAGATAACGGACGCGCACCTCCATTGAATCCAGATAGCTGGTCAAGTCCTCCGCCATTTTTTTGGTCAGGGTGGTTACCAGCACCTTCTCCCCTTTTTGTGTTACCCCATTAATTTCGAACAGCAGATCCTCGATCTGTCCTTCGACCGGTTTTACCGTAATTTCCGGATCGACCAGCCCCGTCGGACGGATGACCTGCTCGACGGTATTCTGGCTGTGCTCCTTTTCAAAGGGTCCGGGAGTTGCGCTGACATAGACAATCTGATTGGTTTTCCCATAGAATTCATCAAAAGCCAGCGGACGGTTATCCGCCGCGGAAGGCAGACGGAAGCCGTAATCAATCAGCGTTTCCTTCCGCGCCTTATCGCCGAAATACATCCCCCGCACCTGGGGGACGGTCACATGGGATTCATCCACAAAGAGCAGGTAATCCTCCGGGAAGTGATCCAGCAGGGTGTAGGGCACACTGCCCGGCGCCCGGCGGGAAAGGACACGGGAGTAGTTCT
The DNA here is from genome assembly GCA_947649285.1 of uncultured Clostridia bacterium. Lineage (GTDB taxonomy): Bacteria > Bacillota > Clostridia > Oscillospirales > Ruminococcaceae > Paludihabitans. The sequence continues at coordinate 7,805 of CANSRB010000055.1, forward strand.
CGATCCCTTTGCACATCCCGATTTCGCGCAGCATTTCCATATCATAGCGGGTGCGCTGCTCGATCCGCTGGGCTTCCAGCAGCATCTGGCGATCCTTGAAATAGCGGATACGCTCAGACAGCTCGTCCTCAATATCCTGGATCGCTTCTATCATTTTATCTGGCGGGACAATATAATGGGAAGCAGGGTAGACAGCCACATGCTCCACCACACTTTTCACATCCCCGGTCAGCGGGTTGATCTCGCTGATACGATCCACTTCATCCCCGAAAAATTCCACCCGGATCGCCGTATCCATCGCGTAAGCCGGATAAATTTCCACGACATCCCCGCGGACCCGGAATTTATTTCGGATAAAGTTCACATCATTCCGCTCGTATTGGATCCCTACCAGCCGCCGGAGCAGATCGTCCCGAGGGATTTCCGTTCCCGGACGCAGAGAGATCACCATCGTTCGATAGTCGATCGGGGAACCCAGCGAGTAAATACAGGATACCGACGCGACAATAATCACATCCCTCCGTTCAGACAAAGCGGAGGTTGCACTATGCCGCAGTTTATCAATCTCATCATTAATGGCGGAATCCTTCTCAATATAGGTATCCGTACTCGGGACATACGCTTCCGGCTGATAATAATCATAATAGGAGACGAAATACTCCACCGCATTATTCGGAAAGAATTCACGGAATTCGCTGCACAGCTGTGCGGCCAAGATTTTATTATGTGCCAGTACCAGGGTCGGCTTATTGACCTTGGCAATAACGTTTGCCATCGTAAACGTCTTGCCGGAACCAGTAACGCCCAAAAGAGTCTGTCCCTTCTTCCCGGAGAGAATCCCAGCAGCCAGCGACTCGATGGCCTGCGGCTGGTCACCAGTCGGACGGTAATCCGACTTGAGTTCAAAATGATCCATTCTTCCTGCCTTTCTTTCTTAAAGCCAAAGATCTGAATGCAATTCCCGGATAGAGCTTCCTCCATCCTGGGCGATAATAATATGATCTACCAGTTCAATTTCCAGCGGCCGAAGTGCGTGTATCAGCCAGTGAGTTACCGTACAATCCGAGTTGGAAGGAAGGGAGAGCCCTTTGGGATGGTTATGTGCCAATACAAGGCGTTTGCAGTTTTTCCCAAACGTCAGCTTGACCAATTCCTGCAATTGAAACACACTGGAGTCCGGATCCCCCTCCCCGATTTTGCTGCACCGGATTGGGCAAAGCGCGGAATCCAGAAAAAGCAGGTAAATCTCCTCCATCGTACGCCCCAGAAAATACGGGGATATGTAGGCGATCAATTTAGACACATTATCCAACGGTTCATGCTCCTTGACGGTGCGGTCGATCGAGTACGCCCGGCATAGATCCGGAATCAGCTTGAGCAGAACCGCCGAATTCTCCCCCATCCCTTTCAGGCTGCAAAGCTCTTCATAAGGAGCGTCGAATACCTCGGACAGGCTTCCGAAGTGATTCAGCAGCTCATGTGCCAGGGGATTCGTATCCTTTTGAGGGATCCCGTAAAAAAGAAGCAGCTCCAGGATATTATGCGGTTCAAATGAATCCAGCCCCTGCTCCAAATAACGCTTTTTCATCCGCTGACGGTGCTGCTTGTGCAGCCCGCCGGACTGTTCTTTCTTCACCGCAGTCCCTCCCGCCTTTCTTGCATTTTGGTACGTTTTATTATAGCCTTTTTTCATCGTTTTGAAAAGATCCTTTTGAACAATTCGGCCCATTATGCTATAATAAGCACAGAGCGCTTATTATATGGATGGCCGGGGCGATCCGTTCGCGCAGGATCACTGCCGCCCTGATGGCCGGTTATACCATTCCGTGCGGAGCGCTTCATGCTTATCGAAGGCGAAAAATCCGGTTATATTTATAGAAAGGCGTTTTAAACGGCGGTACTTGAATGAAAAGCTTTCTGATTCAAAACAACGATGCAAACCAGCGGCTGGATAAATTCCTGCAAAAATCCGTTCCCAAGCTCCCCCCTACCCTGATGTACAAATATCTCCGCACCAAGCGGATCAAGGTAAACGGAAAAAAAAGCGAGATCAGTTTCCGGCTTTCTCCTGGAGACGAGGTTTCCCTTTATATCCGCGACGAATTTTTCTCCGAAGACAATCGGATGGACTTCCTTTTAGCCCCTACTTCGGTAGAACTGGTATATGAAGATGAAAACCTGCTTCTGCTGAATAAGCCGGCGGGGCTTTGCGTCCACGAGGACAATGCACATACACCGGACACCCTGATCCACCGTGTCCTGCACTATCTCTATCGTAAAGGGGAATACCGTCCGGAACAGGAACTCTCCTTTGTTCCCTCCCTCTGCAACCGGATTGACCGGAATACAAGCGGGATTGTGATTGCCGCTAAAAATGCGGAAAGCCTCCGGATCCTCAACGAAAAAATCAAACAGAGGGAAATCGACAAATACTATCTCTGTGTGGTCTGTGGGCATATCCGCCCTGAAAGCGGAAGCCTCCGGCATTTTATGCGCAAACAGGAAAACAACAGTCTGGTTCAAGTGTTTGACCGTCCTGTCCCGGATGGAAAAACCATGGTTACAGAATACCGCACCCTGGCCCGCTCCATGGAAAACACCCTGCTGGAAGTTTTTCTCAAAACCGGCCGTACCCATCAGATCCGGGCACACCTGGCCCATATTGGCTATCCCCTGCTGGGTGACGGAAAATATGGCAATGGAAAAATCAATAAAAGGTACCATGTCGCGCAGCAGCTGCTTTGCTCTTACAAACTGCGGTTCTCTTTTTCGGAAACAGAACACTTGCTGGGATACTTAAACGGACAGATTTTCCAGCTTCCAGAGGTGTGGTTTCAAAAAGAATTCAAGGAGAAATTTTAAAGATTCTATATACGAATGTTTGTTTTTAGTCTAACATTTTTTCCAGACTTTGTCAAGTTTTTTCTTCGTTTTACCCGTGTTTTTGTCAGCCTATTGCAGAAAGAAACCGTGATACAGCAAACGGTTATTTTTCCATAAAAGGGCCGCAGGGAATTACCCTGCGGCCCTGTTCATCCAGATTTTTTATATCCCCTGCTTTTTCTAGAGGGAAAATGCGCGGAACAAAACCTCAATTCCAATATTTCAGCTGGGAAAGCAGCCCGTCAAATTGAATTCGCCGCTCTTCCTTGGTCAAATTCTCCGGGTTCGGTATATGGGTCGTCAGATAATCAAGCAAAACATCCTTCGATGTATATGCAAACTTACCATCCGTATAACACCATTTGCAATAATCCTCATTACAGCTTCCATCCGGTTCCCGGCTGATTAAAGAATCTTCATTTAACGGCATTCCGCAGCATTGGCAGATCAGCTGCCGCGGAGAACCCAGCAGCGTATTGATGGACACCCCGAATTTTTTCGACAGCAGCTTTAAGGTATCTGTATTCGGCTGTGTTTCACCGGATTCCCAACGGCTGACTGCCTGCCGGGTAACCATCACATCCTCGGCCAGCTGTTCCTGGGTCAGATTATTTTTTTCACGCAGGCTCTTTAGTATCTCCCGTACTTCCATGGCTGTTCCTCCTAAAAAATATCATATCAAAATCAAAGGTCCATACGGTTTATGACAGCTTCATTATAACCCTGCATCGCTGACCGGACAAGCAACCCGCTGTTGCTGTGGGATAGGATGCCTATTTAAATTCCGCGATCGTCACGCCGGCTTCACCTTCGCCCAACACGCCTAAAC
>CANSRB010000056.1 GCA_947649285.1 uncultured Clostridia bacterium
ACCGGAACAGCTTGTTCACTGCCGCCAGCATCGCATTGATGGAAGAAGGCGAGTAGCCCTGGGCCGTGAGATGCTCCTTCCAGACGATCGCGTTTTCTTTCCATCCAGCAGCATCTGCCAGATTATTCGCTCCCACTTGATTCAAAAAACGTCTTCCATCCCGAAGATACTTTTCAATCGTGCCTTCCTCCCGCTCCTCCCTCAAAAGGTGCTGCCGGAATCTGGTTAAAAGTTTTGTCTTGTTCATGCAATCTGTCTCCTGTTTTTCTCCCATTATATCAGAAGGAGCCTTAATCGGCATACGGGAGACAGACGCTAGAACAGGCTGGAATACAATTTTCCAGCCTGTTCTAAAAGAAAATCTTGAGTTTTGTCATTTCCGCTTTCTCCTTCGATTGGAGTGATAGACCCGGTAGCCGATAAACCCAATCAGCAGCAGGACCCCTGCCGTGCCGAAGATCCAGCGGCTCCTTTGGATCTGATACTGGCTGTGCATAGGCAGGAAGTCGACCGAGGCTTCCCATTCGGTTTCATGGGGATACTGCTTCAGAGTTTCGATCATAGACCCAAAATCCTGCGCCATTATCAGAGGAAATCCATCCGTATCCATGGTACGGAAATAGGGCTGGCTTCCGTCCGGAGCCGTATTGTCAGGGCGGCTTGCCTCCAGCAGTATATGATCCCCATATACTGTGTTCCCATAGAGAAAAATAGCGTGAAGATAATGACGGGCTATGCAGATCGGGCTGTCCTTTGCATTGATTCCGTTGAAGGTGCGGACAGCCCGGTCGATTTCCCGAGCACACCCCTCCGCGTCCAGAGGAAAGCACGACATTTCCCCAGTTTCTGCCAGATATCGAGCCTCCGCGACTGTCATCGGCTGTCCGTTGCTGTAGAATACCAGGATCATATGGCTGGATTGGCTGGCAACCTCCTCGACAGTAGGATAGTCGTCGGGTGCAAAGTTAAACATCTCCTGACAGGGGTAGGCTTCGACTGTCAGGTTCTCTAAATTCCAATCCGGCCGGTATTCCGCTTTTACCTCTTCCAGATGGGGCATGGCCGTTTCAATTGCCATCTCTTTCCTTTCTTCAAAGGAGGGCATCGGGATTTCTTTCGCAGATGCGGGGAGGGCGCAAAGGGCGAATAAACTAAGCGTCAAGAATAGTGTGAAGATTGAACGTTTCATGGATTTTACTCCTTTACTCTGCCCGCCCTGCGGATGCGGGGATTATTCCGCTTTAGCCTGACGTTTTGCCCGATAGATCCGATAGCCGGCAAAACAGAGCCAGCTGCACAGCAGAACTCCTGCCGTGCCGAAAATCCAGCGGTTCGGAGGGATTTTCGGATCACCGTATTCCGGGAGGTAGTCAGTGATATATTTCCATTCTCCCATATAGCCCTTATAGATTACGATATATTCCCATCTTTTCACGGCCTGCTTGAAATCCTCGAACGCGATGAGGGGGTAACCGCCCGTATCCATGGACTGGAAATAGGGCTGATCCAGGCTTTCCGGGGCGGGGTCGATCTCCAGCAGCATATTGTTCCCGTAAATGGTATTGCCATAGACAAAGCTGGTGTAGTAGCAGTACACCAGGCAGATGGGGGAATTCTGGGTTTTGATTTGACGGAAAGCCTCGATCTGCTTTTGCGTTTCCCGGACTTTTTCCGGGGTTCGCCCTCTGCGGAAAAACTCGATCTTCCCGGATTCAGGGGCGTGCCGGATAAACACACTACTCAAGGGCTGCCCATCTGTATAGATCAGCATCATCATGTCCGGAGAGTGCTTTTTAACCTGCTTAACAGGAAAATAATATGGAGGAAGCGGATCTTCTAAGATCAAGCCGGGATAAAACTCAACGCTCCAATCCTCTGTTTTCCATTCCCAGTTCCCTGTTTCCGGGTCGTAGCCGGCGGCTTCTGACAGGCTGTCATAAGTACTTTGGTTTGCATGGGCAAACAGGCTGCCGGGCAGCAGTTCCATTGCCATCTCTTTCCTTTCTTCAAAGGAGGGCATCGGATTCTTCCACACGATAACGGGAATAGCGCAGGCGAACAGGCAAACTGTTAAGAATAGCGTAATAATCGAGCGTTTCATCAAATCTCCTCCTTTCCGCAGAGTCCGCCCTCTACCCCGTAATCCTTATTCCGCTTTGGCTTTCCGTTTTGCCCGATAGACCCGGTAGCCGATAAACCCAATCAGCAGCAGAACTCCTGCCGTGCCGAAAATCCAGCGGTTCCGTACGACCATGGCGTGGTTATACGGCGGGAGATACTGAGTAAAACCGCCGCCCATCCGGTCGGAATGTTCCCTCGACTTTTCCATCATATATTCAAAATCTTCAATCATAATTAGAGGATATCCGTCCGTATCCATAGATTTGAAATAAGGGCTGCTGAATTCTGTTGGATAGAAGGAAGCCTCCATCAGCATATTATCCCCGTAGACGGTGTCGCCGTAAACATAATTCACGCGAAATCCGCTGATAATACTGATTGGGGAATCCTCAGTTTTAATTTGGTTGAACACCTCCACCTGATCGGCAAATTCCTGTACATTTTCACCGTCGTAGCCGTACATGAGAAACTCTGTCGTGCCTGTTTCAGGAGTATATCGGGTAAAGGCCATCATCAGGGGCTGATTATCCAAATAAAAAAGCATTGCCATATCCATGGAATGTTTCGCTATTTCATCGGCGGTGATACGAGCTTTGGAAGTTATACTCAGTATACCGTAGCAGGGATAGGCTTCTGCGGTCAGGCCTTCTGGGTTCCATTCCATTCCTTGTTCTGCCGCAGAGGATTTGGCATAGGGAATCGCCGCTTCAATTGCCATCTCTTTCCTTTCTTCAAAGGAGGGCATCGGGGTTTCTTCTGCAAAAGCGGGGACTGCGCAGAGGACGAATAAACTAAGTGTCAAAAATAGTGTGAAGATCGAACATTTCATGATAGTTCCTCCTTCCGCCGAGTCCGCCCTCTACCCCGTAATCCTTATTCCGCCTTGGCTTCCCGTTTTGCCCGATAGACCCGGTATGCGATAAACCCAACCAGCAGCAGGACCCCTGCCGTGCCGAAGATCCAGCGGTTGCGGACGATCATGGCATGGTTATACGGCGGGAGATAGCGGGTTGGGCTTCCTCCCATTTTGTCGGAAACGAGCATCTGCTCCACCATATATTCAAAATCTTCGGCATAAATCAACGGATAGCCGTCGGTATCCATGGATTGAAAATAAGACGCATCTAAATCATCCGCATACGGCTCTACTTCCATCAGCATATTATCCCCGTATACGGTGTTGCCATAAAGATAATGGCGGGAAAATCTGGTGACGATACAGATCGGGGAATCCTCGGTCTTAATCTGATTAAAAATTTCTACTTGGTCAGCAACCGCCTGAACATAGTCCGGGGATCCCCCATGCATAATAATGTCTGTTGAATTGGTCTCGGGGATATATCTGGCGACTGCTGTGCTCAAAGGCTGATTGTCCGAATAAAAAAACAGCATGATTTCACTGGAAAGTCTTTCAATTTCTTTAGCGGTTGAATGGTATTTAGAAGTAAAGCTTAACAAGCCGCGGCTGGGATAGGCTACCGCAGTCAAATTTTTCGGATTGCATTCCATCCCTTGTTCTGCCGTAAAGGATTGGATATAGGGAATCGCTGCTTCAATCGCCATTTCCTTGCGTTCCTCGAAAGAGGGCATGGCTTCCTCCGCAAATGCGGGAAGGGCGCAGAGGGCGAACAGGCAAACTGTTAAGAATAGCGTAATAATCGAGCGTTTCATCAAATCTCCTCCTTTCCGCAGAGTCCGCCCTCTACCCCGTAATCCTTATTCCGCCTTGGCTTCCCGTTTTGCCCGATAGACCCGGTAGCCGATAAACCCAATCAGCAGCAGGACCCCCGCCGTGCCGAAAATCCAGCGGTTCCGTACGACCATCGCGTGGTTATATGGTGGGAGATGCTGAGTAAAACCGCCGCCCATCCGGTCGGAGTGTTCCCACGCCTGTTCTATCATATATTCAAAATCTTTAATCATAATCAGGGGATAGCCATCGGTATCCATGGATTGGAAGTAAGCGGATTCAAGCTCCTCCGGATAGGGGGCGACTTCCATCAGCATATTATCCCCATAGATGGTATGGCCGTAAAGATAATTCACATGGAATCCGCTGACAACGCAGATTGGAGAATCCTCGGTTTTAATTTGGTTAAAAACCTCCACTTGATCGGAAAATTTCTGTACGACTTCACCATCATCACCATACATGAGGAAATCCGTTTCGCCTGTTTCAGGAATATATCTGGTGCAGGCTGTCATCAACGGCTTATTATCGGAATAGAAAAGCAGTATCATATCCCTAGAATACTGCGCTATTTCATCGGCGGTGATATGAGCTTTAGAGGTTACACTCAGCATACCGCGGCTGGGGTAAGCTTCCGCGGTCAGGTTTTCCGGGTTCCATTCCGTCCCCTGTTCTTCCATAAAGGATTGAACATAAGGAAACGCTGCTTCAATGGCCATTTCCTTCCGCTCCTCGAAGGAGGGAATGGGGGATTCTTCCGCGAAAGCGGGGACTGCGCAGAGAGCGAATAAACTAAGCGTCAAAAACAGTGTGAAGATCGAGCGTTTCATTGAATTTCCTCCTTAAAAGTCATATAAAGTAGCTTCCCAGTGCATGTATAGTGTGGGCTCCTCGGGATCCGGATATCTATCTCCTCCCGGTGCTGCGAATGAATCGTATTTAAGGTAACGATAATTTCCGGTATCTGGGTCTACACATCGAACCTTATTGATACCAAAATCCGTTATATAAGCGTCAAGCACCATAGCGTGTTCAATGGAATTAACCAAGATAGGATCCGATTCATACCAGATAATATTTTGGACAGAACCAAAGGCGAGAGGTTCATCAATAAATCGCGGGTTAAGGCCATATTTATTAAAGGCAGGAATCATTTCCAGCATAGAAGCGTCCTTATCTGTAGTGATTCCTATTTTGGCTGCAAATTGAGATTGTGAGGCATTAGGTTTTCTGTAATATTGGCAGATACTGGCTCCACAGGCCGCCCAGCAGAATTTGGAGCTTTGTTTTTTTATACGGGGCACATTCAATACGTTAGAATACGCATACGGCTCCATTTCCTCATCTTTCGGAACGGCGGAATCCGCGCGGACAGGGAGTGACGCCAGGAATACGCAAATCGAAAACGCCGCCAGGAGGAAACCAATGACAAATTTTTTCATGGATCATCAAACTTTTCTTATTTTTTATCCTAGGATAATTTAATTATAGCATGATTTCCAAATCCGTCAATCGAATATCAAAAAACAATTCCATAAAATCGTATATTTTTATTTAATACGCCAATATCAGCAGAAAAAACTCCCCGGCATTCCGCCGGGGAGCGTCGATTCTTAGTGATATTCCGGGAGCCAGCCGGTGTGCGCTTCGATGAGGTCGTCGCAGAGGGCGCGGATCTCGTCGATGGACAGCTCGGAGGAGGTGTGCGGGTCCAGCATCGCCGCCATATAGATGTATTCCTTTTTGAGGGTTTCCGCCGCCTGGATGGTCAGCAGCTGGACGTTGATATTCGTCCGGTTGAGGGCCGCGCACTGCTCGGGCAGCTCGCCGACATAACAAGGGTTGATCCCGTTCCGGTCGATCAGGCAGGGCACCTCGACGCAGGCGTTCTGGGGCAGGTTGGTGATCAGCCCGGTATTCAGCACATTGCCGTGGATCCGGACGGCGTGATCCTCCATCACTGCCCGGATGATGTAGGACGCGAATTCGTGGGTCTTTTGATGCTCGATTTTGGAGTCTTTCAGCAGGCTGTCCCGCATTTCATTCCAGCCGTTGATCTGCTCGATACAGCGGCGGGGATATTCATCCAGCGGGATTTTGAACCGGTCGATCAGCTCAGGATATTTGCCTTTGATGAAATAGGGCAGGTATTCCGAGGTATGTTCGCTGGACTCGGTGTTGTAGTAGCCGAAATGCCGCATCATTTCCAGCCGGACGAGATCGTTTTTCTCGGTGTTGTAGGCGGGATCAAGGGCGCGCCGCTTGATTTCAGGATAGAGGTCGTTTCCGGCGAGATCCTCGATTTTCAGCAGCCAGGCCTGATGGTTGATTCCAGCGATTTCCCAGCGGTGGTTGTCCAGGTATTCGTCCATCCCCAGGGTTTTGAGCAGATTGGGGGTGCAGGCCTGTACCGAGTGGCAGAGGCCGACCGTCCGGATATTGGTATACCGCTGCATATAGCCGGCGAGGATTGCCATGGGGTTGGTATAGTTCAGCAGGATGGCATTGGGGCACCAGCGCTCCATGTCTTCGGCGTAGGCCTTCATTACCGGGATGGTACGGAGCCCGCGGAAGATCCCGCCGATTCCAAGGGTGTCGGCAATGGTTTGGCGCAGGCCGTATTTTTTGGGTACCTCGAAGTCAATGATGGTGCAGGGGTCGTACAGCCCGACCTGAATGGCGTTGACAACGAAATCAGCACCGCGGAAAGCGGTTTCACGGTCGAGGGTTTGGGTGATCCGTGCCTTTCCGTTAGCGGTTCGGTTGATATTGGTCAGGATCTGATAGGATTCGTCCAGGCGTTTCGGGTCGATGTCGAACAGGCAGACATCGAATTCCCCCAGCTCTGGGGTGAGGATGCAGTCGCCGACGACGCTGCGGGCGAAGACCGTGCTTCCGGCTCCGACAAAGGTTAGTTTCATGATTCAGGCTCCTTTCGGTTAGGTCAAGATTCCCGGATGAGACTCCGGGGGATTCTTTTTTCATTCTAATACAACCCCATGCGAAAGGAAAGTGCAGGATGTTGCCCTTTTTTGACTTTATGTTGCACCTGTCTGGGAAGTATGTTAGAATGAGAGCAAAAGGGGGCGGTATGTTGGAGGCTGTTCAAGGGGTTCCGCTGGGCCTGGCGGAGGGAGGGATGCTCCGGCTGAATTTCTGCGGGTTTGAAACCTGTGCGCCGGGGCATTCCTTTGGTCCGGCGGTACGGGACCATTTTCTGATCCACTGCATTCTGAGCGGACAGGGAGTTTTTCAAGCGGAGGGGAAAACCTATCCGCTTGAAGCGGGACAGGGCTTTTTGATTTTGCCGGGCCAGGTCACCTGCTACACGGCGGATTCAGAGCAGCCCTGGCGGTACTGCTGGGCTGGGTTTTCCGGGAGCGAGGCGCCGCGCTGGATGGATTACTGTGGGCTTTCTATCTTCCAGCCGATTTGCTGTTTCGGGTCGATCCCCGAGATGGAGGATTGCGTCCGCCGGATGGAACGGAACGAGCAGTCGGTGTGCAGCCCGCTGATTTCACTGGCAAGGCTTTGCGATTTCCTGGCGCTGCTTCATTCGGAGCAGGGGCCCCGCCCGGTGCGCCCGGTCTTTGAAACGGCGGCGGATTATATGGCGCAGAATTATTCTTACCCGCTGGCGATTGAACAGGTAGCCGGATATGCGGGGGTCAGCCGCAGCCATCTGTTCCGGATCTTCAAACGGGAAACCGGGCTTTCCCCGCAGGAATATTTGCTTCAAATCCGGCTGAATCGTGCAGCTGAGCTGTTGAAAAAACCCGGCCTGCGGGTGATGGAGGCAATGTATTCCTGCGGCTTCAGCGACCCGGCGCATTTTTCACGGCAGTTTAAGCGGAGGTTTGGCGCGCCGCCGTCCGTTTACCGCAAAGAACATGAGAGAGAAAGGAATGGAGGAAAATGAAACTTCTGGTTACCGGTTTTGCCCCGTTTAATGGGGAAACCGTCAATCCGTCATACCAGATCGTTCAGCGGCTCCCGGACAAAATCGGGGGCGCGGAGGTAATCCGTTTGGAGCTTCCGGTGGAGTTCGGCCATGCGGGGCGTTTGCTGGCCCGGGAAGTGGAACGGGTGAAGCCTGTGCTGGTACTCTGCCTGGGACAGGCTGGCGGCAGGACCGGGATTTCGCTGGAGCAGGTCGGGATTAACCTGCGAGAGGCTTCGATCCCGGATAATGCTGGCATCCAGCCTTCCGGAGAGCCGGTTGTTCCCGGAGGGCCGGCCGCTTATTTCACCACCCTGCCCATCAAAAGGATGTGCGCGCGGATTCGGGCAATGGGGATTCCCGCTTCGATTTCCTATTCTGCCGGGACCTATGTCTGCAATGATCTGCTCTATTTCCTGTTGGATGAGTTGGAAAAGCGGCATCCAGGGATCCGCGGAGGGTTTATCCATGTTCCCTATTCCCCGGAACAAGCGGCGGGGAAAGCGGTTCCGCCGGCCAGCCTTGCGGTTTCGCTGGCGGCTTCTGGGATTCAGGCCGCTTTGGAGGAAGCCCTCCTGCCGGATGGAAAAGGAGAGGAGATTCCGCCGCAGGGGGCGCTTGATTAATGCGGGTTTCAATAACAGAGCCGGCATAGTGAAAAGCCGCTATGAGTTTTAATCTCATGGCGGCTTTTTAGAACTGGTTTAATCGGTTATTACAGGTCGGCCTGGTTCATTTTTTCGATGGACTGCCGGATTTCATCAATCCGCGTGTAAATTTCCTTATAGACTTCGGCGGATTGCTTGGCAAGTTGGCCCATTTCCCGTGCAACAACGGCAAAGCCTACGCCTGCAGCTCCTGCCCGCCCAGCCTCAATGGAAGCGTTGATGGAAAGGATATTTTCCATGGTAGAGATCTGATCCAGGTCCCGCATTTTGCTTCTTACCGATTCAACCGCTTCGGTAATCGCGTCGCTTTCCTGATCGAAGACTTCTACTTTCCGTTTGGAAGCAGTTTTGAGATATTCCAGATTGACCAATTCGTTCACAATACTGCCCAGCATATCCGCCGCTGCCCGGATGGTTTTTTCAGAACGGATCGGGACCTTCCGGAGAGCCTGGATATAGTTTTCCGGTGAGATGCCGAGCTCCAACGCGATTTGCTGGAATTTTTCTTCATCCGGCTGCTGGGAGAGCACTTGACCGCCAATGACAGCGCCGACTTTTTCCCCTTCCACCAGGATGGGGCAGGAAAAATCCATTAAGCCTGCGTGGCAGAAGTAAACCCCGGTACACTCATTATCGCATTTCACACAGCGTTTGCTGCCTTCTGCCGACCCCCGGGTATATTTCATACAGAAGTCCGTAAAGTTGCTTCCCTTGGTAATATATTCACCCTCTGCGTCGATGATAATGGCAGCCAGGCCGGTAGCGTCTGAAAATTGATCTTGGATTTTCTGTAATTTTTTCAAATCCATAAAACTTTGGATTTTCATAGTTTTGTCCCCTTTTTCCGATTCCGACAGTTGTTTGTGCCGGCAAGCATTTTCTTTTATTATAGCTGGAAATTGAATCATCTACAAGTACTTTTGGTTATTTAATAGGCCATCCGGCTTGAATTTTTCAAAAAGCCCGGATTATGGTTCAAATAGACTGGCTATCTCTAAAAAATACCGGCCATGGGAATCCTCGGCTGGGCACAGGGGTTATTCCTGGTTTTCCTTCTGTTTACGGTGGGAAACCAGTTCCCGGAATTTATACCGGCTGATTCCAAGACTGGACGCCGCTTCGATAACCGTGAGCTTTTTGGCGATGTACAGGCGGTAGATTTTTTCAAAATTTGCAGGAGCCGGCTTTTTCGGGCGGCCGAACTGTACGCCTCTCGCCCGTGCGGCGGCAATCCCTTTGGACTGTAAATGAGCAGCCGCTTCCTTCCGGGCGGATTCCGTTTTCCGGAGGACGGCTAAAACAGCGGCTGTTTTTTCCTCATCCTGAATGATGGCGGCAATCTGACTGATGGTTTCCGGTGTCATACAATCCCTCGCTTGGTTGATAGTAATTTCCTCTCACAGAGGAAGTGAAATGGTAAATCCTGTATTATTATGGCAAAAACAGAGGAAAAATCAAGATTTATCGCAGAAAAAGCCAATTATTTCCCAATACGGTTGTGAAATCGGAAAAGCAGAGGATATTTTCCAATTTTCGGGGCAAACTGAAGACAGAAGCAATGAAGAAGGAGGAATCAGGATGGATTATACTGGGTATATTGACTTTCCATTCCCCTCCCGTTTGTCCGAGGATGGGGAACGGGCCAAGGCTTATTTTTTTGGCCTGGGGGATGAAGAACAGCTCCGGCTGCTTTCCGGGACGCACTCCTACGAGGAATTCCAGGGACGGATTCTCCGGGAAATAGATCAAAGGAAGCCTTGAAAACCGGCAGGCATACCGCAGCGGAAGGATCGAAAGAACCTTCCGCTGTTTGCTGTTCTGGCTGTCAAGCAGCAGATTTTTCCCTCAGATCAGCGGCTCTTTCCACCCCAGGATGGCGTTGATAATCTTCCGGCTGGCGCTGCCGTCGCCATAGGGGTTGGGGTTTTTCAAGAAGCTTTGATAGGTTTCCTCCTGTGTGAGCACTGCGCGTACTTCCTCTACGATGGCATCCTCCTTGACGCCGATGACCTTGACGCAGCCGGCTTCCACCGCTTCGGGACGTTCTGTTTCCGTACGGAGCACCAGTACCGGCTTTTTGAAGGAAGGCCCTTCCTCCTGAAGTCCTCCCGAATCGGTCAGCACCAGATGGCATTTCGCCATGAGGTTGTGCAGGTCGGTCAATTCCAGCGGGTCCAGCAGGTAGATCCGGGCCTGATGCCCGAGCATCTTATGCACTGGGTCGTGGATTGCTGGGTTGGGGTGTACCGGGTAGAGGATTTTGATGTCGTCGAATTCCTTGACCAGCCGGAGGACAGCATGGCAGATGGCCTCCAGCGGCGGGCCGATATTCTCCCGGCGGTGGGCGGTCATCAGGATATACCGCCCTTTATTCAGATCCAGCTTTTGCAGGATGGTATTTTTGAAGCTGTAGTTTTCCCGGACGGTGGTTTTGAAAGCGTCCAATACGGTATTCCCGGTGATGAAGATCTTCTCCAGGATATTTTCCCGCACCAGGTTCGCCCGGTTCAGTGAGGTCGGGGCAAAGTGCAGGGTTGCCAGGCGGCCGGTCAACACCCGGTTCATTTCCTCCGGGAAGGGGGAATACATATTGTAGGTACGCAGCCCGGCTTCCACATGGCCGACCGGGATTTGCTGGTAAAAAGCGGCCAGCGCCACGGCAAAAGAAGTCGTAGTGTCGCCGTGTACCAGTACCAGATCCGGCTTGGACTCCCGGAGCACCGGCTCGATTTTTTCCAGGATGCGGGTGGTAATCCCGGAAAGGGTTTGGTTGGGTTTCATAATATCCAGGTCGTAATCCGGGACAACACCGAAAATATGAAGGACCTGGTCCAACATTTCCCGGTGCTGCGCCGTTACGCAGACCATGCTTTCGAATCGGGGGTGATTTTGCAGCTCCAGCACCAGAGGGCACATTTTGGCGGCTTCCGGGCGGGTGCCGAATACGCTGAGCACCCGGATCTTCGGGGCTTCTTCCACTGTGGTAAGGGACATGAAAACAACTCCTTTTTGTTGGGCTCCGGCTGGGCTAGGGCTTGTTTGAAAATAGAGAAAGTGCTGGATTTTTGTGCAGGGCGAGGCGG
>CANSRB010000057.1 GCA_947649285.1 uncultured Clostridia bacterium
CGGAGAAAGTAGAAAGGCCCCTCCTCTTCCAGAGAGCCCTGATTGGTGGAACAGGGCAGAGCGAACCCTTTTGAACATGGCTCCTGAGCAGCGCACCGACCGGCTTACAGGCCGTTAGGCTGCGACGGGTTCTCCCGTTACAGGGAAAGAGTATAACCGGTTTTCCGGCGTACTCGTCGAGGTTCTGCCTGTGAGGGCAGGACGAATTGAAGTGGTAACGCGGGTCCATCCCCGCCTTCTGTATTAAGCAGAAGGCGGGGATTTTTTGATAGGCTCCTGATCCCCCGGAACTCCCTTTTGTGAAGTCTAAAGCATTTTAGACGATGACCTGTTTAGAGTGCTTTAACGATAAACCCATCCGCCCGAGAATCAGAAAGGATGATTGAATATGAAAATCGAAACCCAATGCCTCCATGCCGGTTATTCTCCTAAAAATGGCGAGCCGCGCGTCCTGCCCATCTACCAAAGCACCACCTACCGTTATGACTCTACCGATCATGTCGGCCAGCTGTTTGACCTGACGGCTGCCGGGCATATGTATTCCCGGATTTCCAATCCTACAGTAGCCGCGGTGGAAGAAAAAATCGCTGCCTTGGAGGGCGGCGTGGGGGCGCTCTGCACCACTTCCGGGCAGGCGGCCAATCTGATCGCCCTGCTGAATATCTGCTCCGCAGGGGACAGCTTTATTTCCGCCCCCACCATTTACGGCGGGACGATCAATCTTTTTGCCGTGACCCTCAAACGGTTTGGGATTGAGTGTATCTTTGTGGATGCAGAGGCTTCGGAAGAAGAAATCCAGGCGGCGATTAAGCCGAATACCCGGGCATTTTTCGGTGAAACACTGGCGAACCCGGCTGTCTGCGTATTTGATATTGAGAAATTTTCACGGATTGCTCACCGCAACGGGCTGCCGCTGATTATTGACAACACCTTTGCCACCCCGGTCCTCTGCCGCCCGTTTGAGTTCGGCGCGGATATTGTCACCCATTCCACCACGAAGTATTTGGACGGGCACGCGCTCCAGGTCGGCGGGGTATTGGTGGACAGCGGCCGTTTCGATTGGAGCAACGGCAAATTCCCCGAGCTGACCGAGCCGGATGAGTCTTATCACGGGGTGAAATATGTGCAGGACTTTGGCAATCTGGCGTATATTACCAAAGCACGGGTGCAGCTGATGCGCGACCTGGGCTGTTATCCATCTGCAACAGCCGCATTTTACTTGAACCTGGGGCTGGAAACCCTCCCACTGCGGATGGAACGGTATTGCCGGAATGCAGAAGCGGTGGCGGCTTTCCTGTCGGAGCAAACGGATAAAATCGAGTTTGTCCACTATCCTGCCCTTAAAAACGATGAGTATTATGAATTGGCGCAGAAATACCTGCCCAATGGCTGCTCGGGGGTTATTGCGTTTGGTGTCCGGGGCGGCCGGGAAGCGGCAGTCCGGTTTATGGACAGCCTGAAGCTGGCTTCCAATGAGGTACACGTGGCTGATATCCGGACCTGCGTCCTGCATCCGGCCTCTGCGACTCACCGCCAGCTGACGGATGAACAGCTGGTTGCCGCTGGGATTTCGCCCGGCCTGATCCGCTTTTCCTGCGGGCTCGAGAATATTGAGGATATCCTGGAGGATATCCGGCTGGGGTTGGCCGCGATTTGAGGCTTTCATAAAAAAGGAACCCTTTAATGGGTTCCTTTTTTGTTTTGCTGTTGGATAAGGGTTATTCCAGGAATAAGCTTCCGCGGAGAGCCAGGCGGTTGCCGATGCCGCGCGGGGTTCCGTTCCCTATACCCCGGCACTGACCGTGACGTTTTTGATCCATTTTTTCTGCCGGATCCGGATAAAGCTGGTGACCAATTTAATCAGATTGTCTGATTTCAGGATGAAGAAAACCAGCGGTACCGGCCAATGCCAAACCAGCCCTGCTAAGAAGCCCAGTGGGACGGCGATCGTCCAGAGGAAGAGGATGTCGTTGACCAGTACAAATTTCGCGTCGCCTCCGCCCCGCAGGATTCCCACCATATTGACGAAAACCAGCGCGTTGAAAAGCTCCAAAAAGGCGCCGACAATCATGATCTGATCGACATAGAGCTTGGTGGTTTCCCCTACATTGTAAATCACCATCATTAACGGGCGGGAGAAGAAAACAATACAGCCAGCAAGGATCCCCATGACGGCCCCCAGCTTTTGGAGGGTTGCTACCTTGAAGTCAATCTGGTCATATTCTCCCGCACCGATCGTTTTCCCGATCAGCACCGCCGCGGCGGAGGAAAGCCCCTGCACCATGACGCTGGAAAACTGGCTGATGACAGTGTAGATACTGTTGGCCGAAACCATCTCCTGCCCCATATGCCCCATAACGACGGTCAGCAGGGAAGCGCCGGCCGACCAGAGCAGCTCGTTGCACATGACTGGGATACAGTTGCTGAAAAAAGGCTTGGATATCGTTTTGTCCAGATGGATCAGTTCCCGGATTCGCAGCCGGACCTGCTTTTCAAATACCAGGGTGTAGGTCAGCACAATAGCAAATTCCACCGCGCGGGAAACGGTGGTTGCTACTGCCGCACCTACCACGCCGAGCGCGGGCGCACCCAGCTTCCCGAAGATCAGCACCCAGTTCAAGAAGATATTCAAGCCGACTGAAACGACCGAGGCCGCCATGGAAATCCGGACGTTCTGCACCGCGCGCAGCAGCCCGCTGGTAATCGTCGTCAGCCCGAAAAAGAAAAATGAAGCTGAAATAATACGGAGATACCGTGCGCCTTCTGCAATCACGGGTTCTTCGTTGGTAAACAGGGACAGGACCTGTGTCGGGAAGAGGGCGGAAATTACCGTCATCAAAGCCGCAACAGCCAGTACCAGCCGATAGGTATAGCCCAATACCTTTTTGATGGAGGCGATATCCCGTTTTCCCCAAAATTGCGCTGCAAGTACATTAGTTCCACCAGAAGTACCGAACATGACCAGTGTAAAAATGAAAAAAAGCTGGTTGGCCAGTGCGGAAGCTGATAAAGGCGTTTCGCCCAGCGAACCCAGCATTACGGTATCCGCCATACTGACGCCTACCGTAATAATGTTTTGGATCGCTACCGGGATCGCAATGGCGATCATTTCCCGGTAGAATCCCCGTTTGTTCCATGCAGTCATTTCAAAAATCCCTCTCTGCGGCCGGCTGTCCTGATGAACGGCCGGCCTGTTCTTTCTATCATTCCAGCCTGCGGACCCGATCGGAGCAGGCTGATACTTCCAGCATAGAGGTTTTGAAGCAGATTGTCAAGAATTTTTCATGATATCTCCTAATTTGAAGGCTGAAATAAGATGAAAATCGTTTTTTTTTGCCTAAAAATTGCAGGAAAGAAAGTTTACTTTATTATTCGGGATTCCCATAAAAACAGGCGGATACTGCCGCTGCACAGGGGGCAAGGTAGCGCTGGTCTTCCTGAACCATTCCTTCCTGCACCCCTTTCTCTCCCCAGTCTTTCAGGATCTGATTGACCCGGCCCATGAGCTGGTGATCTTCAAAAAAGCCCCCGATTCCATAGACTGCTGGGATATCAGTAATACGGCTGATCGTCCGGACGGCTTCTGCAACCCGCTGGCAGAAATCCGTTTCCGGATGCTCCTGCCCGAACAGCCAGGCAAACCCACCCGCCTGTTTCCGGGATCCGGCATAAGTTCGTCCCGCTATCCGCAGGCAGGATTCCAGATCCATTCGTCCGCTGCCAACCTCTTTGGCGTCCCGCAGCAGCACAAAGTCTGACGGGCTTTGGTGAAAGACCGCCTGCGCCTCTGCGGCCCCTTCCACCGTACTGCATACTGCTACCGGATGCGGTAAAACGCGGGCCAAATCCCGCCGGAGCCGCTGGAGCTTTTCTTCCAAGGAACTCCCTTCGACCAGTCCGGAAGCGCTGCTGCCCATACAGATACCTACAGCCAGGATCCGTTCGTTGGAAAGGCAGTTCCTTTTTTTCAAAGCTTCCAGCCCCTTCAGCATTTCGCTCAATACGGTACGATAGGAGGGCTCCGTATACAGGATGGTTTCCCTGTCCACAGTCTGCCCGGCCAGGTTGGTCAGGCCCAGGAACCCGCGTTCCCGTCCCAGTACCAGCCCGCAGGCCAGCCGGTAGTTTTCATTCAATCCAACCGGCACTCTCCGGCGGCCTCGGGAATACGGCTGAACCTCTGGGAAGGTTTCCTCCTGCTCAGCCAGGATCCCTTGTTCAATCAATTCTGTAAAAAGCAGCGCTGCCGTTGCCCGCGGCAGTTTCAGGGCTGCTGTCAGCTCTGTACGGGAGTGCGGCCCGTTTTCCCGCAGAAAGTGCAGGATGCGGCTCCGGTAGCTTCGGCGGGCTTCCCGGGTATACCGAGTGATTTTCATAGATGCTCTCTCCTTCTGTTGTGATTGCGGCGTCAGATAAGGTTGTTTTTCACGTAAAAAAGGGCTTTTTCATCAGAAAAAGCCCTTTTTGGCAAACCAGGATTTGATTTACGAACATGATTCCCTGATAATGGCGCCGTTTACCGGTTGACGATGGTTTCCATCATCTGGGCGAACAGGGTATTCGCCCAGGCAAACCACTCGCGGGTGAAGTTGGACGGGTCGTTGACGTCAAAGCCTTCGTGCATGAAATTTGTCCCGGCATGGGTGCGCGCGATCATCGCCAGGCACTCCTGGATCTCGGCTTCGTCCTTGCTGGTCAGGATCTGCATGGTCAGGCTGATATGCCAGATGTAGTTCTCCGGCGTATGCGGGCTGCCGATCCCTTTGGCCGCGCTGCCTTCGTAGTAATAGGGGTTTTCCTTGGAGAGGATGAACCGGCGGGTATTTTGATAGACCTCGTCATGGACGGAGCGGTACCCCAGGTAGGGGATCGCCAGCAGGCTGGGGGAATTGGCGTCGTCCATCAGGTTGTAGTTGCCGAAGCCGTCGGTTTCATAGGCATAGATCCGGCCGAATTTCGGGTGCTCGACAATCCCATAGGCCCGGATTCCGTCATCGATCTCGGCGGCCAGCGCAATACAGCGGTCACTCAGCTGAGCGTCATTATAGCCGTCCTGCACCAGGCTTGCCGCATACCGGAGCGCGACTACCGCCATCATATTCGAGGGGATCAGATATCCGTATTTGCAGGCGTCGTCGCTGGGACGGAAGCCCGACCAGGTCATACCGGTATAATTGACCTGCGCGCCCCGGCCCTTATTGGAAAGGGTATCGCTTTCGGGGCAGTCGCTCCGGCTGAAGAAATAGGGGGTATCTGCGTGATTCTGCTGCTCGGTGAAGGTTTTCAGGATGGTTTCCACCATTTGGCGGAATTCCGGTGTAAAAATAGAGGGGTCCTGGGTCGCTTCATAATAGTCGTGAGAGAGGTAGAGCGCTGCGCAGAGCGAGTCCACTTCATATTTCCGTTCCCAGATCCAGCCGTTTTCGAAGTCGGTTTCGTCCTTGTAGCCGAATTCCTTGCCGCTTTCTTCCGCGTTGAAGGCGTTGGAATAGGGATCCAGGTTGATGTAGAATGCGTGCTTGGCGATTACGCTCCGGAGGATTTCCCGCAGCTGCTCGTCCTCCTTCGCATAGGGGATATAGGGCTTGAGCTGTGCTGCACTGTCCCGCAGCCACATGGCCGGGATATCGCCGGTGATGACAAAATAGCTGTCGTCCTCCAGCTTTTGGACAGTCGTTTCAATCGTGTTCAGGAAGCATTGCTTGACCAGGGGTTTCAGATCAGGGTATTTTTCGCCGGTTTTTTGTTCCAGCTCCTCGGCCTTTTGGAGCAATATTTTCGGAATATCGGTCATAGGTTGGATCGTTCTCCTTCAAAAATAATCGTTGAGGGGATAACTGCTTTGATTAAGCCGATTATACCACGTTTTCTCAGTGAACGCAAGGAGCCCTTTTCAGGCAGGAGTATCCTCTCGCGCATTTTATGAGGGAATCTATCCTCGAGCCGTCGAGACGTTCCTCCGGCGTCAGACCGGGGCGACTCGACAGCAGGGAGGTTTTCCTGCTGTCCACCCTGTGGGGGTTCCCAGGGGGATCTCACCCTGGGCGGTTTTCTTTTCACCCTTTTCTTTGAGCGCTCAAAGAAAAGGGTGCGGGACGCGGAGTCCCGCATTCGAATCGCGGACGATGCGATACGGCATCTCTTTCCTATAAAATCCTTATTTTGGATACTTCCTTTTCAGGCTTGGCGTTTTCTTTCCGTACATTTGCGAGAGCTGCGGGGCATGGTTTATACGAATTCTCAATAAAACGATTTTAATCTTTTTATCAGGAAACAGTGTTATAGGATTTCCTTCAGATACTCCACGCCCTCCAGGGCATACAGGCCGTCCAAAGCCTCCGCATGGTTCAGTTTTTGAGTGAGCTTCATGGAAAAAACCAGCGTTCCCATTTCCCCATTCAGGGTTTTGATCTTTCCGCGCTGCATATCAAAAAGCACAAATTGATGCTCCTGGGCGTATTTCGATAATTTCCGCAAAGAAAAGTCGGAGTTATACTCCAGATAAACCTCCATGCTTTTGGCGTGCTGCTTGATGTAAACATCAATTTTTTTCAGGATAATGAGCGCGAACACCGAAAACAGGAAACCAATGATTGCACCGGAATAGAACCCGATCCCGATCGCAAGGCCCAGGCCGGCGGTGAGCCATAGGCCGGCAGCGGTGGTCAGTCCATGTACCTCGTCATTCCTGGTGACAATGATGGTGCCGGCACCCAGAAAACCGATCCCGCTGACCACCTGCGCGGCCATGCGGCTGGGGTCGGATTCTGCATATAGAGTGGAGATATATTGGTTCGTCAGCATAATCATAGTGGATCCTATACAGACCAGCACATAGGTCATAAATCCGGCGGGACGGTTCCGCAGCCCGCGTTCCGCCCCGAGAATGCCGCCCATCAGAAGGGCCATAAGGATCCGTACCAGGATGGACAGCAGATTGACTTCATGCAGCAGGGAATACCAGGTTTCTATCGTTGTGGGCATATTTGCGGTTTCGACTCCTGTTCATTATAATAATTGATTTGCGGTTTTGATGATAGCATGGGCGCGTAGCTTTTTCAACCGGTTTCAGCGGAATGGGCGGGGCTTCGTCCGGCTGCCTGGCGCCGGGGTGCTGTCAATCAAGGGGATTGGTTGGGGCCGTTGCGAAAGGGCTTTTTCATAGTTGATGATGGGAGTCATAAATGGTATGATGTGCAAAGGACAAAAATACATCTGCCCATCCGTATACGCTGAGATTCTGAACAGGTTTCCGGCAGATTAAAGGAGAGATTCGTATGACAGATGATGTGCTGGCCTGGTTATTGAATTCCGCAAATCCGGCAGTGAAATACCGGGTAAAAACAGAATTACTGGATTTGGATGATGACCCGGCCGAAGCATTAAGATGGATTGTACAAAAATTGCCTGCAGATTGGTACAAAACAAAAGGGCTGTGGTATGTCTATTCGGTCAATGCCCTGGCGGAATGCGGCCTGCACCGGTCGGATATGCCGCCCGAATGGTTTGAACCGGCAATGGACAGGATACGGACAGGCTTTGATTTTGGCTGTGAGGCATTTATGCTGCTGCAGGCGATGGTTGCCCTTGGTTTTGGCGAGGATCCTGGAGTACAGGATCTGTTTGCTTTGCTGCATTTAAAACAGCTTCCAGACGGAGGTTTTCTCTGTGAAAGACGGAGGGAAAAGCTGAAGTATGTTCCAAAAAGCTGTTATAAAGCGGACTATTATGCCTTGCGGCTGTGTTCCTGCTGCCGTAAAAACGGAATAACGCTTGAGGTCGAGCCGGGTATCGTGCGGTATTTTTTGGACAGGAATCTGCTGTTCAGGCGGGATCATCCGGAGGAGCTTGTGCTTAACGGAAAAGAGGGGTGGCGAAATGCGGATGTGTTCTATCCCTTTGAAGTCATGCGTGTTGGGATTCAAAATATAATGGAAACGGTCTCCGCGCTTGGCTATGGAAATTCTCCCGAAGCGGCAATCGGCTGGAATTACCTGGAATCAGCGAAGGATGCTGTGGGACGGGTGATTTTGTCAGGGACGCTGACGAAATCCTATCTGCCGAAAGAAAAGGTGGGAAGCCCGAGCGCATGGGCGACCTTTTACGCCCTTCTCGCAGAGAAAGAACGGCAGTAACCTGCGAAAAGAAAGTGTATCAGAACCTGTATTCACAGATTGTGAATACAGGTTCTGATACATATGGGTTAATCCGGCTCAAAAAAATACGGCGTCAGGCTCTGCTGACGCCGTATTTTTAAGTCGTATTTTGAGAAATGCGGTCAAAGCATCCTTCCGATAGCGGAAAGCAGGCTTTTGCTGCGGTCAGCCGTGTCCTGCGTTACTTCCCAAGCCATCATGCCGCCCAGATGCTCTTTGGCATACTGGGTTTTCCGCTGAATGGTATGTACCCCATTGTAATAGGCCTGTACGCCATTCACTTCGACGATGTCCTTCTGATCGGCGCTGCTGTCGATTTCCAGCAGCTGCGCGTAGGATTTCCAGGAGGGGCGGGCATAGAAGGGGACGCCCAGCACCACCTTTTCCGCCGGCATTTTCCGGGTATAACGCCAATAATTCCCGGACATGACACCGTATTCATAGCTGGAATGGTCTTTTCCATCGCCCCCATCGTAGGCCATCACGTTGAACCAGTCTACCGCCTCGATGACCTTGTCCGTCTGTGCCGCCGCATCGTAGGCTACGTAGCCGCCCGGAGTGACGCCGGCCAGGACAGCGGCCGTCAGCAGCTTCCCGCGGCTGTGCAGGGTATCCGAAAGCTGAAGCATCAGATCTTCATATTGGGCTTTGGTTGTTTTGGTACGGGGATGCTCCCAGTCCATATCAATCCCGTCAAAACCATACTCTTCACACATTTCGATGATTGCGTCATGGAATTTGCGGCGTTTTTCCGCGGTTTCCGTGGCTTTGTTGAAGGTCGGTTCCAAAACGACGTTCTGGTAGCTCCAACCGCCGACAGCCAACAGGACTTTATTCCCATTCCGATGTGCATCCGCAATAATCTGCCGCGCCGTTTGAGGATTTTCCAGCGGGAGAAGCCCGCCGTCCTCAGTGGGGATGGCGAATGCGTAAATGACATGAGTCGTCACATCGTATTGCAGTTTATGGGTGGATTTGGGTTTCCAGGAGGGATAATAGGCAACGACTTTAAATTTGTCGGAGCCGACAACAGGGGGATCTCCCGCCCCGGGAATAGAGGTTCCTGGTTCAGAGGAAACCGGCGGCTTGGGAGGTGGGGCGCTTTCCGGTTTGGAAGAGCTTCCGCCGGAGCCGGAAGAGCTGCTTCCCGGTTTAGAGGAACTTCCGCCGGAGCCGGAAGAGCTGCTTCCCGGTTTGGAGGAGCTTCCGCCGGAGCCGGAAGAGCTGCTTCCCGGTTTAGAGGAGCTTCCGCCGGAGCTGGAAGAGCTGCTTCCCGGTTTAGAGGAGCTTCCGCCGGAGCCGGAAGAGCTGCTTCCCGGTTTGGAAGAGCTTTCGCCGGAACTGGAGGAACTGCTTCCTGGTTTAGAGGAGGCCGGCGCTTCTTTTGAAGAAGGGGATTCGGAAGAAACGCCGGCTTCGGAGGATTCCTCCAAAGCGTCTGGTTCACTGCTGCTTTCTTCGGCAGAGGGAAGCCCGGAGGATTCTTCCAATGAAGGAGGCCGTGGCTGTTCCTCGGAAGCATAGGCCGGGGCGGCACTGTGGAAAAACAGTGTTACGCCGGCGGTCAGCATCCCAAGGATCAGCAGGATGCAAAGCCCTGATTGAAACGGGGCCAGCCGGAATCGTGTTTTCATGATAGATTCTCCTTTTTTGCATGATTGATTCAAAGAGGTCAGCCGGAGAACCGCTGAAAGCGCGGATCCTTTCCAAAGACGTCGTTGGACGGCGGAAAAAGCCGTCCGGGAACCCCGAAAGTATAACATAGGGGACGGATTTTGAACAGGGATTTTGAACTGGGAATTTCTGTACAGACCGGAAACACCCCAAAAACAGGGGTTCCCCCCCTTGCGGAAAATCCTTGAAATCAGGGGGCCCGGATTGAAAAAACAGGAAGGACATGGTATAATTTTCCCAAAGACAGATGATCTTTTCCAAGACAGATAACAATTAGAGAGGGCGATTTTGATGAAAATTCATATGGGCGTAGACATTGGCGGGACCAAAATCCTGATCGGGCTTTTGAATGGCGAGGGGGAAATCCTGCGGGAAAAGAAATACCCGATGCGGAGGGCTACACAGGAAGAAGCGGAAGAAGCTGTGTTTTCCTCCATTGCCGATTTCCTTTCCAATGATTCTCCACGGCCGGATACCCTGGGCGTTGGGGCGGTTGGGCATATTGACGGGGATCGGGGGATCTGGCTTCAATCCTATAATATCCCGATCAGCCGCCCGGTGGAGATGGCGCGCTTGCTGGAGGAACGCTATCAGATTCCGGTGCGGATGGATAACGATGTCCATTGCGCGACGCTGGGAGAGGGGCGGTTCGGGCAGGGGAGACAGGCGCGCTGCCTGCTCTACTGCAATCTGGGAACCGGGCTTTCCGCCGGCGTGATCGACGGAGGGCATCTGCTGCGCGGGGCGGACAATTATGCCGGGGAAGTGGGCTATATGTACCTGAACTGTGGGCAGGATTTCAAGAATCTGGAGCGGGTTTCCTCGGGCGGAGGGCTGATTGAGGAGGCCCGGGCCGGGCTGGCTCTGGAGCCGGAGTCCTTGTTGGCCCGGTTCCAGGAGGAAGGACGGCTGCACTCAGCCGGAATTTTTGATGCGGCTGAGCAGGGGGATCCGCTGGCTGTCCGGCTGGCTGATCAGGCGGTGCTCCGGCTGGGGGTTGGGCTCTGCAACCTGATGGGGATTTTTAATCCGGATCGGGTGGTATTCGGCGGCGGGGCGGCGCGGGATCCCCGCTACCTCTCCCGGGTGGAAGCGCTGGTTCGGGAGCGCTGTCCCGGTGAAACGCTTCGGTCGCTGGAATTTTTCGGCCTGTCCGAGCTGGACGGCAGCCGGATTGGGATGATCGGCGCCGCGGCGCTGGGAATGGATTTGAAATAACCGAAAAAAGCGGTAAAGAGGGATTCGTATGAAAAAGCTTCTGAGTATCATTTTGACGATCCTGCTGGCGTTTGGCGCGGCAGGATGCGGGAAGGGGGAAGAAGGTTCCCTTCAGCCAGGGCTTCCCTCTGATCCGGCAGACGCCGTCCGGGTGTACCGGGATTTGAGCTTTTTGACCCCGGAGCAGCGGGAACTGTTTGGGCAGGGGGATCAGATTTATATGATTTTCTTTATCCGGGCTTACGAGCTGGATCTTTTGTACCCGGTCCCTGAGGGGGAGGGAGTCGATGAGAATGGGAACAGGCTTCCGCTGGGGCCGCAGATCAAGTGGGGGAAACGGGGGTTTTTCTATGATCCTACTTGGGGTTCCTATACAACCTGGGAAGAGATGGAAGCCATGGTTCGAACCGTTTTTACCGAGGAGGGTT
>CANSRB010000058.1 GCA_947649285.1 uncultured Clostridia bacterium
CAGCGATCTGTGGGATGGATCCTTTGGATGCGACTACAGCCAGACGAGAGTATCCGGATTTTCAGAAAGATCTGTCCAGCACTGATTTAAAAGGGCTTCGTATTGGGATTCCGAAAGAATATTTTTCGGATGGAGTCAGCACAGAAGTTAAGGAAAAAGTTTTAGCTGCTGCAAAATTGCTGGAAGAAAACGGAGCTGTTTTGAAAGAGGTATCTCTTCCCAGTACAGGTTATGCCCTTTCCGCCTATTATATTATTTCTTCTGCGGAAGCTTCGTCCAATCTGGCTCGGTTCGATGGTGTAAAGTATGGATACCGTACAGAAAATTACAGCAACCTGATCGAAATGTACGAGAATACCCGGAGCGAAGGCTTCGGGGATGAAGTAAAACGGCGGATTTTGCTTGGTACTTTTGTTTTGAGCAGTGGATATTATGATGCCTACTACAAAAGGGCAAAACTTCTGCAAAAACAGATTCAGCAGGAATTTGCGGATACTTTTGAAGAATGTGACCTCCTTCTTACTCCCACCGGAACAGATACCGCATTTAAAATGGGGGAAAAAACGGACGACCCGCTTAAAATGTATGCGAATGATATTTGTACCGTAACCGTTAATATTGCGGGGCTTCCCGCGATCAGTTTGCCTTGCGGGGAAGACGCCTCCGGTTTGCCCGTTGGGATGCAGTTTATTGCGCCCAAATTCGCCGAGCAGATCTTATTTAATGTATCCCGCAAATATGAAACTCTGGTTGGCGGGCTGAATAAAGTAGCCATCTTATAAAGGAGGGGAACAACATGGATTATGAAGTAGTAGTCGGTTTAGAGGTTCATGCGGAACTCTCTACTGAGTCTAAAATTTATTGCAGCTGCAAAAACGAGTTCGGCTTTGAAGTTAACACGCGCTGCTGTCCGATCTGTACGGGGATGCCGGGTACATTGCCTACTCTGAATGAAAAAGTAATCGAATACGCTGTAAAAATGGGTCTGGCTTTGCATTGTGACATCAATCAGATCTGCAAACAGGATCGTAAAAATTACTATTATCCCGATCTGCCAAAAGCATATCAAATTTCCCAATTTGACATCCCACTGTGCGAGAAGGGTTACGTTGATGTTTTAGTGGATGGAAAAGAAAAACGAATTGGCGTTACCCGCATACACATCGAAGAGGATGCCGGAAAGTTGCTTCATAATGATAATTTTGCTGGTTCTCTTGTGGATTTCAATCGTTGTGGTGTCCCACTGATTGAAATTGTATCGGAAGCGGATATGCGTAGTGCGCAGGAAGCAAAAGCATATTTGGAAACAATTCGTTCTATTCTGCAATACTTAGATATTTCGGACTGTAAGATGCAGGAAGGTTCCATCCGCTGTGACGTAAACGTTTCCGTGATGCCAAAAGGGAGCGATGTGTTTGGCACCCGTTGCGAAATGAAAAATATCAATTCCTTCAGCGGCGCTGTCCGTGCTATTGAGTTTGAAGCGAACCGCCAAATCCAGATTTTAAAAGAGGGCGGTACGATTTCCCAAGAAACTCGTCGATGGGACGACAGTAAAGTAGAAAGCTTTACACTTCGTACTAAGGAAGATGCACATGATTATCGTTATTTTCCAGAGCCTGATTTGCTAACAATCGTTCTGGACGATGCCTATATTGACAGGATCCGAGAACAGATCCCGGAACTGCCTAATGTAAAAATTTCCCGTTATCTGCGTGAATTTGGACTTTCTCAGGTAGATGCGAGTTTGTTGGTAGAGGATCCTGAAAAAGCCAAACTCTTTGAAGATACCGTAGCGAAAAAACAATGTTCGCCTAAATCGGTTTGCAACTGGATTTTAGGGGATATTTCCAAGCAGATGAATGAAAAAATGCAGGCTCTTTCTGAAATCAATATTTCGGCAGAGAGCTTATCCGAATTACTGGCTCTGATTGAATCCGGGAAAATTTCAAATGCAACTGGGAAAACGGTATTTGAGGAAATGCTTATTTCTGATAAAATGCCTTCCATCATTGTAAAGGAGAAGGGCTTTATACAAATTTCTGATGAAGGGCAGTTGGGAACAATTGTTCAAGATGTGCTGAAAAATAATCAGAAATCGATTGAGGACTATCATAATGGCAAAACGAATGCGTTGGGCTTTTTAGTTGGCCAATGTATGAAAGCGACAAAAGGACAAGGAAATCCTGCAAAGATGAAAGAAATTTTACTGAAACTGATTGGATAAAAGAGAGATACAGATATGAAAAAATTATTGGAAATCTGTTGCTGCAGTTTAGATGATGCGCTTCAGGCAGAGGCTGGGGGTGCAGACCGGATTGAATTAAACTCTGCTTTAGAAGCAGGCGGTCTGACGCCTTCTTTAGGATGTCTTATTGAAGTGAAGAAACGATTGTCTATTCCAGTGATTGCAATGCTCCGTCCTCGTACAGGTGGATTTTGTTACACGGAAATGGAGTTTGAAACCATGCTTCAGGATGCGGATCTGTTACTGCAGCATGGCGCAGATGGGCTGGCTGTGGGTATCTTAACCCCAGAGCGCCAAATTGACTTTTCCCGTGTACAAAAAATTGTTGATATTTGCCGTAAATATCAACGAGAATCTGTTTTTCATCGCGCGATTGATGTCACACCGGATCCCGTAGATTCAGTGCGGCAGTTGATAGAATTAGGCATTACCCGCATATTGACTTCAGGAGGAGCGCAGCGTTGTTTGGAAGGAATTGGAACCTTGAATCGGATGATTCAGGAAGCTGGGAACCAGATCGAAATACTGGGTTGCGGAAGTGTACGCCCAGACAATTTGACCGATATTATGAGTCAAACAGATTGTTCACAATTTCATATGGCGTGTACCCATGAAATGTTAGATCCCTCAGGAGAAAATGTACAAATCCGTTTTAATGGCATCCCCAATGAATCTTCTTATAAAATGATCAGCCGTAAACAAGTGGAAAAAGCATTAGAATTATTAACTACATAATATCTAGAGTAAATCAGCAGGAAAACTAAAAGTTCCGGCTGATTTACTATGCTTAGAGAGAAGGAAGAAAAACACCCTCTACTTCGCTAAATGAAAATTTAGCGAAGTAGAGGGCAGCAACTAGAAGAGGAATGATAAAATATGGTCTCAGCTTCTTATGAAGAATTTCCGCAGATTGTACGTGAGTATCTATTTTATATACAAACCATTAAAGGGCGATCTGAACGTACGGTCCAGGCTTATGCAATCGATTTAAAAACTTTTTTCCGATATTTAAATGTCAGAAAGAAATTAGTTTCCGAAAATATTCCTTTTGAAGAAATTGAAATCCAAAATATTGATTTAGATCTGTTGCGCCAGGTCACCTTAACCGATCTGTACGAATTCCTGCATTTTGTAAGTGCTGAACGGAATAATTCAGCAGTTACCCGATCCCGGAAAGTTTCATCCTTGAAGTCTTTTTTTCATTATCTAACTCAGAAAAAAAATCTATTGGATACGGATCCAACATTAGAATTAGAAGTTCCAAATGTAAAAAAATCCCTTCCGAAATATCTTTCGCTGGAGCAATGTCTAGAATTACTTCAAAATGTAGAAGGTGATTATCAGGAGCGGGATTATTGCATGATTACTTTATTCTTGAATTGTGGGATGCGGCTTTCGGAATTGGTGAAAATCGATCTGAATGATATCAGCGATCAAACTGTCCGCCTGCTCGGCAAAGGAAATAAAGAGCGGATTGTTTATCTAAATGAAGCCTGCCAATCAGCTTTAGGAAAATACTTGGCTGTACGAAACAGTCATCCTGTTCAGCCAGCGCATCGCAATGCCCTATTTCTTACCCGCAGGGGCAGCCGGATTGGTGCACGCCGCGTTCAGCAAATCATTGATGAAAACCTTAAACGTGCGGGCTTAGAGCAATACGGATTCTCAACACATAAGCTTCGTCATACAGCAGCAACCTTAATGTATCAATATGGTAATGTGGATATCCGGGTTCTTCAGGATATCTTGGGTCATGCTAATTTAGGAACTACGGAAATCTATACTCATATTTCCAGTAAGCAAATGGAAGATGCCGCGCAGAGTTCTCCTCTTTCTCAAATAAAGCCACCTCCAACAAAGCCTAAAGAAAAATAGAAAAATAGCTCCTGCAGTATTCCGCAGAAGCCATTTTTGAGAACTTATTTTTTATTTTACAGAATTTTCGTAAGCTTCGATCATTTTCTTAACCATCTGACCACCTACGGAACCTGCCTGTTTAGAGGTAAGGTCACCATTGTAGCCCTGTTTCAGATTTACACCAACTTCTGTTGCTGCTTCCATTTTAAAACGATCCATTGCTTCTCTTGCCTGAGGAACGACGATAGAAGATTTGTTAGCCATAAATTTAATACACTCCTTGAAAAGTTGTTATATTGTGTTTGCTCTATTATTATGGACGTTCATCAGATAACTATGAAAAGAAAATTTTGTCTGGAAAAATTCCCTCTTCTTCTGTTTCTTTTAACAGCATCCAGATGATGGAACAGGTTAGAATGGTATAATCGTCTAATGGCCGATGGATTTCACAGGGAATTTCTCCAGGTTCAATGACTTTTTTCCCTAATAGGATTTCACGTTGTAAGGATACGACCGTGTTCCCTGTGCTCCTGCTTGAAAATGTGATGTCGTCTTTTGTGCCGAAACCGCAAGTATAAATGGGGATCTGACGTTTAGCAAAGGCACGGATCGCCCGAGTATTTTCCGATGAAATTAAAATTTGGGGTAATCCGGACAAGTCTCCTAAATGGTTGGTCCGGCTGTTTTTTTTCATAATGAGGATTCCATTTTTTACCCGGCATTCCTGCAATTCCGAAATATCAAATAAACTGATGGAAGGCCCTTCCCCTACTGAAAAGAGAGCATGATCTTCGAATAGATGGATGTGATAGTATTGCTGAAGCAGATTGAGCAATGATTCTGTAATTTCATGATCCTTTCGGTCGCCATAAACAATGAGCTGGAACATAAGCACTCCCCTTTTTTCTTGGACGGTATTCTTATGTTTTCCCCAAATAGCTAAAAAATAACAGGAACAGATGCTTTTGCATCTGTTCCTGTTTAAAAATTTTCTTATCTTATTGAACCATTTTAGCGATCTCATCCGCGAAATTTTCCTCACGTTTTTCCAAACCTTCACCTTTTTCAAAACGAATAAAGGATTCAATCTCGATAGAACCGCCCATTTCTTTTGCAGAAGCGGCAACATAATCCGCAATGGTCTTTTCATTGTCCTTGACGAAAATCTGATCAACCAGGCAGATTTCCTTAAAGAATTTTTTCAGACGTCCAACAACCATTTTTTCTGCAATATTAGCCGGTTTGCCTTCGTTCATAGCCTGAGCAGTCAGGATTTCTTTTTCTTTAGCAACACGTTCAGCAGGAACAGCCGCTTCATTCAGGTATTCAGGAGTTACCGCCGCGATCTGCATAGCAATATCTTTACCAAATTCATTGAATTTTTCATTGGTAAACACATCGGTTTTGAATTTTACCATAACACCGATCCGGCCATCCCCATGAACATAGGAGATCAAATCCCCTTCCAGGCGCTCAAAACGGCGGATCTTGATGTTCTCACCAATAGTGAGGATCTTGTCGCGCAGTTCTTCTTCTACAGTACGGTCGCTGCCAGCGCATTTTTTACCCATCAGTTCTTCAAC
Source organism: uncultured Clostridia bacterium (assembly GCA_947649285.1). Taxonomy (GTDB): domain Bacteria; phylum Bacillota; class Clostridia; order Oscillospirales; family Ruminococcaceae; genus Paludihabitans. The sequence continues at coordinate 5,689 of CANSRB010000058.1, forward strand.
CGTACTCGGATTTTCATTGATTATAGTTTTGGCTACATCGTTGACAAATGTTACAAAAGAAGCGTTTTTGGCTACGAAGTCCGTCTCAGCATTGACTTCCAGAACAACACCGACTTTTTTGGCTTCATCTACCATCGACAAAACCAGGCCCTCTGCCGCAATACGGCCAGCTTTTTTCGCAGCTGCAGCCAGCCCTTTTTCTCTTAGATATTCAACTGCTTTATCGAAATCACCGTTCGATTCAGTCAATGCTTTTTTGCAATCCATCATCCCGCAGCCAGTTCTTTCGCGCAGGTTTTTTACATCAGCAGCAGTAAATGCCATTGAAATCATTCCTCCTAAAATAATCTATGATTCAATTTACTTTGGAATTGCCCGAGCTTTAAAAAGCGCGGGCAATCAATAATGTTATCCTTTTTATTCAGCAGCTTCTTCCGCTTCCGGTGTTGTTTCTGCACCCTGTCTTGCTTCGATTACAGCATCAGCCATCGTGCCTGCGATCAGCTTAACCGCACGGATTGCATCGTCATTACCCGGAATAACGTAATCAATCTCATCCGGATCACAGTTTGTATCGACAATCGCAACAATTGGAATTCCCAGATTACGGGCTTCTGCAACAGCAATTCTCTCTTTTCTCGGGTCAACGATAAAGAGAGCCCCCGGTAAACGGTTCATGTTCTTGATACCGCCCAGAAATTTCTCCAGTTTTTCAATTTCAAGGTTCAGTTTGGTAACTTCTTTTTTCGGAAGCAGATCAAAGGTTCCATCTTCTTCCATTTTGCGAAGCTGTTCCAATCTCTGGATTCTGCGGCGGATAGTTTTGAAATTGGTCATCATACCGCCCAGCCATCTTGCATTCACATAGTGCATCCCGCAGCGCTCAGCCTCTTCTTTTACAGAATCACCGGCCTGTTTCTTGGTGCCAACAAATAGGATGTCCTCTCCGGAAGCAGCAACATCGCGGACAAACATATAAGCCTCTTCCAGCTTCTTTACAGTTTTCTGAAGGTCAATAATGTAAATGCCGTTTCTTTCAGTGAAGATGTACTTAGCCATTTTAGGGTTCCATCTTCTGGTCTGATGACCAAAATGTACCCCTGCTTCGAGAAGTTGTTTCATTGATACTACGCCCATGGTAGATCCTCCTTATTTGGTTAAAAATTCCTCCGTCTTTCGATCCACAGCGACTGTATCAGACAGCACCGTGCTGTTTTATGAAAGAACGTGTGTAATGCGTTCAAAACGCTTTCATATTATAGCACAGATTTTTTCAAAAAGCAAGATCATTTACAGATTATTCTGTAAAAATGCAGCTTTCAAGGTGTTTTTCAGCAGCATGGCGATCGTCATCGGCCCTACCCCGCCAGGAACTGGTGTAATAGCCCCAGCGATAGGCTCAACCTGATCGAAATCCACATCGCCGCAAAGCTTTCCATCCTGCCGGTTCATCCCCACATCAATAACCGCCGCACCAGGACGCACCATATCCGCAGTAACCAGCTTCGCCCGTCCTACAGCAGCAATCAAAATATCGGCAGTGCGGCAGATTTCCGCAAGGTTTGGGGTTTTGGAATGGCAGATCGTGACCGTTCCATGCTCATGCAGCAAAAGCATAGCCATGGGCTTCCCGACAATATTGCTCCGTCCGATGACTACACAGCGTTTTCCTTCGGCGGTAATACCCGCAGAATGAAGCAGTTCCATACATCCGGCAGGGGTACAAGGCAGGAAATCAAAAGCCCCTGTCATGATTTTCCCCACATTGACGGGATGGAAAGCGTCCACATCTTTGATTGGAGAAATGGATTCCAATATTTTTTGTTCCCGGATCTGTTTTGGAAGAGGAAGCTGGACTAAAATCCCATTGATTTCCGGATCCTCATTGAGCTGCTGGATCAGCTGAAGCAGCTCGTCTTCTGAAGTTGATTCCGGAAGCAAAAATTCTTTGGATTGGATCCCCACTGCTTCGCAGGCAATTTTTTTATTCCGCACATAGATTTTAGAAGCGGGATCCTCCCCAACCAAAACCACAGCAAGGGCAACCGAAATCCCCTTTTCCTGCAATGCGGAAACCTCTGTTTTAATATTTTCTTTCACCTGGGCAGAAACGGCCTTTCCGTCAATGATCACTGCCATCTTTTTCTTCCTCCTCTGCTGCCGTCTTTTCGTCTGGATTTTCCTGAACAGCTTCCTCTTTGAGAAGCGGAAGTTTTTGGGCAATCCTCTGTCCCTCTTCAGTTAAGACAAAAAGCTTCAAATAATTTTCATCATGATTCCCTTTGATTTTGGACCGGATGATTAAAATAGCCAAGACAGAGGCCAAAACCAAAACCCCTGCCAATAATTGCGAAACGCGCAGGGAACCGATCATCAAGCTATCGGTACGGAGTCCCTCGACCAGAAAACGTTCCGCACCATAATAAGCCAAGTAAATTAGAAATACTTCGCCGTCAAATTTCCGATGTTTTAAATAGAGCGCCAGCAGGATAAATCCAATCAAGCACCATACGGATTCATAAAAGAAAGTAGGATGGACTGGAACCTGCGGATCAATGGCAACACCAATTTTTTCCAAAGAGGATTGATGTATGGCTAGATAACGGGAAATACTTTCGCTGGTCATTCCCCAGGGAAGCGTGGTGTTGTCGCCAAAAGCTTCCACGTTAAAGAAATTCCCCCAGCGGCCGATTCCCTGGCCTAATAAGAAGCCGATTCCCACTACATCCAGGAGCGCAGGAAGAGGAATTTTTCTCCATTTTGCAATCAAGCCGCCAATCAGCAAAGCCCCAATCAGGCCGCCGTAAATGGCCATGCCGCCTTCCCAGGTTTTAAATAGCCTGGAGAAGGTGGCCCAGAAGCTGTCCCAACTGGAAAAATCCAATCCATAGCTGCCCCAGTTAAAGGCAACAAAATAGATTCGAGCCCCCACTATTCCGCCGATAATTCCGCCAATAATCGCGTCGATTGCCTTGTCCGGATCAACGCCGACTTTTCGGAAAACCTTGAAAGCGTAGATCATTGCCAACAGCATTCCAGTAGCGATCAGCAGCCCATAAAAGGTAATACGGACCGGGCCAATTTGAATCATATTATAAATAGGTATGGGATTGTCCCCAAACAAGCCGGGGAAATAAAGAAGATTGGGCTCAGATGTCCCCTGATATAATAACTCCATATTAAATATCCTTTCCCAAGGCACTATTCCGCTGGATCGTCGATAGGATGGATAATGGACAGCGCGGAGTATTCTGGACAAAAAGAATTTTTCAGGAACTGGTTCAAATCCTCCAATGTTGTCTGAGCGATGACATCCATCGCTTCGTAAACCGGATGCCCAGAGAAATAAGAGGACACCAGGTTGCTTGCTACGCTTTCAACATCATTGAAAGACATGATAGCAAAGCCATAAGCTGCTTTTTTTACCCGTTCGAAATCCTCCTGAGGGATTCCTTGCTGCTTGAAAAAGGCAATTTTTTCTTCCAGCCGCTCTTTCACCTGCTGAGGTTTACGGGATTCCCCTGTAAACATATTGATAAAGAAACCGCGGCCGCAAAAAACTTCATTCCGCATCGAAGTGTTAATCAGCTCTTCTTCATACAATACACGATAAAGATCGCTGCTTCGGCCGATCAGGATAGACTGCAGCATTTCCGAATAGATCTGATGCTTGAGTTCATCGTCCACAGAAGGAACCTCTTCTTTATAGCCGATATAGAACAACGGCATGGAAACCTCAAGCTTTTGCTCTGTTAAGGAGCGGACAACCTCCCGTGGTTCTTCCGGAACTTGAGAAGTAATTTCAATTTTTTCCGCCTGCTTTAAATTTTCTTCGATGAAGCGGGCAGTCGCTTCCAAGTCAAAATTTCCGGCGATCGCGATCACCATATTATTCAGATTATAGAACGTGTGGTAACAGCGATACAGCAAATCTTTATCAATCTTCGCAATACTTTCCACTGTGCCGGCAATATCGATCCGAACCGGGTTATGATGGTATAGGGAAGTCAACAGGTTAAACAGCACCCGCCAGTTGGGGTCGTCATCGTACATTTTGATTTCCTGTCCGATGATCCCCTGTTCTTTAGAAACATTTTCCTCAGTAAAATAGGGGTTCTGTACACAGTCCATCAGGATTTTGAGGGTTTCTTCAAAATGATCCGTTGTGGAGAACAAATAACAGGTTTTATCGAAGGAGGTAAACGCATTAGCACAAGCGCCCGTCTTTGAAAACAGTTCCAAAGCATTTCCATCTTCGCTTTCAAAAAGCTTATGCTCCAGAAAATGTGCAATCCCTTCTGGGACCGTGACAAATTCCGCATCCTGCTGTGTTTTAAATGTAGTATCAATCGAGCCGTAGTTTGTGCCAAACAAAGCATATGCGCTTGCAAACCCTTTCATTGGGTATAATAAAATTCCCAAGCCGGATTCATGGCGATAGAAAGCATAGCTTTCCCCTAAAGTTTGAGAATGGATTTGTTCCTGCTTCATCATTTAAGCACCTTCCTTTCCGGTCAACAGATAAACCGTATCGAGTTTAATCTTTTTCGCCACTTGGATAATTTCTTCTCGGGTAACTTTTTCCAACTTTTCTTTTTCCATTTCAGGTGTAAATCTGGTTTTTCTCAGGATTTGCCCAAAATAATAGCCCTCAATCGACGCATCAGACTCATACACGCTGTTATAGCTGTTTTTCAAGCTGAGCAAAGCTGAATGCTGCTCTTCTTCAGTAAAGTCCCCTTTGCAGATAGCTTCCAGTTGAGCAAGAATTTCTGTGCGGGCTTTTTCAATATTTATATTTTCCACCCCGCTGTCAATCAACAGAATCCCCTTGTACAAATCATAGCGGGAAGCACAGTAATAACACAGGCTTAATTTCTCCCGGACATTGACAAACAGCTTAGAGGAAGTAGTTCCTCCCAAGATGGCGGCCATCATCCGAACCGCAGGTATTTCCGAATCGCTGCCGGAAATACCGCAGGAAAATCCAAGCACCAGCTTGGATTGGGATACTGCCATCTGTTCCGTTTTTTCCTGTATGTCTTTTTCTAGAGCGGGATGAGGAGTAATCGGAATCAAATCCTGCTTGCTGCGTTTCTGCCCCTCCAATGCGCTGCGGAAAACTGCCAAGGCCCTGTCTGCGGAACCGCATCCAGTAAACAGGATTTCGATCTGTGCAGATTCCAGCAGCGAATCATAAGCCTGCTTCGCAGACTGCGGCGTAATCTCTTTTACTTTTTCCTTAAAACCATAAGAAGGGATTCCATACGGTTCCCCAGCGCACATGGTGCGAATCAATTGTCCAATAGCATAGCTGCGCTTTTCGTTAATTTCCGCTTCGATATAATCAATCAGCGCATGTTTTTCCAGTTCTACATATTTTTCTGAAAATCCATCATTTTCCAGCAGCGGATTCCAGATCAGGCCGCAAAGGATTTCTGCAAGTTTTTCAGTAATAGGCTCCTGCTTCAGTGCAAAATGATCATCGATGCCGGTAATGGAAAGGGACAAGATCTGATAGTCCCCTCTTTTCTGTGCATCGGCTTCGACATAAGCACCGTATAAATTTTCCAAACGGCGGCTTAATTCTGTAAAAGAAGGGCAGTCTTTAAACCCTTTCTTCAAGACTTGGGGAAGCAGTGCGTGAACAGTTACGTTTTTTTCCTGCATCGGTACAATAAAGCAAACCGAGATGCGGTTTGTTTTAAATCGGGAATCAATTACGGAATGAAATGTAACCCGGTCTGCAATTGTCATGCTTTTTA
>CANSRB010000059.1 GCA_947649285.1 uncultured Clostridia bacterium
GTGCGCCGTCTATGAAGCCCTACCGCATGGCCGCTTCGCGGCCCACTGCGGCATATCATGCCGCAGTGTTGAAAAGAAGCCAATGCTTCTTTTCAAGTGCGTTGACTATATCAACGCAGGACAGAAAAAGTGCAGGAGGAGAACAATGGAAAATCCTTTTTATCAATTTGACCCGCGGCTTTCCGCCTATTTTGAGGAGGCGGAAAAGCGCTGTGCGCCGGTTTACGCCCGGATTGACGAAATTGCCGCTTACAACGAGGCCAAGGTGCTTCATGCGTTCGGGGAAGCCCGGGTCAGCGAGAGCCATTTTGCGGGCAGTACCGGCTATGGCTACGGCGACCGGGGCCGCGAAGTGCTCGACGCCGTGTTTGCCCGGGCGATGGACGCAGAGGATGCGTTGGTGCGTCATAACTTTGTGTCGGGCACCCATGCGCTGACGGTAGCGCTGTTCGGCGTGCTCCGCACCGGGGACCGGATGCTTTCCCTGACCGGGGCTCCCTATGATACGATGGAGGAAGTCATCGGGATCCGGGGAGAGGGCAGCGGTTCGCTCCGGGATTTTGGGGTGGAGTATGAGCAGGTGGATCTTCTGCCGGATGGGACTCCGGACCTGGAGGGTATCCGGTCGCGGGTGGTTGGGGCGAAGGTGGCCTATATCCAGCGTTCGCGGGGGTATTCCCTGCGGGAATCCCTGAGTATTGCTTCGATTGCGGAGCTGGTGCGGATTGTGCGGGAAGCGGATCCCTCCGTCCGGATTATCGTGGACAACTGCTACGGTGAATTTGTGGAAAAGCAGGAGCCGACTTCGGTTGGGGCGGATTTGATCGTCGGTTCCCTGATTAAGAACCCGGGCGGCGGGATTGCGAAAACCGGGGGCTATATTGCCGGCAAAAAGGAACTGGTTGAACTCTGCTCTTACCGGCTGACCTGCGTCGGGATGGGGAAGGAGGTCGGCTGTACCCTGAACGAAAGCCGGGAGCTGTTTATGGGGTTGTTCTTTGCGCCCAGCGTGGTCGCCAGCGCGGTCAAGACCTCGGTATTTGCGTTGGCGCTCTTTGATTTACTGGGCTTCCGGGTGTATCCAGCCTATGATGCACATCGGACCGACATTATCGCAGCGATTGAGCTGAATACCCGGGAAGGGCTGGTGGCCTTCTGCCAGGGGATCCAGAAGGGCTCCCCGGTGGACAGCTTTGTCCTGCCTGAGCCTTGGGATATGCCGGGCTATGAAAATGAGGTCATTATGGCGGCAGGCGCGTTTACACTGGGCGCCTCCATTGAGCTTTCGGCGGACGGGCCGCTGCGCGAGCCTTACGCGGTTTATTTGCAGGGCGGGCTGACGGCGAATACCGGCAAAACCGGCGTCATGCTGGCGGCGCAGGCCATGCTGGGGCAAGGTGCGCTGAAGCTTTATAGTCAAAACACTTGAAAATCGGTAACCGATTTTCAAGGCGGGCAAAGCCCGCCAGTCCATTTCATGGATCGTGTTTTGACTATGAAGTCCACCACAGGCCGCTTCGCAGTCCCTGCGGCGAAAATGCGCCGCACACTTCAAAAGAAGTAAATCACTTCTTTTGAAGTGTGGTGACTATAACCCACTTTTATACCTAAAAAAGGATTCCTGGGAAGATCCCCAGGAATCCTTTTTTAGGCTATTACAGCGATTTTTATTTTTCATAATCGCGGTAAAGTGCAACTAAAACGCCGAGAATTACCGCGCTGTCGGAGAAAATCGGTTCCATGCTGCTGTTTTCCGGCTGAAGGCGGAACCGGCCGTCCTCTTTATAAAAACGCTTGAGGGTGGCTTCATCTTCATGAACCATAGCGGCGACAATCTGCCCGTTTTCGGCTGTTGGCGTGCTCCGCAGGATGGCAATATCACCGTTCAGGATGCCGGCCTCAATCATGCTTTCGCCATGGACCTTTAGCGCAAAGAGCTCGCGCGCCTCTCCCCGGAAATTGGATACCGGCACATACCCATCGATATTTTCCACAGCGGTGACCGGCTGGCCTGCCGGAATGGTGCCGTAAATCGGCACCAGGACAGCTTTGTCCTGGGTCAGGGAAATATACCGGTGTTTATCGTTGGAACGGGTGATCAATCCTTCCTTTTCCAGCTCGTTGAGATAACGGTGTACGGTGGAAGGGGACTTAATCCCCAATGCAGTGCAGATATCCCGGACGCTTGGCGTGCCGGCATAGGATGCGACATCACGCACGTAATCATAGATCATTTTGCTTTTTTCGTTCATAGCGGTGTCCTTTCTTCCATATATTCGGGCGGCCGCTGGCCGGAACCCGGACGGTGTTTCCGGCACTATGGGCGGCATGCTTCTGCCAGGCACACAAAGGGAAAACAAATCCACTTTGATTTTTATATTTTTATTATATGGGACAAACGTCGGTTCTGTCAAGTAGAATCTGGAATTTGACCCATGATTTTTGATTATTTGAAAATCCCCAGAATTTATGAAGAAAGAATCACAAAAAATATCCTCTTTTTTCATGGTATCTTCACAGGGCATTCACACTATTTCCCGGAAGCCGTGTTATACTAAAGCCATACTTTTAAGGCAAGCATAAAAGTATATTTTCACCCCTCCTCAATGAATACCGATTGAAACAAACGCAGAAAAGCAGGGATTTTAATCCCTGCTTTTCTGTCCGTAGTTTTCGGCTGGCTTCAGGTTTTCCGGATGAATTGGAGGTAAGAGATGTTCCAAAAATACCAATGCCGCTTTGAAGCCTGGGGGATGTTTTTGTTCCTGGCAATTATGGTTCCTAATTTTATTTGGTTTGCGGTTCCCGCACCCCATGACGTCCTGAGGGAAGGTTCGGCAGCAGGGGTTCTGGGGGTAATTGCCTCTGTATGCCAGGTGTGGATGGTGGCCGCCCTATGCGCTTTTAAGAATCGGAAATACAGAAAAATGGGGATTACTCCTCTTACTGTTTTGGTGATTGTTTGCTGTCTGTTGTACTTTGCCTGTTGGATCTTCTATTATACCGGCGTTATTCATCCGCTTGTCCTGCTGGGATTGATGGTTCCTCCCTGTTTTGCGTTTTTGTTTTTCGCCATAGACCGGAAAAACGGGCTGGCGGTGCTCCCGATTTTGATTTTTACGGTTTGCCATTTGGTTGATGGGATGGCCTCTTTTATCATTTGATACCGCCAGGCTGTGTGTTTTCCGATGAGGGATTCGGGAAACTGCCGGCTGCGGTGTAAAACAGCCCTGACGTTAAAAGCGTCAGGGCTGTTTCTGTTAAAACGGATTTTCCTGCATGAAGAGGGGAAACCTATGTTCATTCAATCTGAAACCGGCTGATTAAGCTGTTCAGTTTCCGTGCCTGGCCGGACAGTTCGATGGATATTGCCGCACTCTTTTCGGCTGTAGAGGAATTATCCTGCACGACTCCGGAAATTTCCTTGATCCCTTGTTCTACGGAGGAAATCATCTCGGACTGCTGACGGCTGGCGGCGGCGATTTCGTCCATCAGCGTCTTGATGGCTTGGATGCATTCGCTGATCATCCGCATGGCGGAAACGGCGTGATCGGTGGACTCTGTTCCGGTCTTAACGTCTTGGATAGAGCGGTTGATCAGGCTGTTTGTACTCTGCGCGGCTTCGGCGGATTTTTCTGCCAGATTCCGTACCTCATCTGCTACAACCGAAAAACCTTTGCCTGTTGCACCGGCACGGGCGGCTTCCACAGCGGCGTTCAGGGCCAGGATGTTTGTTTGGAATGCGATATCTTCGATAGTTTTGATAATGGTGCCAATCTGGGTAGAAGACCTGTTGATATTTTGGGTGGATGTCGTTAGCTGTTCCATTTTGATATCGGCTTCGGCGGTATGGGTGGTCGCTTTATCCACCAGCTTGCTGGCACTGTCGCAGCGTACCGTACTGGTCTGGATTTGGGAAGTAATATCCGTTACATTTGATACCAGCCCGGAAATAGAGGCGGCCTGCTCCAAGGTGCCTTGGGACAGTGTTTGAGCGGCGGTTGATACCTGTTCGGCACTGCCGTCCACCTGATTGGCGACAAGGGAAATATCCCGGATAATATTCATCAGGTTGCTGTGGATAGACCTCAGGCTGATCAGCAGGACTTTAAAGTCGCCGATGTAATAGGATTCATTTTGGTCGACATCAATGGCAAGGTTGCCGTTGGCGATTTCGCCCAGGATGCGGTCCACATCGTCGATGGTTTCCCGCAGGCAGCCGCAAACGCGGTGGGTTGTCTGTGCGATCATGCCGATTTCATCGGTTCTGTGGTAAAAAGCCTCCAATTCCTGATCGGCGGAAAGGTTCAGGTCTCCCAGGCGGCTGATCGCCCGTTCGACCGTCATCAGTTCTCTGCCCTCGCGGCGCAGGATCAAAAGGGTAATCAGGATAATGGCGGCGGCTACTGCCATGCACAGCCCGCCGGTAACCAGGCGTACCATCCTTACTTCCTTATAAACGTCCGAGGCGTCCTCCCGGACCATGAAAACCCAGCCGCGGTCTTTCAGATACTTGTAGACCACGAGCTGATGGGTCCCGTTTTGATCTTGATAGGAATAGGTATTCGCCTGGGTTTCGCCGTCTTTCTGAATACGCTGGAGGATTTCCAGGTACCCTGTGTCGGTGGTTTTGGTATTCAGGAGTTAAAGATATACGCCGGTTTCCACATTCAAAAATACGTATTCGCTGTCAGGAAGCCCTTTGATGGATAAATTCAGCAGTGAATCCATCAGGTGGCTGGCATAAACGCCGGCACCGACATAGCCAATACACCGCTGGCCCTCGAAAATGGGTTCATACATGGAAAGGATCATGCTGCCGGTTCCGGGGGACTCCATAATCCCTAGATTCGTCAGCCCATGCTTGGAAAGAATGGTATCCTGAAAGGATTTCAGCGAATCCCCCGTCCGGGTGGTCATCCCGATGGCGCTCGAGGAGGTATGGGTCAGCACGTGGGTTTCCGGGGTAGCGATGTACAGTCCTTCGAAGATGCCTTTGACAGCGGCGAAATCTTCGGTATATTGCTGGGCCTCCCTGATCCGTTCCGGATTGTCGGGATCCAAAAGGAGTTCGCGGACTTCGCTGCCCAGCGCAAAGGCGGACATATATTCTTCCGCGGAAGAAACATATTTGTTGATAATGGCGGCCCTGGATTCTACAGCGTCTGTCATCTGATTGGTAATATCGTTTTTAACTGTAGAGGCGGTATTGGATGATACAATGAACCATAGCAGGAGCATTCCGGCCAGTGTGATCGCTGTTGTAATGATTCCAATACGTGTGGCAAGCTTTTGGTTTACAAGGAATTTCATAAACTCTCCTCCGTAGAAAACAGTTTTAAAAATCGACCGTCCCACCAGTAAAATTGACTGGACCAGGGCGGCTCCAGAAAATTTAGCGCATCTATTATAGCATATGCACGGTGGTTTGTCGAGATAGCCCGGTCGGAGTGGGCAGGGATGTCATATAAAAAATATCAAGCCTTAAAGAGAAGCAGCCCCCGAGTTGTCGAGACGTTCCTCCGGCGTCAGACCAGGGCGGCTCGACAGCAGGGAAGCATCCTTGCTGTCCGCCATGTGGGGGTTCCCCTGGGAACCCTTGGGCATTTCAGGACACAGCTTTTTTATGAAACGGGCATATCAGAGTGGAAAAGGCCTATTTTATGCGAGCAGGGCTTTTCCATTTCTGCGGCAGCAAAGCTTCCCTTATTGGACAGCCCGGATACTGGCGGCTTCCATCTTCCTTTCAATACAGCGTCCGCATATGCGATTTTCCGGAAGGAGAGGTCAGCGAAACATACAAAAATATTTGTAAACAGGCTTGCTTTTTTCAGCATATTTCGGTATACTGAATTTGTTAGGAACTTTTTAATAACAGGGAGGGTACAGTATGAGAATTTTAGCGCTGGATATCGGCGGAACAGCCATCAAATCTGCCATTGCCAATGAAAAAGGCGAGATTTCCGAGCTGAAAGAGCACGATACAAATGCGAAAAACGGCGGCCCTTATGTGGTGGAACGGGCCTTAGAAATCGCGCGCGGCTATCAGGATTTTGAGTGTATTGGCATTTCAACCACAGGCCAAGTGGATCCCAAAGAAGGATCCATTGTTTACGCGAATGAAAATGTCCCTCAGTATTCCGGGATGCAGGTGAAAAGGATTTTTGAACAGGAATTCCAAAAGCTGACCTGTGTGGAAAATGACGTCAACTGTGCAGCGATCGGGGAAACGCATTACGGTGCAGGGAAAGATTTTCAGGATATGCTCTGCGTGACTTATGGTACGGGTGTAGGCGGGGCCATTATGATTAAACGCCAGATTTACGGCGGCAGCAAAGGCCTGGCCGGTGAATTCGGCCATATCATCACCCATCCGAACGGGAAAGAGTGCGGCTGCGGGCAGCACGGCTGCTATGAACAGTATGCGTCTACCACCGCGCTGGTGCGGGAAGCCCGGAAGATCGACCCGAAATTTTATAATGGGCGGATTATTTTCGAAGAGTGGGAAAAAGGCAATGTTGCGATCCGTATGGTGGTGGATGATTGGATCAATGAGATCGTCTTCGGCCTGGTGACCTTGATCCATATCTTTAACCCGAACGGTTTAGTGCTTGGCGGGGGGATCCTCTCCGAGCCCTATATTGAAAAAGAAATCAACAAGCGGATTTATAAACGTGTGATGCAAAGCTATTCCGACTTTAAGATTGTCAAAGCCCAGCTGAAAAATACCGCGGGCTTGCTGGGCGCTTCCGTCATCGCTTTCAAGCACAAAATCGGGATGTATGACCCTTTTGACCGCTGATCCGGTGCTCCGGCTTCCGGAAAAAGTACGCTTTTTTCTACAGGTGCTGGAGGAATCCGGGTTTGAGGCCTGGACGGTCGGCGGCGGTGTCCGGGATCTGCTGCGCGGGGAAATGCCGAAAGACTGGGATTTTACGACAAACGCTGCTCCGAGTGATATCGAAGCAGCGTTTTTGTCCCACGGATATCCTGCCGTCCCTACTGGAGGGGGATATGGTACGGTAACCGTGCGGTTTGAAGGGCAGCCGATGGAGGTAACTCCTTACCGGGTAGATGGAAGTTCCCTGGATCACCGGCATCCGGAAGAAGTGCGGCTGGCCCGAAGTCTGGAGGAGGATCTTTGCCGGAGGGATTTCACCATCAATGGGATGGCCTGTTCGCGGGAAGGCCGAGTCGTGGATCTCTTCGGAGGTCTTTCGGATCTTCATGCGGGGGTTCTGCGTCCGATTGGCGTGGGGGAACGGCGTTTTTTTGAAGATGCGCTCCGGATCCTGCGGGGGTTCCGTTTTTCGGCTCAGCTGGGGTTCCGTATGACCGGCGGTGCGCTGGATGCGGCGGAGGCTTGCGGGGAGTATTTAAGGCAAGTTTCCGCCGAGCGTATTTGGGGGGAATTGAAAAAAATGCTGGCGGCGGAACCGGCGGAGCCGTTGTCCCAGATGGGTGCGCGCGGGATCCTGCATTGGATTCTCCCGGCGTATTCCGGGAAAGTGCGGGAAGGGATCCGGCGTATATCTGGACTGAACCTGAAGCCGCAGGAACGGGTGATTCTGCGGCTGGCGATCCTGTTTTCCCAGACGCCGTTGTCCCAGGCGGAGGAACGGCTGGGCAGGCTCCGGCTGGAAGGGCGGGTTCGGGAATCTGTGCTCCGTTTGCTGCAGGAGCAGGAACTTCCCTTACCTACGGAGCAGACAGAACTCAAACGCCGGATGGATCGGCAGACTCCAGAAGGGCTTTTGCGCTGGCTTTATTTCCAGGAGTGCCGGGGGAGCTTTGGCTGTCCGGCTCTGCGGAGGGAATGCCGGAAGATTCTGGACAGCGGGGAATGCTGGTCGGCCCGGATGCTGGCGATTGGCGGCCGGGAATTGGCGGCCCGGGGTTTGCAGGGAGCCGAAATCGGGCAGACGCTGGCGCTTCTGCTAGAGGAGGTTCGGACGGGCCGGATGGAGAATCAGGCGGAGGAACTGATCCGTTTTTTGGAGAGGTGAGGAGGAAAGGGCTCTAACCGCAGGAGGATGGAAAAATTCCAGCGGGGCAGGAGATCCTGCCCCGCTGTGCTGCCAGGAGATTTACAGAAACAGTTCAAATGGGACCTGATCCAGCATCCCGCCGCTCAGGGCGTTCAGCAGGTCACGATCGGCTTGGGCTTTCCATTGTCCCTCCTGCTTTGTCCAATCCAGCTGAATCGGAAATTCCACCGTTTTCATGGGGGCTTCCTGCAATTGCTGGAGGAATACATCCATCAGGGAATTCAGGTCTTCCTTTTGGGCCAAGCGGGCCGGGATTTCACTGAGATCCTGGTTCCGGAGGAGAAGCTGTGCGGCGGCATGGTCCTCCTGCACCGAATCCCAGGACACCAGGGTATATTCGAACCCTGCCATCAGTTCTTCCCAGGCGGCGGATATTTTCTCCTGTGTTTCTGCCGGAAGGGAGTCGAAGGTTTCGGCAAGCGTTCCCAGGGAGTCCGGAAGCTTGTCCAGGGAAACCAATGCCCGGATTTGTTCCGAATCGCCTTCTTTCAGTGCATGGAACAGGAGATCCAGTTCTTCTTCCGGTGCAGAAATCTCCGGAATTTCGGAGGAAACGGGGGTGGGGAAAGAAGAGGGCGGTTGTATCGGGTCAGGTTTACAGGCAGCGAATGAAAGCGGCAGGATCGCGGTGATCAGAAGTGCGGAAATGCGGATTTTCATTGATTTCCTCCTTATTTGAAGCGGGATAAGTCTATGTTTTGGAAAAGGAATGTTTTTATTCAGCGGCGGCTGGTTTTGGGGTGAAACGTTGTTGATACGATTTTTCGCTGGGATTATCATAGCATTTCCGGATCCGCAGTGCAAGCGCAAAAGACAGAACTGGGAAAAATTTTCAGCGCGGCAGGATATCCTGCCGCGCTGAAAAGCTTAAAGGGGGAGATTAGTAATTTTGTGAACAATGGCAGCGGTTGCAGCAGCAACAGTTATTCCATCTGTTTGCACCGCAGCACCGGCAGCAGGGGCACTGAGAAGGCCAGCTGAAGTTGGGATCGTCGTCGGGCAGTTCCTGGACGAAAGCCGGCACATCTCCACCGACCGTTCCGCAGAAAGTTCCGGCAGCACTGTCGCAGCGCCGGCAGGCATTGTTAAAGACATAACGGTTTGTTTGCAGTTCCATAGTTCGCATCCTTTTCTTTTTTAGAGTCAAAGCACTTCAAAAGAGCTCAAAAAGCTTCCTTTGAGGTCTGCGGCAGCCTTTTGCCGCAGGAGGATTTGGACTTCGCAGCCAGCGGGACGGCGAATTTCCGATACGCTGGCCGTAGTATAGAAGGGCGCGCCTTGTTTGAATGATCCGGACATTAACAGTATATGCCGCAGCCTGCAGAGGGTGACATTTACAAAAAAATCCTGCGGGTTTTTACCCACAGGATCAGGATGAATGAAAATATGGTTAAGGCCGTTGGCGGTAGCGCCGTTCCCGCATCATGCGGCGGCGTTTGATGCGGTTGTAGCGGACTGTAGCGAAGATATACAGCAGGAGCAGGATTCCAAGCCCAATCAGAATAGCTTGGGCAAACGACTGCTCGAAGAACCGGCCCGTGGCGTCCAGCAGATAAAGCGGAAGGCTGCGGTCTACGTTTTCCCGCGCGACCAAGTCCACCGTATCAATCACATCGTCGGCCTGCTTCAGGACCAGCTTCCCAAGGACGTCGCCCTTCTGGATAGGGGCCTGCACATTTTCGGCCAATTCGATAATTTCCTGGACAGAGGTGGTATCTGTTTCAGAGGGAAGCAGAATGGTGACATCCCGTGCGGAATCCAGGATGACATGATCCTGATCCCCGCTCAGCCGAACCTTTATTTCTGCCTTGGATTCCCCTTCCTTCAGCATTTTTTGCAGGGAGAAGGAGGAGAACGCCCAATCATAAAGTGCTTTGGCATCGTCAAAATGATTGCGGGAATAAGCCTGGCCCTCGCGGTTGACGTCCGGCGCGCTTAAGGTCACCAGCAGGTAATTGTAGCCGTTGTCAGACGCCATACTGACCAAGTTCTTTCCGACCTCCGGCAGGGACCCGGTTTTGATTCCCCGCACTCGCTTGTCATAATAGGTACCGCCCCGGTTTTTGCTGAGCATATAATTGCTGTGGCTGATGTAATACGGCTCGGCGTGGACATTGGTTGCCGGCATCTGGTAATCCACCGTTGTGCAGATCTGTTCAAACAGATCCAGGGACAACGCGTATTTGGTAATTAAATACATATCCTTGGCCGTAGTGACCTGGTTTTCGTGGTATAATCCATGCGCATTTTCAAAGTGCGTATTTACCGCCCCCAGCTCCCGTGCTTTGGCGTTCATCATATCCACAAAAACGGAGATCTGCCCATTCCCAATATAATCGGCAAGGCTGCTGCTGGCTTCACAGGCGGAGGGCAGCATGATGGCATAGAGCAGGTCGATCATCCGGACGCGTTCGTTCCGGTAAATATCTGCATGGGAAACGGACAGCCCCTGGAATTCATCATAGATATAGGAAGGTGTGGTAACGACTGTGTTTTCCAGATATTCCATCAGGCTGACCCCGCTGGACTTTGCCGCTTTTTCCGCATATTCAATCGCGATAGCCGTTGTCATGATTTTCGTCAGGGAAGCGGGATAAAATGGTTCATCCGGGTTTTTTTCATAAATCACCGTTCCGGTATCCGTGTTGATCATATAGGCCGCGCGGCTCATGATTTCAAAGTTGGTTTTATAAGCGGCGTCCGCTCCGTAGAAAGGGACGCAGAGGAATAGAGTGAAAGTCAACGCCAACAGGACAGCGGAAAATTTTTTCAGTATTTTCATAGACGAACCTCCGTCTTTGTATTATAATAAAACTCGGAATTTCTTCCGGGATTGTCTTTGTAGTTGAAACACATCAAAAGAATCATTTTGATTCTTTTGATGCCTGCGGCGGAGAA
>CANSRB010000060.1 GCA_947649285.1 uncultured Clostridia bacterium
CACCCTGACCCAGAAGATATTCGAACACCATGACAGTCTGATGCGCTGGTTTGACGGCCGTCTGGTTCATTTTCAATATTCAATTGATATCACCGAAAATAAAACCCTGTCCAAGGCGGCTTATATTGACGAACTCACCGGTATCCTGAACGACCGCGCCGGGAAACAAAAGTTGGAAGGGATCATTGAGCTTTGCTATCACGACCATATCCGTGCGTCGATCTGTATGCTCGACATCAATGATCTGAAGTGGATCAGCGATACTCTCAGCCGCAACGAAGGGGAGCATCTGGTCCTTAAAATCACCCAGGCCATCCAGGAGCTCCTCGGGATGGACGACTGCTTCTTCCGTTTGAATGACAGTGAATTCGTCATTATTTTCCTGAATCATACCCCGGAACAGGCCACAGAAAAAATGGAACAGATCCTGCAAACGCTCCGTCAGAAGAACCTGTTCCCTGACCTGCACCGCAAAACTGAGTTCTGTTATGGGATTGTGGAAATCAGCGATAAACTGAAACTGCCGGCCGACCAGGTTTTGCGTCAGGCAACGGAGGTCCTGTACCGGCGCAAACGCGCTGTACATATCGCGCAGTCTTTCGATAAGCTGGAGGAAGGCATCATTCCTCTGGAAAGTGATTTCAAATATGAGGCCGAGTACCTTTATGAAGCACTGGCAAACAGTACGGATGATTATATTTTCATCAACAATATGAAAACAGGCGTCTTCCGCTATTCCCAGCGGATGGTGGAGGAGTTTGCGCTTCCCGGCCCGGTGATCCAAAATGCGGCGGCTGTTTTGGAATCCCTCGTCCATGAAAACGATAAGCAGGTTTTTATGGAATCCAATCAGGATATTATCGAGGGCCGCAATACTCACCATACTGTGGAATACCGCGCCCGCAACCGTAAAGGGGAGTGGGTCTGGCTCCGCTGCTGCGGGCATGTGGCCCGGGATGAGCATGGCGAACCCAGTATCTTTGCCGGGTTCATTACCAATCTCGGCAAGAAAAACCGGGTCGATTCTATCACGGGGCTGTTTAACAAGCTGGAGTTTACAAACGAACTGGAACGGCAGCTGAAAACCCCGTTTAACCATCAGCCGGCCGTCATGCTGTTCGGGATTGATAATTTCAAGCGGATCAACACCCTGTACAACCATGCCTTCGGCGACGAGGTCATCCGGCTGGTATCCCAAAAAATCAGCTCCATGATGCCGCAGGACGCCATGATTTTCCGGATGGACAGCGACCAGTTCGGGCTGATTATCCGCGACGGCAAACAGGACTTCCTGCAGGGGTTCTTTGAAGAGATCCAGCGGGAATTCAGTTCCCAGCAGGCTCTTGATGATAAAAATTTCTTCTGCACTCTGTCCTGCGGCTGCGTCATCACGCAAAATGAAGATACGGATTATCTGGCCGTACTCAAAAAAGTCAGCTATGCACTGGATTATGCCAAGATGAAGGGCAAAAACCAGATTGTTTTCTACTCCGAAGAGCTGATGCCGGATATTTCCCAGTCCCTTTCCGTAGTCGACCTTCTCCGGGAAAGCATTGACCATGATTTCCAATACTTTGATATTGATTACCAGCCCATTTTCTCCTCGGAATGCAAAATCCAGGGTGCAGAAGCGCTCTGCCGGTGGAAAAACGACACGCACGGCCCGATCCGGCCTGAAATTTTTATCGGCTTGTTGGAAAAAAACGGGATGATCCTGCAAGCGGGACGGTGGATTTTCATCCGATCGGTCCGTTTTGCACAAACCTGCTTGAAGCGCAATCCAGATTTCGATCTGCAAATCAACCTGTCCTATCTCCAGCTGGAAGACCCTCTTTTCTTCCAGTTTGTTCAAGACACGCTGCGCGAATACGATGTCCCGCCGGAACGCATTATCCTGGAGCTGGCGGAAAGCTATCTGGCAGAAAACATCAACCGCTCCAAGCAGCTGCTGGAAAAATTCCGGAGCATTGGTGTCCGGATTGCCATGGATGATTTCGGTACGGGGTATTCTTCGCTGAGCGTACTGAAAAATGTCCCGCTGGATATCGTTAAAATCGACTGCTGCTTCGCGCAGAATATCCTGGGCAGCGAATACGACCGCTCCTTTATCCAGCTGGTAACCAAGCTCTGCCATACCGCAGGTCTTCTGGTCTGCCAGGAAGGGATCGAAACAGAGGAACAGTACCAGGCCATCGAACCGATGGAAGTCGATTCGTTCCAAGGCTTCTGGATGGGCCGCCCGGTCCCGCAGGAGGAATTCCTCTCTGCATTTTTACCGGAGAACCGTTCCTGAACATAAAAAACAGGCTTTCGAACAACGAAAGCCTGTTTTTTGTTCCTATGAGAATTATACTAATTCCCAATAAAACGATGCAGTCGTTTTATTGGGCCACAGAATGCGATCCGGCGGCATATCGCGAAATAGTATTATTCCCGGCCCTCCCGGCGGTTTTTAACCTGTACCTGGAAAACATACCGGCGGACCGAATCCTGGTGTGATTCCGCCAGACCAACAAAACGGCATCCATAGCCATAGGGCGGCTTCTCCCCGGTTTTCCGCAGGATTTCAATTTTAAGAGGGATTCTCATCTTTTCCTGCGAAAAAATATAATCCACTTTTTTTCCAACCGGATAATCTTCCTCCGCCTCAAAATAAAGGCCGGACGCACTGAGATTCAAAATCTTGATCGGAACCCGCCTTCCCGCATCCAGGATAATATCTTCAATGCGGGTACGCACCTTTACCTCCCGACGGCGCTGCACAGCCTCCAGCACCCGGTCAATCCGGAAAAGATGAACATCCAGGTATCCTATCTCTTCAATATATTCCCGTTTGGAATTCAAGAATGCCCCTTCATGGTACACCAGTCCGCGTACTGAATGATATTGGATCAGTTTCACTAATGAACCCGGCGCTAAATGAAGGTCTTCCTCATTTTTGCGCAATGCCCATTGTTTGTTCACCTCGCGTACCAGTTCCCCCGACCAAATCCGTTTATTATCCAAAGAACAGACATCTACCTTCATAATCCAAATCCTTTCTGATACTGACTGCCGATTAAAACCGGCAATGCGCAACATCGGTATTGCCGCGCACTGCCCT
This sequence comes from uncultured Clostridia bacterium, assembly GCA_947649285.1. GTDB lineage: Bacteria > Bacillota > Clostridia > Oscillospirales > Ruminococcaceae > Paludihabitans. Next base: position 3,104 of record CANSRB010000060.1, read on the forward strand.
GATTGATCCTCAAATGAAAATTCAAAAGCTGCTGGTTTTCTCTATCTATACCGGATGCAGAAGCAAGCCTCCATCCGGGAGGATTCCGCTCAAGCATCCTCCTTTTTCCCATCCGGGGCCCGCAGGATACTCTTCCCCATCGCCGCAATCGCAATGGAAACCAACGGGTTGATCCAGCCAAAAAAGGTAAACGGCCCATACTGCCAGGCAGAAACGCCCAGCGCATTTTCCGTAAAGCCAGCGCCCGTACTATAGGGGACAATCCCGCCGAATACCGTCCCGGCATCCTCAAGAGCCCGGCTCAGGTTACAGGGAAGCAAACCGCGCTCCCGGTAAACCGATTGGAATAACCGGCCGGTCATAATAATGGCAACATACTGCTGCCCTGTGCCCAGCAGGATCATCCAGGAGGTCAGCACCGTCGCAATGACCAGGCCGCGATCCCCCCGCACCCGGGACAGGATCTTCCGCACTAAGGCTTCCGCCATGCCGGTCCGCTCAAAAATCCCGGCAAACCCCAGCGAAATTAAAATCAGTGCGACAGTTTTCATCATGCCCATTAAGCCGCCCCGGTTCAGCAGCGTGTCAACGGTTTCACTTCCGGTCGACCCTGTATAACCGTTCATCAGGATCTGGAACATCCCGGCAGGGGTATTCCCCTCCTGGAAAAGAAGGGCGCAAACCATCCCCAATCCGGCGGCAAACAACAGCCCCGGCAAAGCCGGGATACGGAACACCACCATCAGGATGACGGCCAGCGGCGGAAGCAATAAAAGCGGGCTGATCCGGAAATTCTCCCGGAGGACCGCCATAATCTCTGCAATCCCTGTGCCGGTCTCGCCGCCGGAGGTAAAGCAGAAGCCCAGGATGCCGAACAGCAGCAGGGAAATCAAATAAGAGGGCAGGGTTGTAACCATCATATGCCGGATATGATCGAACAAGTCCGCACCGGATACAGACGGCGCCAGATTCGTTGTATCCGACAGCGGGGACATCTTATCGCCAAAATAAGCACCCGAAACAATCGCACCCGCCGTCATCGCCGGCGGCACGCCCAAAGCGGAACCGATCCCGAACAGGGCGACCCCAACTGTCCCGATTGTTGAAAGCGAGCTTCCCACCGCCAGCGATACCACCGAACAAAGCAGCAGCGCCGTAACCAGGAAAAACCGCGGGGAGATGATCTGAAGCCCGTAGTAAATCATAGAAGGGATGATCCCTCCCGCCATCCAGGCCCCGATCAGCAGGCCGATGGTCATGATAATCAAAATCGCCGGGATAGCCGGTCGAGTGGTGTCCAGAATGCCCTCCTGCATTTCGTTCCAGCGGAAATGGCAGGCAGCGCCCACTCCCGCCGCGGCAACGGCGCTGATCAGGAGCGGGATATGCGGCGGCGTTTTCAGGCCCACTGTCATAAAGGTCACGCAGACGATCAAAAATAAAAAAGTGATTGCGGCAGCCCAGGCCGGTACCGCTTTTGATTTTTCCTTCACGAGAAACGCCCCCCTTGCTCCTCTGCCGTCAGCATCCAGATCAGCCGTTCAGGCTGAAGCTCTTCGTCTTCCACCAGCCATTCCCCCAACTGCTCCCTATTTTCCAGGCTGTATTCGACCTCGCGGGAATAGTTTTTCGCCGACTCAATCCGGTCTTCCAGCGAAACCGCCCCTTTTTCCAGCTTTATCCCCGCGTCCAGCAGGCTCAGCAGCAAGACGCTCAGGGCACAAAAAGCGACCGCCCCCATCGGGTCGTCCCAATACCAGCAGGAATCCAGAAAATACCGGTCGAAGAAATAAACGGCCAGCTGTTCATAGGCCATCCCGGAATCCTCCCGGCGGATTTCCTCCCAGGAACCTGCCAGCAGGGCTTGCTTGGAATGGAGCTCTTCCAGCCGCTCCGGCCATCCGGGACGGTTCGGCTCCAATGCTGAAAAGCAAGCTAAAATCCCGCCGATTATTCGCTGTCGGTCCTGCGGGCCGGAATCTGAAACGATCTGCCCGGCCATTTCAAGCAATCCATCCTGGCGGTCCGGCGAGGCATATTCCCTCACCAGCCCCTCTGCCTCCGTATAGAGCTTGGCGCAGTCCTGCCCGGCTTCGCTTTCCACCACGGGAAGAAACTCCTCCAGCATCCCGCCGAAACTCAGTAACATCGCCAACCGTTCCCAAACCGGATAACGACGGTTCTGCAAGATCCGCAGCCCTGTTGTCCGCGCCGCCCAGAGCAGCCGGGCGCGTTCGGGAGAAAATCCCAGCGGTTCCCCCTCTCCCTCCGGATCCGGTTCTTCCGTCAGGATAAATTCCAGCGGTTTCTCCTGGGAAAGCAGCAGACGGGCTGCTTCCTCACAGCAAAGCCCCAGCCCGTCCTCTCGGAACCCGGGATACCATTGATGAAAGCGGGGATGCTCCCGGCAGATTTCACCGAGAGAATCCTTCCCCAGCTGACAGATCAAATCGCAAAGGCCGTCCGGGTTCAAAAAGGGGCAGCGTTGATCCAGTCCCAGCCGGAACAGGGTTTCGTTTTCTTCTGTCACCTGCATGGCCTTCCGGAGCCGCTCTCCCAGGGAATCCTCCACTCTGCGGTAGCGGTTTGCCGTTTCGCTGTCCAGTGAAATTTCCCATCCGATACAACAGCTGTCCTGGCAGCTTTCCGCACTGCATCGGAAGCTTGGATAATAAGAAGGCTGCTTGACTCTCATTTCTTCTCTCCCTCCCCTCCGTGCCTAGTACATATTATTCTTATTCTAATACGAACCGCAAGGATTGTCAAACTTCTTGACGAAAAAAGTAGAGTTTTTCGCAAGGAGTTGGATTTTCCACAAAAACCTGTTGTTTTCCGCCTGCAAAAAGAGGGCTTTTCCTATGAAAAAGCCCTCCGAAAACGATCTATTCATACCGCAGCGCTTCGATCGGATCCATACGCGCCGCCTTGTTAGCCGGATAATACCCGAAAAACACCCCTATCAGCATGGAAAACGTCACGGCGATCAGGATAATCCCGATGCCCGGGAAAGCCGGATAGCCCAATACACTTGAGCCGAACACCCCGCACAAAATCCCCAGGATGATGCCGATAATACCGCCAATCAGACAGATAATCACCGCTTCCACCACAAATTGAATCCGGATGTTCCCGTTGGTTGCCCCAAGCGCTTTCCGGGTGCCGATTTCGCGGGTCCGCTCGGTAATGGAAACCAGCATGATATTCATGACGCCGATCCCGCCGACCAGCAGCGAAATCCCGGCAATAACCGCAATCGCAACCGAAACCGTCCCCATAATGTCGTCCATCTGCTCAATAATGGTATCCATACTGGCAGCGGAACAGCGATAGTTGACGTTATCCCGATAATAAACGTCAAAGAAGTTTTCCACCTTGTCCGCCAATTCGGAAGGCTGGATATTCTGTTTCGCCATCAGGGTAAAGCTCTTGCATCCATCCGGCGCTCCGGTTTGCTTCCGGGCGGTGCTCAGCGGGATATAGAATGCCGTACGGACATCCTCCTCCGCCACCTGTGTGGTCATTGGCATGACCAGCTCTTCGTATTCATAAATCCCAACCACGGTATAGGTCTGAATTTCAGTATCCATATGGACTTTGATTTCCTGCGCTAAAGCCTTATCGGCCTGCCCGAAAATCGCTTCCGCCGTTTTGTCCGAAATCACCGCTACATTCACGGCCCGGTCAATATCCCGGTCGTTGATAAACCGCCCTTCCAGCAGGGTCAGGGATTCCGACTTTTCATAATCCTCATTCACACCCGAAACCGACAGATTGGAATAAGCCCGCCCGTCCTGCGCCTTGCCGTTCCCCACCTGCTCGATCATACTCAGCGCCTGGATTTCATCGCCATACCGATCCCATAACTGGCCGATCATCTCGTCCGAGATCAGGTCGCTTTCCGCCATATTCCCCATGATATCGAAGCCCATGCTGACCCCCAGCGTCTGGCTCATCCCGGGCAGAACGACTTCCGGATTCTTCTCCTCCAGCAGGACGGTGATGTTTTTCCCGCCCATCTCCTCCATGGTGCTGGATACCGTACTGGTAATGGCGTCGCCCAGGGTCACAATCGTAATAACAGCGGCAATCCCGATGATAATTCCCAGCATGGTCAGCAGGGCGCGCATTTTATTAGATAACAGTCCGGTAACAGCCAGCCGGATGTTTTCGATAAAATCCATCAGACCTGCCCCCCTTTTTCATCACTGATAAAATTCCCGTCCCGCAGAGTTAGGATCCGTTCGGTTTCCAGCGCCAGCTCCTGATTATGGGTAATCAGGACGATGGTTTTCCCCTGTTCGCGGTGCAGTTTGTGGAACAGATCCATCACCAGCCGCCCGGTTTCGGAGTCCAGCGCACCAGTGGGTTCATCCGCCAGAATAATGGCTGGGTCGTTCGCCATGGCGCGGGCAATTGCCACCCGCTGCTTCTGACCGCCTGAAAGCTCGCTGGGCTGATGGCTCATCCGCTCCCCCATTTCCACAATTTCCAGCAGCTCCTTGGCCCGCGCTGTCCGCAGGCTTTTGGAGGTGCCGGAATACAGCATCGGAAGCTCCACGTTTTTCAGCGCGGAGGTCCGGGGGATCAGATTGAAGGTTTGGAATACAAACCCGATCTTCCGGTTCCGGATGCCGGAAAGCTCGCCGTCCCCCGCTTTGGAAATATCCACCCCATCCAGGATATACTCCCCCGAGGTCGGGCGGTCCAGCGCGCCAATAATATTCATCAGGGTAGACTTCCCGGAGCCGGACGCGCCGACGATCGACACGAACTCCCCCTTCCGGACCGAAAGGCCAATCCCATGCAGGATTTCCAGCTCATGCGGCTGGCCGATATAAAAGGATTTCCGGATCCCTTTCATCTGGATGATGACCTGTTTTTCTTCACTCATACCCGGTCCCTGGCCATCCCGACCCGTGCCCCTGCCTGCACGCCTTCTGCATTGGAGAGCACCTCCATTCCATCGGCAAGCTCCCCGCTCGAAACCTCTATGTAAAAATCGGTTTCAATCCCGGTTTCCACGGGCACTGCACGGGCGATCTGCTCTCCCTTTTCATTCGTTTCCACCACAAAAATAAAACTCTGCCCATCCCGCTCGGAAACCGCGTCATAGGGGACGCCGTAAACACCCTGCTTCTCCTCCAGGATGATCTGGAGCCGGGTATTCATCCCGACCCGCAGCCCGGTATCCTTCTCCGTGACATTGACCTTAGCCTGGAATTCCACATTCGTGCTGGAAATCGTCGAACCATCCGCCGCTTTCAGCGCTGTCGGCGCGATCTCGTCCAACACGCCGGCAAACTCGCTGTCCCCAGTTGCGTCGGATTTAATCACCACCGGCATTCCCGGCTGGGTATGGGTCACATCATATTCCTTGATCGTTGTGGTAATCCGGAGTTCGTCGGTATTTTCAATGACAAACAGCAGCCCGCTGCCCGGCATCCCTTCTTTGGCATAGACCGCCGTTACGGTGCCGGAAGCCGGCGCCTTGACGCTGGCGTCCTTCAGCTGGCTTTTGAGCTGCTGGAGGGCAATCCGGCTGGCCTCCTGATTGGAGGAAATCTTGGCGGTTTCCACATTGTCCGCATAGTTGTCAATCTGCTGATCCACCGACAGCTCCGCCACCTCCAGCTGCTTTTTCGCACTTTCATAATTGGCGCGGGCGTTTTCCACCGCAGTTTCAGCCTGGGTATACTGCTGATCCACTGCACGGTACATCTGCCGGTAGCTCTCATACTGCATTTTCAGCGCCTCTTCGGTTTGAAGCGCTGTCTGATAAGCCGCTTCGATTTCTTTATACCGATCAGCCGGCATATTTTCATTTTTCTCCGCATTTTTCAGCGTTTCCCAAGCCAGGGCAGTCATTTCCTTGGATTCCTTCCAATCGTTGCGAGCTTCTACATAATCCTTTTCCGAATCGGAAACGCTGTCGTCCAGATTTTTCAGGGTATCTTCCGCACTCCGCAGGGAATTCTGCGCCGTCGCCAGCGCGGTCTGCGCCTGGACAATGCTGGAATTCGTCCCATTCTGGTAGTTCTCTTTTGCAGTATCATACGCCTTCTGGCTGAGGTCAATCTGCTGCTGTGAAGCGCTGGCCGCGGCTCCCAATGCCGCTTCCTGCTGGGAAATCTGGAATTGAAGGTTTTCGGTATCCAGCACGCAGAGCAGATCGCCCTCGTTCACCCGATCCCCAACCTCCACATGAATCTGTTCTACCAGAGTCCCCAAGGTAGAATACACGTTCGACGTTTGGCTGCTTTCGACAATCCCGGTGGCGCTGACCGTATTTTGCAGCGTCATCGGAGCCAAAACGTCCGTTTTTGCGCTGGCCTGTACGGTTTTCCGGCTGAAAGCACTGACGGTTACAATCACAATCCCTGCTGCGGCAGCCAGCGCCGCAGCCCCGATCCAAATGCGTTTTGCTTTTTTCTCCATTCTTTTTTACTCCATTTCCAGTTATGATCCTATCCAAAGTATAGGCGCGTTGGAGCCAAAAGTGGTGAAGAAATTGTAAATTGATTGCTACCTATTTTTTCCCGGAAAAGCCTGCTAAAAACGCTGGATTTATGGGGAATAAAGGCCATTTTCTGCCTTCCGCCCGCAGGGGGAAAATCCCCCTGTTACAGAGCGTAACAGATCGCGCCGAGATCCGCCTTGGGCATCAGCGCGCCGTTGATCGCCAGCGCCAAAATCCGGCCGGCCGCTTCCATTTCAGCGGTCAGATTGGACGGGACCATGGAACCGCGTTTGGTCAGGAAGGTTAGGGGCACATCCATATAGATGATATGCGTCATCGGGTTCACCCGGATCAGGGCTTCGGATATTAACGCCCAAAGGCCGTAATCTTTCCCGTTTTGGTGGGAGGAAACACGGATTTCGCGGCACAGTACCTCCGGCTTTTCGGCGAGGATGCCCCGCATGCAAAGCGCCTGATCGGGGGCGAACTCTGAAAAATAAGCGGAAAGCTTCATGAAATCCGGACAGCTGCCGCCCATTCCCGGGGTTAATACCACCGATTTGAACCGGTCGGTATTCTGGGGATAAAACAGGCGGGAAAGCACCCCTTTCCCGAACCAGTCCGCCGCATGGCTGGCGTTTTCCACCAGGGCCAGAAGCAGGGTTTTCCGGTTTGGGGGAAGATTGGGGATCAGCCAGCTCCGGATGTCATAGGCGATGGAAAGGTCCTTGGGGTCCAGTGTGGAAAACCGGTCCATAGTGAAAATTTTGGGATGAGTGCCCAGTGCGTTGGAGCCCAGCAGATCGAAATCCTCTTCCTTGTTGTTTAGCATAATAGTACCTCCTTATAGGCTATTTATAGACTAAATAGTATCATATATAGCCTACAAAATCAAGCTGATTTCGTTATTCTGAAATAAAACTGCCAAATTCAGAAAGGAGCGAAATGATGAACTTACAAACCGCAATCAGATACCGGCTCCTTTCTCTTTGCGGTGAACGCTCTATTTCAATTCAGCAATTGGCTCTCCTTTCTGGGATTTCAAAATCAACGGTCAAAAATATTTTTTATAAAGCTACTGCAAACCCAACCATACGCACAATAAAAATACTTTGTGACGGATTAGAAATTACTTTAGACGAATTCTTTTCTTCTCCAGAATTCAAAAGTTTAGAACAAGAAATAAAATAAAATGGTGGCATATATAGCCTATAATATTCTGTCATTTGGGATAACCTTGGAATAGAAAGCCAATTTGAAAGGATTATCCAAATGAAAACCATCGAAGCAGTCCGCCATCGAATTCTTGCACTCTGCACGGAAAGGCAGATATCCCTAAATAAATTAGCTAATTTATCTGGCCTATCTCC
>CANSRB010000061.1 GCA_947649285.1 uncultured Clostridia bacterium
GTGCAAGAATTAGGGTGGTACCGCGGAGTTGCTTCGTCCCTCAGTCCAAGTTGGGTTGAGTGCCGGAGTTTTTTATTTTCCTGGGAACCCTTATACCGAAAGGAGATTGCTTTTATGAAAGAAGCATTGGAAAAAATCCGGCAGGCCGCCGCAAACGAGCTGGCTCGCTGTGCCGACATCAAGGAGCTGGACCAGCTCCGCGTCAAATTCTTGGGGAAGAAGGGCGAATTGACCGCGATCCTCAAAGCGATGGGCAGCCTTTCTGCCGAAGAACGCCCCAAGATGGGCCAGCTTGCCAACGAAGTTCGAGGGGCGATTGAGGAATCGCTGTCGGAAAAGCTGGCTTCGCTGAAAGAAGCCAAGCTGGAACGCCAGCTCCGTTCGGAACGGCTGGATGTGACCATGCCCGGCCGTCTGCCCGAGATGGGCAAGCCGCATCCGCTGACCCTGGTGATGGATGAAATCAAGGAAATCTTCTTGGGAATGGGGTTCAGCGTCGTCAGCGGCCCCGAGGTGGAAACCGATCACTATAATTTCGAGATGCTGAATATCCCCAAGGAACATCCGGCGCGGGATACACAGGATACCTTCTATATTAACGAAAACGTCATCCTCCGGACTCAGACCTCTCCGGTACAGATCCGTACCATGGAAAAGCAATCCCCGCCCATCCGGGTGATCTCGCCCGGCCGGGTTTACCGTTCCGACGCGATTGATGCGACCCATTCTCCCTTGTTCCATCAGATTGAGGGGCTGGTGGTGGATAAGGGCGTGACCATGGCGGACCTGAAAGGCACGCTGGAAATTTTCGTGAAGCGGCTTTATGGGGAGGACGCCGTCGTCCGCTTCCGTCCGCATCATTTCCCCTTCACCGAGCCTTCTGCCGAAGTGGATGTCATGTGCTTTTCCTGTCATGGCGAAGGCTGCCGTCTCTGCAAAGGGGAGGGCTGGATTGAGATCCTGGGCTGTGGGATGGTACATCCCAAGGTGCTCCAAAACTGCGGGATTGACCCGGAGGAATACAGTGGGTTCGCGTTCGGGATGGGTCTGGAACGGGTGGTTATGCGCCGCTTTAATATCGACGACCTGCGCCTGTTCTTCGAAAACGACCTGCGTTTTCTGGATCAGTTTTAATCCTGCCGCCGGGCCGCCTATTGCGGCTCCCCTAAAATGGTTTCACCGTTTTAGGAAGAATTCGTATAAGCTGAATTTGACTGGAGGTACACGAAAATGGATTTATCCATGAGATGGCTGAATGATTATGTGAAAATAGAGACCGAACCCCGCCGCTTTGCTCAGGCTTTGACCATGTCGGGCTCCAAGGTAGAGGGCTGGACCGTCGAAGGGGACGGGATTGACCGGGTTGTGGTCGGGAAGGTGCTGGAGGTCACTCCTCACGAGGATTCCGACCATCTGGTAGTCTGCAAAATCAATGCTGGCGGCGAAACCCCGCTTCAGATTGTTACCGGGGCGAGCAACGTGGTTCCGGGGGCTTGGGTTCCGGTTGCGCTGGATGGCTCGACTCTCCCGGACGGGAAGAAGATCAAGAAAGGGAAGCTCCGCGGTGTCGTCAGTGAAGGGATGCTCTGTTCCTTGGGCGAACTGGGGCTGACCCAGCATGACTTCCCCTATGCAATTGAGGACGGGATCTTCCTGCTGGAGGAGGAGTGCCATGCCGGGCAGGAGATTCGGGAAGCGCTGGGCTATAACGACACCTGTATCGAGTTTGAGATTACCCCGAACCGCCCCGACTGCTTGAGCGTGCTGGGCTTGGCGCGGGAAACTGCTGCGACCTACGGCCTGCCCTTTGCCGTGCGGGAACCGGTGGTGAAAGGCTGCGGGGATGGCTCCCGGATTGAAGATTCCCTGTCGGTTGAGGTGCAAAACCCCACCCTTTGCCCCCGCTATACGGCCAAAATGATTAAAAATGTCCAGGTAGGGCCTTCCCCGCGTTGGATGCGGGAACGGCTCCGCGCGAGCGGCGTCCGCCCGATCAACAACCTGGTGGATATCACCAACTATGTCATGCTGGAATACGGCCAGCCGCTTCACGCTTTTGATGCCAGCCAGATCCGGGGCGGGCGGATCATCGTCCGGAATGCCCAGCCGGGAGAAAGCATCGAAACGCTGGACGGTAATCCGCGCCGCCTGAATGAGGCCATGCTGGTGATTGCCGACCCGGAACGCGCGGTAGCTGTCGCCGGGGTCATGGGAGGCGGGAACTCCGCGATCACGGATGAAACCCACACGGTCGTCCTGGAATCCGCCAACTTTTTAGGCAGCTCTGTCCGGATCACTGCCCGGAACCTCGGGATGCGCACCGACGCTTCCGCTCGGTATGAGAAGGGGCTGGATCCCAAGAATACCATGGGCGCTGTCCTGCGGGCCTGTGAGCTGGTCGAACTCCTCGGCGTGGGCGAGGTAGTCGATGGCGTGATTGATGTGGATCATTCCCCGGCAGAACCCACCCGGATCCCCTTCGACCCGGATTGGATCAACCGTTTTCTGGGGATTGAAGTCCCTCGTGCGGAAATGGAACGGATCCTGCTCAGCTTGGAATTCAAGCTGGAGGGGGACGAGGTGATTGTGCCTTCCTTCCGCGCCGATGTGGAGCATAAAGCCGATATCGCGGAGGAAATCGCCCGCTTTTACGGTTATGATAAGATCCCGGCTACGGTGATCCGGGGAGCCGCGAAGGCCTCCCTCACACCAGAGCAAAAGTTCGAGCGGGAGATTCACCGTACCCTTCAGGCGGCCGGCTGCTACGAGGTCGTGACTTATTCCTTCATCAGCCCGAAGTTTTACGACCAGATCGGCCTTCCCGAGGATTCCCCGCTTCGCGAAAGCGTGAAGATTTCCAACCCGCTGGGGGAGGATACCAGCGTAATGCGTACCACTACCCTGCCTTCGATGCTGGAAGTGCTTTCCCACAACTATGCGCATAAAAACGCCGTTTTTTATGGCTATGAGGTCGGGAATGAATATATCCCACACGAGGGGCAGGAATTGCCGGATGAGAACCCGCAGGTGACGGTCGGGCTCTATGGCGGCGGAAGTGATTTCTATACCCTGAAAGGGATGGTCGAGCTGCTGCTGGAACGGCTCCATGTTCGGGGCTGGGATATCCGTCCGGTCAAGGATCATCCGACTTTCCATCCGGGGCGCTGTGCGGAGCTTCTGAAGGATGGCCGGCGGATCGGCCTGTTGGGAGAGGTCCATCCCTCTGTGCTGGAGAACTATTCCATCGGGGCCAAGGCTTATCTGGCCAAGCTGGATGTCCAAGCGCTTTTTGCCGGGGCTGATTTCCAGATCGAGTATAAAGCGACTCCGCGTTATCCGGCGTCTACCCGGGATTTGAGCCTGCTCTGCGACGAGGAGCTGCCGATTATCGAAATTGAAAAGACGATCCGTGCTTCCGCCGGGAACTGCCTGGAGGATGTCAAGCTGTTCGACGTTTATAAGGGGGAGCAGGTAGCCGAATCGCAAAAGAGCGTTTCCTATTCATTGGTGATGCGTTCCCCAAATGGGACGATGACTGACGGGGAAGCGGACGCCGCTGTAAAACGTGTTTTAAAAGCGCTGGAAAAAATAAATGTCTTCCTTCGTGTATAAAATAGTTGTACATCGGCCCGGAATAGTGTATAATGAATCTTATCGAGTAACTATTTTGACATAGGGAGGTTCTCACGATGTTTGATAAAACCATGACCTTTTCGGTTAACGACGAAAAAGACTTGGAGATGAAAAAAATTCTGACCACGGTTTATGATGCGTTAAGCCATAAAGGTTACAATCCGGTCAGCCAGATCGTTGGGTACATCCTTTCGGAAGACCCGACCTATATTACAACCTACAACAACGCCCGCAGCCTGATCCGTCATATTGACCGGGACGAGCTGCTCCAAGCCATGGTAAAGGCGTATCTGACCGATTAAAACAAAATCCGCCTTGCCCCGAAAAGGGATAAGGCGGATTTTGCTTCAAATAAAGAGGGGATCATCCTCTGGTCTGCCTGCTTTCCAGGATTTCCCCGATACGCTCAGCCATTGCCTGGGCAATCTCCGGATATTGAGCGGCCAGGTTGACCCGCTGTCCCGGATCGTACACCAGGTTGTAAAGCTGGCCTTCAGGGCTGTTCCCCAGCTCGATGCCGGTCTGCGGCTGGACGGCTTCGCCCTCGCTGGGCTCCAGGTATTCCCATTTTCCCTGCCTCAGGACCTTGGCCTTGGACAGGCTCTCATACAGGATCTCCCGGCGGCTTTCCTGGGAGCGGCCCAGCAGGGTGTCCAGATGGTTTTCACTGTCCGGCAAGTCGCCGTCCTGGATTTCGACTCCCAGCATCGCCGCGAAGGAAGCAGCCAGGTCGCACTGGCAGAACAGGGCGTCTGATGTCTGGGGATGGATTTGCCCTTTCCAATAAGCCAGGAAGGGGATCCGGGCGCCGCCGTCGAATTTGCTGTATTTGCCCCCTCTCAGCGGGCCGGTCGGGCGGTGAGCGCCGTTTTTTTCCACGGCCTGATCCTGATAACCGTCGTCCAGGACGGGGCCGTTATCGCTGGAGAACAGGATCAGGGTATTTTCCAGGAGCCCCTTTTGCTCCAGATGGGCAACCAGCTCTCCAACGCACCAGTCCAGCTCCGCGATGACGTCCCCTCTCGGGCCCAGCCCAGTGGATCCCCGGAACCGTTCGTTGGGGACTCTCGGAACATGGGGCTGATGCAGGGTGTAGAACAGGAAGAAGGGCTGTTCCCCGCATCCGTCGATGAAATGCCTGCTTTCATTCAGGAAATCCTCTGCCAGATCCTCGTCCCTCCAGACCGCGTTTTTCCCGCCCCGCATATAACCGATTCGGCCGACGCCGTTGATGATGCTCATATCGTGGCCATGGGAAGAGCGCATCCGCAGTTTTTCAGGGTTTTGATGATAGGTATCAATATCCGGATAGGGGCAGTCCGCCTCATAGGAAACCTCGATGGGATCCGATTCCTCCAGACCTGCAATCCGGTGATTCCGCACATATACGCAGGGGACGCGGTCATTGGTTCCTGGGAAGATAAAAGAATGGTCGAAGCCGACGTCGTTGGGGGTATGGGAGATTTCCCCGTTCCAGTCGATCGCGCCGTCGCCCAGCCCCAGATGCCATTTCCCGACGACGGCGGTTTGATAGCCGGCCTGACGGAACACCTTGGGCAGGGTCAGGGTGTCTTTGCTGATAATACATTTCGCGTTGCCTGGCAGGATCCGGGTATCCGGGTTCCGGAAGGGGTACTGCCCGGTCAGCAGGCTGTATCGGGCCGGTGTGCAGACGGCTGAGGTGGAATACGCATTGTCAAAGCGGATCCCTTCGGTTGCCAGCAGGTCTACGTTTGGGGTGCGGATGTCCTCGGCTCCATAGCAGGACAGATCCCCATAGCCCAGATCATCTGCGTAGATAACGACTACATTTGGTTTTTCCTTCATGTTTCCTCCTTTGGTAAAAAGCCTGATTTCTGGATTGTATCAGTTCCGGTCAATATTCTCTTTACTCTCTTATTATACATCGGCCCCGAGGACACCGCAAGGGGGAATACCCATCAAAACGGATTTGAAAACGGAAAGGAGCTTGCGATGGATTCGCCGAACCTTCAGAATATTTTTGATAATGAAACTTTTTTTGCCGGTTATGCCGCGCTGCGCCGTCAGCCTGCCAATTATAACCTCCTGATAGAGCATCCGGCGATGGAAGCCCTTCTTCCCGACCTGAACGGGAAATCCGTGCTGGATCTGGGCTGCGGCTTTGGGGAAAACTGCGAAACCTATCGGGAATTAGGGGCGCGGGAGGTGCTGGGGATTGACCTGTCTGAAAAAATGCTGACGGTTGCACGGGTGGAACACAGCGGCAGCGGGATTGCCTACCGGCGGATGGACATGACGGAGATCGCCTCGCTGAACCAGCGGTTTGATGTGGTTGTCAGCTCGCTGGCGATCCACTATATCCGGGACTATGCTTCTTTGCTGCGGGATATCTGCGCCTGTCTGGCGCCGCAGGGGATTTTCCTCTATTCCCAGGAGCATCCGCTGGTCACGGCCCCTCAAGCAGGCCCGGATTATGCCTTTGACCCGCAGACGGGTGCACCGCTTTACTACCGGTTGGATCATTATACCTGCGGCGGCGAGCGTTCGGTGGAATGGTTTGTGGAGGATGTACGGAAATACCACCGGACTTTTTCCGAACTGGTCAATACCATCCTGCAAACGGGCTTCCGCATCCTGCAAATGGAAGAGCCCGTCCCGCCGCCGGAAATGGTTCAGACCTATCCGGCCATGAGAAAAGAATACCACAAGCCTTCTTTCCTGATCTTCAAGCTGCAAAAAGCGGTGGATGGATTAGGAAGGGGGGAATCCAGCACGGCTTTTGAACCGGGAAGGGAGGTCTTGAATCATGAAAATCTGTCCGGTCTGCCAAGCGCCGAATAAAGACAGCAATGCTTCCTGCCTGGACTGCGGGCATTTTTTAGGAGGGACGCCCTCCGTGGACGATCAGGCGTATCTGGAATCCCAGCTGAATCGTGCCGCGCGCAAAGGCGCCCGGAGGAAACTGCTGCTGATCCTGCTGGGGATCGCGGCCTATGCGGCGGTTCAGCTTTTTTTCCTCTATCTTCACCAGTCTACCTTCGGGCATATTGGGTTCTGGTTCCGTCAGGTCTGGCTGAGTATCCCGGCGGCGCTGATCTTCTTTTTTCCCTATGATGGATGCTATTCCCGGATTTTGAGGGTGATGGGGAAGCCGGAAAAGCATCTGCCGGAATATGTCCGCATTGGGTTGGTAATTCTGGGCGTTGTCTTCCTGTTCTTTATTATCCAGCATAATTATCAGATGTTAAATATCCTGCCCGGGCAAACTCCGGGCGTCAACGGGATCTATAGCTGATCCTGTCAAAAACCCTGTCGGAACGCATCTGTAAGAAAGCCCGCACCCTTGAAAGGGTGCGGGCTTCGTTTGCCGTATTTTATTTCAAGTCAAAGTGCTTTGCCAATGCGGCGAACATTTCTTTTCTGGTGTCATTTTCAAAATCAGAACGGGTATAGGTAAAAAAGCCGGTGTGGTACCAATCAATTTCTACTGGAGGGTGATATAACGCCCATGAGTTGAAATTTTTCAGCGTCGCTTCAGGATCGCGGCACTGCTTAATTTGCTCCATCATAAACTTTTTTTCCGGATCCTCGCGGTCAAAAAAACGTGTGGAGCAAATGTCAGGCGGATCACAGAGCATAATGGCTACGTGGTTATAGTCCGAGATCCATGCAGTACATCCGGCGGAATATTGGTATCAACGATGACTTTTTTCCCCTCTGCGGACCGTTTTACCAGTTCCATTATTTCAACTTCGATACACTCTTGTGCCACATGATGTGTCCAATCCCAGTGCTCCTCCGGCGCCATATTCAACCATTCTTCCCAGCCGCTCATCGTGTCAAAATAGGACAGCCCAGGCTGTTTCCACCGTGACAGCTTCTCCCGCGGAAATGCTTCATGGAAATTTTCACCGCAAAACACCATGTCATACCGTTCGGTAAGCATTTTCACCATGGTTGATTTCCCTGCATAACTGTGCCCGGTGATAAAATAAACATCGCGCAGATAATGCTGAATAATGTTGTCGCTGATTTGTATCGTCATATTCATTCACCATTTCATTTTATACCTACAGCAAAATCAAGCTTATGTTAGGGTAGTTTTTTTGTATTAAGCATTGGCCGGCGCTTTGGAAGGAATCGGGGAAATCTGCCTTTGAACCGCGGGGATTGCCGCCAGGATTATCGCGACCAAGAGGGTAAGAAGCCCCTCCAGCCCGAATTTGGTTCCGTTTACCAGGAAGGAGTAGAGCGCGGCGCTTTGTCCCTCCGGCGCATAAACGCCCCAGACAATCCAACCGGACAGGAAGGAACAGAGAAACCGCGCGAATACGCCGACAGCGGTGCAGAGCGCCAGCCCAGCCGACGGATTTTTGATCAGGTTCCGGGTCAGACCGGCAAGGCCCAGGAAAGCGAAGGCCAGCAGGTAATCCAGCGTGATGACCAGGAAGAAATTCCAGACGTCGGGGGTTGGGGGCGGGTCAATCCCCCCCTCCACCATTTGCAGGATGCCGTGGATCAGGCCGCAGAGCAGTCCCCAGGCGGTCCCATATTTGTAAGCTAGGAGAATAATCGGCAGCATACTGACCAGCGATACCGTGGCGGCGGGGCCGATCGGTACCTTGATGAAGGAAAGGACGAAGCCCAGCGCAATTAAAACGGCGCTTTCGGCCAGCCGGCGGGTGTTGGTTTTTTTCATTGTTCAAACCTCCTTGAGCAAAAGGGGGGATTCCCCCGGTGGAGCCTGTCCCGGGCGGGGAGGCCGTGCAGCAAAAAACGCACAGACTTTTCTCCGCGGCGGAAAAGGCGGGTGAAAAGTCCTGAATGGAACAATGAGGCAAAAAAAGCGCAACGGCAAAAAGCCGTCGCGCGTTCTGTTGTTTCCAATCCAAATAGAAATTCAGTTTCAAACAATCTTCCTACGATGGCATTATCCATATCAGGTCAAAGGGACTCAAGCAAACACCATGCTTATTCTCAGCCGCGTTTCACGCAGCGCCCCTGATTGCTTTTTATTATATCAGATTCAGCCGGATTGTCAATCCTTTTTGCCCGGAGGGTCGTGTCCGCCTTGTAAAAAAGATCAAGCTTTAAGGAGGAGCGGCCTCCGAGCGAGCGGGATGTTTCTCCGGTCCCGATCGGGGCGGCCCGCCCGCAAGAAAGCTTTCTTACTGTCCACCATGTGGGGGTTTTCTTTTCCCTCCTTTTTTTGAGCGCTCAAAGAAAAGGA
The DNA here is from genome assembly GCA_947649285.1 of uncultured Clostridia bacterium. GTDB lineage: Bacteria > Bacillota > Clostridia > Oscillospirales > Ruminococcaceae > Paludihabitans. Next base: position 8,846 of record CANSRB010000061.1, read on the forward strand.
GGGGACCGACGCGGGGCGCAGCCCCGCAAACCCGCCTTCCGCAATCTCCCCCCAAAAAAACAAACGCAGGGGGAGAGATTGCGGGATGGTATGGGAGCCCTTGGACATTTTAGGATACTGCTTTTTTATGAAACGGGCATATCTGGAGGGTCGATCGGCAGGAATTTATAATAGCTCCCCATCTTTTCAATCCGGAAGCGGTTGTTCCCGCGGGTGGCGTCCAGGATATCCATTAGCACCTTCCGCTGTTTTTTCGGCAGCATCCGGACGGAATACATTTTGTTGTCCGCCGTATTGATGATGAAATCCGGCGGGGTTGCCATCAGGCTGACGATGTCATCATAGGGGAAAAAAGCGTCCCGCTTTCCCACATAGCATTTAGCGACCAGCAAAAAACCTCCGGCCGCTCCCAAAAAGACCAGGATCACCGTGAGGGGAAGGCTGTTCAGGAAAAATGCGGCGGCGTAGGTGGCACCGGCGCAGAACCACATGGCAAGCACCAGAAGCAGGGTGGAGATCAGATGGACCGAGATCCCTTCCTCGGAAACGACCAGCGCGGCCATTTTCCCATAGAGGGAAACCAGGGTACGGCGGGATTTTTTCTTATTTTCAGCAGGTTCTTTCATTACAGAAACGTCCTTTCCTGACCGGACGCGGCCCGGCCTGTTGCAATGACTCTATTATAGCGGAGAAGTACCGGGTTTGTCAATTCGCCGGGGAATTTCCCACGCCGTTCCGTGCCGGACTGGCCTGTGCGCGCGATGACCCTCAGGCCTGCCTGTGTGTGATGCCCTAGAAGCAGAGGCTCCTACGGTCTGCAACCCGGTCGCCTACGCTGATGGGGGATCCAAGGGGACCCCCTTGGCGTATTTCTTTCTCGCCCCATTTCTTTGGATACCCAAAGAAATGGGGCGTGGAACCCCGCAAATCGGCACGGGTAAGCAGGGCAAAGCCCTGTGTCAAAGTGCGAGGCTCATGCCGCCCCGGTCGGAGCCGGAGGAACGTCCCGGCCGCTCGGGGGCGGTTCTTCTTGAAAGCTTGAACGCTAGAAATTTTCAAACCGGGATTGCAGAAAGGAGGGTCGTGTCCGATAATAAAATATAGAAGGGAACGAAGGAAATGAAACTCTATTTGGACGACCGGAGGACACCGCCGGAAGGATGGACCTTAGTGCGGGGATTCCGGGACTGCATTTTTGCGCTGGACACCCAGGAATGGGAGGCCGTATCGCTGGATTATTCGCTGGGGGAACGCTGGAACGGGTTGGATGTGCTCCGTTGGATGGCAGACCGGGGGAAGTTTCCTCCAAATCTGAACATTCATTCCACCCATTCCTACGGCCGTGCGGCGATGGCGGATTATATCCGCCGCCATTTCCCGGAGGGATATTCCTTTACCATGCGGAGCCTATAATGCAAAAACCCCGTAAATAAGGGCTTTTTCCCGGAATACGGGTTGACATTCTCTATTTTCTGGTCTATACTCCTGTTAAGGAAAAGGGTTTGTGAAATCTCTGTGAAATCCCTCTTCCATTGATTGATTTCTTTTTTGTATTGTTGTACTATATATTATATACAATAGAGGAAAGGAGGCAGGAATGTCCAGCAATCAGGAGATTCTTGTGGAACAGTATCGCTTGCAGAATGAGGATGAGCGTGCAGGCTTGACCCGGTCGTCTGGTTTGGAATTCCATTACACAAAAAAACATCTGGAAGGCTTGATTAAAAGCTCGGATCGCGTGTTGGAGGTGGGCTGCGCCACCGGATATTACGGCCTTTATTATGCGGATCAATGCCGGGAATACCAGGGGATTGACCTGATTCCAGAGCATATCCGTTTATTCCGGCAGAAAATTGCAGACAGCGGACGGACTAATCTTTCCTGTCAGGTAGGCGACGCGACCTACCTGAACGGGATGGAGGATGAAAGCTTTGACGTTGTTCTGTGTCTGGGTCCGTTGTATCACCTTCCGCCTGATGAACGGGAAGCGGTTTTTGCCGAATCGGCCCGGGTGTGTAAAACGGGTGGGACTGCCGCCTTTGCTTATATCAATCAGGTTGGGGTTTATATGGGC
>CANSRB010000062.1 GCA_947649285.1 uncultured Clostridia bacterium
GCGCCCCTTTCCCGCTTCGGCGGCATAAAACCGCCGCTGCAAAGGAACGCGCCAACGTCCGTTTTCCAATCCCTTCCGGCCCTAAAAAGAGATAGGCATGGCACAAACGCCCGCCGGCTGCCGCGCCGGCGAGCTGTTCATACAACGCCTGATTCGATCGCACATCCAATAAATTCATCCGGATCAGATTTTCTCGAACCGTTCAACATTCGTCACAAAAATGGTGGCCCCGCCGATCGTTACTTCCACCGGATAGGGAGTATAGCCGGTCATGCCGTAAGCCGCGGGCGAAGGCACCATCTGACTGCGTTTTTTACTCTTTTGAGAGATGATCGAAATGGCCTGGTCCACCTTCTCGTCATCCGTACAGATCATAAAGGTTGTATTGCCGGCCATCAAAAATCCACCGGTAGACGAAAGCTTTGTCGCAAAAAAGCCCACTTTAGTCAAGGCCGACGATACGGCTGAGCTGTCATCGTTGCTTACAATTGCATAAATCAATTTCATAAGTCAAACCTCCGTAGAGTGTACCCGCCGCAGCCTGCGGCTTCGGAAACCGAAATCAATCTGTTTTGGGTTTCTAGCACTATTTTAACACATCCAACGATGAAATGCTACTTTTTTTCAAAAGTTTTTGTAAAGTATGATCAATTTTTTCTCCGGCAACTAAAATCGGAACACCAGGCGGACATTTGATCCGGGTTTCCCCGGCAATCCGGCCCAACGCTTTTTCCACTGGAACCCGTTCTTTCGGTGCAAAAGCCGCCTCCCGCACCGGCAGGACTGCCTCGGGGATCGAAAAACGGCCAGCTTCCGCTTCCAAAGGAGGCTTCTGCGGCAGCTCCTTCAGCGCCTGACGGAACCGCTCCAGATCCTCTTCCGTATTCTGGGGGGAAAGCATAAAGACCACATGGCGCTCCGCGGCGTACTCACATTCCAGCTTCCGTTCCCGGAACCAAGCCGCCAGCTCCTCTCCCCGCCAGCCTGCAGCATAGGCGTCCAGCGTCATTTTGGTGGGATCCGTGCGGGAGGACAACGGGGCAAATCCTTTCTGTCCAGCCAGCTGATAGAGCCCCTCCATCTCCCGAACCAATCCGGCAAAATCGGCCCGGGCCGGGCCGGCCAGATACCGGTTATTCAGATCCAGCGAAAGCAGGATCAGATAGGACGGGCTAGTCGAACCGAACAGGCCCATCCGGGATTTGACCTCCTCTTTGCTGACCGGGCAATCGGGATGGACATGGAGATAACCGCCGCCAGTGAAAACCGGGAGCGTCTTATGGGCGGAATCACAGCAGAGGTCGGCTCCCAGCGTAATCGGATGGAGATCCTCAGGCAGGAATCTCAAATGCGCACCATGCGCATTATCCACCAGCAAACGAACAGAAGCCTGCCGGCACACGGCCGAAAGCCCGGCAATATCACTGATACAGCCCAGATAGTCCGGGGAGGTCAGATAGACCGCCCGGGCTTCCGGATGAGCAGCCAGCGCTTCAGCTACCGCCTGAGGGGATACCTCCCCGCTCACCCCGAACCGGTCGTTATAATCCGGGCGGATCCAAACCGGGCGCAAATCCAACAATGCACAGGTATTGATAAAGGCACGGTGCGCGTTCCGGGCCGCGAGCACTGTATCCCCCGGGCGGCAGCTTAACGCCAGCATGGTCTGGATCCCCAGTGTCGAGCCTCCCGCGCTGAAGCTGGTATGCCGAGTCCCATAAAGCCGAGCGGTATTCTCCTCCGATTCCAGCAGGACCCCCTCCGGTTCGAACAGGGAATCCGCCCCGTTCATTTCCGTCACATCATACCGGCTGATCTCCCTCAGCAGCGGGTCAGGGAAGTTTCCCTTATGCCCCGGCATATAAAACCGGCTAATCCCCTGCCGGATATGCTCCTCCAAAAAATCCGCCAACGGCGTGTTCATCTCATCGCCCTCCTTTTATCAGTTTATTCAGTATAACACAGCAGAGGAAAGCGTGCAAGGCTTGGACGCTCCACCTAAAAGGGAGTGTCCAAAATAAAGATTTTATGGGGAAGAGATGCCGTATCGCACCGTCCGCGATTCAAATGCGGGACTCCGCGTCCCGCGCCCTTTTCTTTGAGTGCTCAAAAAAAGGGGGACTGGGGGAGACCACCCCCAGTCCCCCCGGACACTTTTACCCCAGGCGGCCTAAATACGGAAATGCTCCTATGTAGACCTCTTAGAGTTCCATCCTAAGGGGACGCTGTCCATTTTACAACTTGTGCTCCTCTGGACTGGCTTGTACGCGTAACGGTTGCTCGCCTTCTGTGATGCCCTAGAAGCAGAGGCTTCTACTCTCTGCAACCCAGTCGCCTACGCTGATCGGGGATCCAAGGGCACTCCCTTGGCGCATTTCTTTCCCCTATTTCTTTGGGCGTCCAAAGAAATAGGGCGGGGTGTGGGGCGCGCAGCCCCACAAATCAAAGCCGGAGGAACGTCCCGGCCGCTCGAGGGCGGATCCCCTCATAAAATGCGTATTTGGACACTCCTCCCCTAAAAGCCTTCCTTGCATGGTTCCCTTAAATATGCTATAATAAGCAATAAAATACTTATTATATGGATGGCCGGGGCGATCCGTTCGCACAGGCTCATTGCTGCCCTGATGGCCGATTATACCATTTCGCGCGGAGCGCTCATGCTATAATAAGCGCAGCGTACCGACCTGAATATGCAGTCCTGCCAAAGCAGGGTGGGAAAAGGAGTTTTTGCATGATTAAACAATTTATTGACATCCGGAGCCGGGCAAAGCTGTTTACCGGGCTTTCATTTACCATCTCCGGGCTCATGCTGGGCTACACCCTACTGAACCTGCTGGTGTTAGAGGACATCATCCCCTGGAAAGCTGCCGTATTTCAACAGGAACCGACCCCGGCCAGTAAATACGCCTTGCTGCTCCTGCCCTGCTGCTCCCTGCTGATCTGTGTCCTGCTGTATCTGGACAGCCGCCGATCCAAGCTGCCCCCTCTTTTTCGCCGCGGAGAACCCGATTCCCCCGCTCAGCTGGCGGTATACCGTCAGGGCAGTATCGGCGTTAACTTTATCGCCGCCCTGCTGGCCGCTTTCTGTACCCTCGACCAGCTCAATACCGCCAAACAGCTGCCCGGCTTCGGCTGGTTTGTCCCGCTGCTCTGCCTGATCGCCCTGATCCTGTTTGTCGGGTTCCAGCTTCGACGGCTGGCCGCCGCTTCCGAATAAACTTTGTAAAGGAGAAACAAGAGATGAGTTACCGCCAAGGGAAGTACCCCATCCTGCGCAAGGACAACCTTGCCAAAAATATCTACAGCCTGACCCTCCTCTGCCCCGAAATCGCTGCCGAAACCCAGGCTGGGCAATTCGCCCACCTCCGGATCGGAGGGTTCGCCCTCCGCCGCCCGATTTCCATTTGCGAAGCAAACCCGGATGTTGGCACCGTTCGGCTGGTTTTCGAGGTACGGGGGGAAGGTACCGCTGAACTCGCCCGGCTGAACGAAAACAGCCTGGCCGACTTGATCGCCCCGCTCGGGAAGGGCTTCACCTTGTTGGATCCTCCCCAAAAAGCAATCCTGATCGGTGGCGGAATCGGCGTCCCCCCGCTGCTCCAGGCCGCCAAGCACTACGGAGCAAACGCCACTGCGATTTTGGGTTTCCGCTCGGCCAGCGCGGTGATTCTGACCGAGGATTTCGCTGCTGCGGGCGCAGATGTCTGCCTTTGCACCGATGACGGCAGTATGGGCCAAAAAGGCTTTGTCACCGCCGCACTGGAGGAACGCCTTCAAGCGGGGAAAGCCGAGTTCCTTTGTGCCTGCGGCCCTGCCGGGATGCTCCGGGGCGTTATCGCCCTCGCGGAACAATACGGCCTGCGCTGCGAGGTATCGCTGGAAGAACGGATGGGATGCGGCGTAGGGGCCTGTCTGGTCTGCGCGTGCAGATCCGTGAAAGACGGCCGGGAATTCTACGCCCACGTTTGTAAAGACGGCCCGGTTTTTGATGCAAAGGAGGTTGTTCTGTAATGGCTGATCTGTCTGTTTTATTCGCCGGGATCCCTTTCAAGAACCCTATCGTCCCGGCTTCAGGCGCTTTTGGATACGGCCGGGAATACGAGCCCTTTTATCCGCTGTCCAAACTGGGGGGCATTTCCTGCAAGGGGATGACCCTTCATCCCCAGGATGGAAACCCTCCGCCCCGCGTGGCGGAAACCCCTGCCGGTATGCTCAACTCAGTTGGGCTGCAAAATCCCGGGATTGACGCCTTCCTGCGGGACGAAGTCCCCAACCTGGCCCAGAAGAATACGGTCATCATCGCCAACGTGGCCGGCCATACCATTGAGGACTGTGTAGAAATCGCCCGTCGGCTTGAGGGCTCGGCCGTGGATATGATCGAGCTGAACATCTCCTGTCCCAACGTCAAGGAAGGCGGTGTGGCTTTCGGGGTCAACCCTCAAATGGCGCATGATATCACCAAGGCTGTGCGGGAAGCATCCAGCAAGCCCCTGATGGTGAAGCTCTCCCCCAATGTTACCAGTATCACCGACATCGCCCAAGCGGTGGAGGCCGGCGGTGCGGACGCAGTTTCCCTCATCAATACCCTGCTCGGGATGCGGATTGATATCCATTCCCGCCGCCCGATCCTGCACAACAACGTCGGCGGGCTTTCTGGCCCCGCGGTATTCCCGGTGGCGCTTCGGATGGTCTGGCAGGTCGCAGGCGCCGTGAAAATCCCGGTCTGCGGGATGGGCGGCATCTCCACCTGGGAGGACGCTGTCGAGATGCTGCTGGCTGGCGCTTCCCTCCTCCAAATTGGAGCGGCTCTCTTCGTCGATCCCTATGCGCCGATCCGCATCCTTGAAGGATTGGAGGAATATCTGGATAAAAATGGGATTTCCCGTATCACCGACCTGGTCGGTCAGGCCAAGCCCTATTAAGGCGTACTTATGCGATCCACGCGGCTTCGCCGCAAAAAAACCTCCCATCAAGAAAGGATTTTCCCATGAAAATTATGGCTGTTGATTACGGCGCGGCCCGCACCGGGCTGGCCCTTTGCGACCGCACTGAATTCCTGGCTTCCCCGCTGGGAGTCATCCATGAAAAGGACTTCGCAAAAACCATGACCCAGATTGTCTACACCGTCAAGGAATACGGTGTAGAAGCCATCGTTGTCGGTTATCCGCTGAACATGGACGGCTCAGCAGGTGAAAAAGCCCAGCTTTGCGAACGGGTTGCGGATACCCTGCGTAAGCTGCTTGGCATCCCGGTCGAGCTGTGGGACGAACGTCAGACGACCATGCAGGCCGCCGGATACCTGAATCAGACCAACGTCCGGGGTAAAAAACGGAAAGAGGTTATCGACGAAGTCGCGGCGACCATCATCTTGGAAAGCTATCTGGCTTATCGGAAAAATCAAAAAGAAAAAGCAGAAAATGCTTAAACCGGAAAAGGGCTCTATATGGAGCCCTTTTCCGGTTTTTATCTTTAGGAGCAAGAAAAAATGATACGCTTATACGAATTCTTTTATTGGGCCATAGAATGCGGCTCAGCAGCGTACAACACTGCGATAAAAAATTTAAGTTTTTATCAGGAAATCGTATTAAATTTTCCCGATGATTTTCGCCGCAGCCGCTTCGTCCAGTAAAACCTCGCAATTGGGATGAAGCTGGACCACCGATGCCGGGATATCCGTGGTAATCGGGCCGAGAACCGCCTTCTCAATGATATCCGCCTTGGACTCGCCCTTGGCAATCAGGATCAGCTTCCGGGTCTGCATGATATTGACAATCCCGCGAGTCAAGCCGCCCAACTCATGCTCCGGCCCGACGTTGGTTTCGCGGCGGACTTTTTCCTCAAAGATCGGATCCATCGGGGAAACCCAAGTCGGACGCTCAAACGGCGTACCCGGCTGGTTAATGCCAATATGCCCGTTCCAGCCGATCCCCAGCATCTGAAGGTCAGCCCCGCCGCGTTCTGCCAAGCGCTGCTCAAACAGCCGGCATTCCCGCTCGAAGTCGTCCGAAATCGTCGGCGGCATGATGAAATTTTCTTCCGGGATCCCCAGGTTTTTCACCAGCTGGTCATAGATCATCGTATAACAGCTTCCTGAATAGGAACGATCGAGATTGGTTAGCTCATCCACATTAAAGATGGTCACGCCCGATACATCGAAGGGATACTGCCGGTAAATATCCGACACGATCCGGTGCATCTCCCCGGTGGTTTTCCCGGTGGAAAGCCCGATCACCGCATTAGGTTTTTCCAGCATCTGGGCAATAATCCGCCAGGCCGCTGCCGTATCAAAATCACGTTCTGTTTTACAAATTGTAATTTTCATCATATATTCTCCTTTTTGTCAATCTTCGAACCCGACTGCTGCCGCGCCCAGCAGCCCGGTATACTGCGGATCCAGCTGAGAAAGCTCGACGCCTTTGGTCACCGATTTCATACAGAAGAAATCCAGCCGGTCACAGACCATCCGGTAAAAATCCGGGTTGGAAATCACCCCGCCGCCCAGGATGATCTTTTCCGGATTGCTGACCCGGACTAAATCCAAAATCAGCGCTGCTGCTCCATCTGCTGCGTCCTGGGTCAGCAGGCCGGCCAGCGGATCCCCCTGTTTGGCCGCTTCAAATACCGCATGGGCCGGGATGGTTTTTCCCTCCGCATAGGATCGGAGCGCCGACTCTGGATACTCCCCGATCTTGGCGAAGAACCGGGAGCTGATCCCCGAACCGGAAGAGATGGCTTCCACGCATCCCCGACGTCCGCAGAAGCAAACCGTATCCGAATGGAAATCCACCGTCAGGTGTCCGATCTCCCCGGAATCATTCTGCCATCCCCGGATCAAGCGGCCGTTCTCAAAAAAACCGGCGCCGATCCCCGTCCCAATATTGAGGTAGATAAAATGATCGGTATCCTTGGCGCCGCCAAACCGTTTCTGTGCCAGCGCCGCCGATTTTACATCATTGTCAATTTGGCACCGCATCCCATATTTTTCCTGGAACAGCCCGGTAACCGGAGTCGGAGCCCGACGGCGGTCGTCAATCATGACCCAAATACCGCGGCTGTGGTCGATCTGCCCAATCAAGCCCATCCCCATCCGATCTGGGCGTTCCCCAGCAAAGCCGACTGTCCGGATATAATCATCCAGACATTCCTGGATCCGTTCGATCTCCTCGGCCTGAGTCAAATAGCCGGTATCGTACCGTTTCTGCTTCAAAATCCGCCCGGATTCCTCGACCTCGCCAATCAGAAGTTTGGTCCCGCCCAGATCCAGTGCTAAACAAGTGTTACTGCTCATTTTTTCCGTTTACTCCCTTTTCATTGTGTAACGTTACACATATTTTAGCATAGGATACCCGGTTTGTCAAGCCGTTCCAGCAAAAATTTTTCCCGAAACGGCGGAATGGGGATATAAAAAGGAAGCCTGCACCCTTCGTACAGACTTCCTCTTTTTCTTATGCAGAATTTTTACCAATTCACTTCAACCGGCTCGATCTCCCAGATCATCTCCGCATAATGGCGGATCGTGCGGTCAGAAGAGAATTTGCCGGAACAGCAGATATTCCGGAAGCACTTGCGCGCAAACTCCTCTTTATTTTGTGCGTCCCGGTTCAAACGAAGACGGGCTTCCACAAAGCTGGTTAAGTCGCCAAGCACATAATAGGTATCCGCTGTAGACCAAACAGCTCCCTGCACCAGGGAATTATACAGCTCGCGGAAATAATGCTGCCCGCCATCTGAGAAGGTCCCGTCAATCAGCGTATCCACTACCCGCTTGATCTTCGGGTCGCTTTCATATAAAGCGTGCGCGTTATAATGCGGCATAATCTCGTTCAGCTCTTCAACCTTGGCGCCGAAAATATAGTTGTTTTCGATCCCGGCTTCTTCCACGATCTCCACATTCGCGCCGTCCAGGGTACCCAGCGTTACCGCGCCGTTGAGCATCAGCTTCATGTTGCCGGTACCGGACGCTTCAAAGCCTGCCGTCGAAATCTGGATGGAGGTATCCGCCGCGGCAACCAGCTTTTCTGCACTGCTGACATTATAGTTTTTCACAAAGACTACGTTCAGAATCCCTTTGGTATCCGGGTCGTTATTGACCAGTTCCGCAATCTCATTGATATACTTGATGATCCCCTTCGCCCGGAAGTAACCCGGAGCCGATTTTGCAGCAAACAGGAAGGTTGTCGGGGCAAAGCCAGTAATGCTGCCGTCTTTGATGCCGTAATAGATATATAAAATTGAAAATGCATTCATCAGCTGGCGTTTATATTCATGCAGCCGTTTGATCTGAATATCAAAAATTGTATTCGGGTCGATCACTGCGCCGTCATGCTCCCGGACAAAGGCTGCCAGCTGTTCTTTTTTCTGCTGCTTGACTGCCATAAACTGCCGGATGGTATCCTCGTCTTCCGCTAACGGAAGCAGCTTCCGCAGTGCCTGAAGGTTGGTAATAAACGCATCCGAGCCCAATTTGTCCTTCAGCAGCCCGGTCAGCTCCCGATTGCAGAGCGCCAGCCACCGGCGCTGTGTCACGCCGTTAGTCTTGTTCTGGAAACGGTCCGGATAGAGCCGGTACCACTCGTTGAGGGCATTCCGTTTCAAAATCTCGGTATGCAGCCGTGCTACGCCGTTGACCACACGGGACATAAAAATCGCCATACGCGCCATGTATACCGTCCCATCGTTGATGATTTGCAGGCGGTATTGCTCCTGCTCCATCCCCAAGCTGCTGACCTCTTTAATCAGCGCGTTGTTGAGCAGCTCAATCATGGCGTAAACATTCGGGATCACGCTCCGCACCAGATCCACCGGCCAGCTTTCCAGCGCTTCCGCCATAATCGTATGGTTCGTATAGTTGAAGATCCGCTTGCAGATAGCCAGAGCCTCGTCAAAGTTGATATTTTCCTCGTCCACCAGCTGGCGCATCAGCTCCGGGATCGCCAGCACCGGATGGGTATCGTTGAGCTGGATCGTCACATAATCGCTTAACCGGCTCCAATCCTTCCCATGCACCCGCTTGAAATCACGCAGGATAGAGGTCAGTGACGCACAGGTAAAGAAATATTCCTGCTTCAGCCGGAGCTTCTTCCCTTCCCAGGAGCTGTCATTCGGATAAAGTACGCGGGAAATATCCTCCGCGCGGTTTTTATCCCGTACAGCCTCATCGTATTTCTGGTCGTTGAAAAGGTTGAAATCAAACGGATGGACCGCTTCGGACTGCCACAGGCGCAGGTTGCTGATATGATTGGTATGGTACCCTAAAATCGGCATATCATAGGGCACGGCGTTGACGGTCTGATCGGCAAAATGGATCAGGACGGAGTCGCCGGCAGTACGCTTCGACCAGGGATCCCCATGCTCGCTCCAGTCGTCGGCAGTTTCTTTTTGGAAGCCGTCCACGATCTCCTGTTTAAACAAACCATAACGGTAACGGATGCCATAACCATCAATGGGCAGATCCAAAGTGGCGGCGCTGTCCAGGAAACAGGCAGCCAGTCGTCCCAAGCCGCCGTTGCCGAGAGCGGCATCTTCGATATCCTCAAAAACCGAAACCGAAATACCGCACTCTTTCAGCGCTTCATCCACTACATCCAGCAGTCCCAGTGAAAGCAGGTTATTATAAATCGCCCGGCCCACCAAGAACTCCATGGAAAAATAGCAGGCACGGCGGGTCTTGGTATGGGCATGGAAGCTGGCATTGGCATCCGGCGTGATCCGCGCCATAATGATCTTCCCTACGGCACTTTGGATCTGCCAAGCCGAGGCTTCTTGAGGCTCCACAAAATACTCGGATTCCAAGATTTCTCTGAATTTCTCAACAAAACGTTCCTTTGTAAGCTCTTTCACAAAAGTTACCTCCAATACAAATTTGTCAGCTTCTCAATTTTCCCTGCAAGTTCTTGGCCATACTGCCCGGGCAGCGCCCGCCACTGCCAATTGTTCGCCGCCATCGACGGGATGTTCATCCGGGCCTCCGAACCCAGCTCCAAAAAGTCCTGCATCTGAGTAATCGCCGTATCCGCCGGACTGCTCCAGGCCAGCGCGATCAAATCCCATACGCCCTCTTCCAGCGACCCGCTCCGGAGATACTCCAGCACATAGTCCAGCTCTTCCTCTGAAAGGCTTTTCAGCCAGCCGAGAATGGTATCATTATCGTGCGTTCCGGTATAGCAGATACAGTTTTGAGGATATTTATGCGGGAGATAGTCACTTTCGTGCCCGATGGAAAAGGCAAATTCCAGCACCTTCATTCCCGGATAGCCCGATTCCGCCAGCAATTCCCGCACCGGCTCGGTAATCAGGCCCAGATCCTCCGCGATGATGGCGGTTTTTCCCAGCACCTCTTCCGCTTTCCGGAAAAGATCCATCCCCGGGCCCTTGCGCCATTCCCCGTTCACCGCGGTCTCATCCCCCGCGGGGATCGCCCAGAAGCTTTCAAACCCGCGGAAGTGGTCGATCCGCACCATGTCAAAATTGGACACGGCCGCGCCGATCCGCTTGATCCACCACTGATAGCCCGTCCGCTTGAGATAGCTCCAATTATAAATCGGGTTTCCCCAAAGCTGCCCGGTTTCTGAAAAATAATCCGGTGGGCAGCCAGCTACCACAACCGGCTGCCGTTCCTCATCCAGCAAAAACATCTTAGGTTTGGACCAGGCATCCGCGCTGTCCAACGCCACATAAATCGGCAGGTCGCCGATCAGGCGGATCCCGTTCTCGTTGACGTATTCCTTCAGGGCCCGCCATT
>CANSRB010000063.1 GCA_947649285.1 uncultured Clostridia bacterium
AGCAGGGACATCGTCTTGATATAGACCAGCCGCGCCGCCATCGCCAAAAATTCACTGGCGATTTCCAGGTCAGCCGCCTGCATCTGCTCCATGAAGTCCAGGTACTGGTCCAACAGCCGGATGATCTCCACATCATAAATATCCAGCTTATGCCGCTGGATCAGGTGGAGCATCAGATCCAGCGGCCCTTCAAATCCGTCCAGGCGGAATTTCAGCGTTTCCATCCCCGGCTGTTACACCGCCCGGGCGAGCAGGTCCACAAACCCGGTCAGGAACTGTACCAGCCGGTTTACCAGCCCGGACAGGAAGGAAAGCGGGACGTTCAGCACCGGCGTGAACATCAGCAGCGCGAACAGGATAAAAGCAATCTGACGTTCATACTGCATGACGTTCCAGTAAATCCGGTCAGGCAGGAAATATCCGAAGATTTTGGCCCCATCCAAAGGAGGGATCGGCAGCAGGTTAAACACCGCCAGGCTGATATTGATGCTGGCCATCAGGGAAAACGCCGTCGCCAGCACGCTGAAAAAGGTCTGGTAGGGCAGGAAATAGGCAATACATTTGTAGACCAGCGTCCAGACGATTGCCAGCAGGATATTGGCTGCCGGGCCGGCCAGCGCCGTCAGGGCCATCCCGCTTTTGCGGTTGCGGAAATAGGAGGGGTTGATCGGCACCGGTTTCGCCCAGCCGTAGCCGGTCAGCAGCAGGCAGGTAGTCCCGATCGGGTCGAAATGCTGCAAAGGGTTCAGATTGAGCCGCCCCATATTCTCTGCCGTGGGGTCGCCCAGCTTCCGCGCGATCCATCCATGGGCGTACTCATGGATGGGAAGGGCGGTGAATACCACGATCAGCCGGATAAAAACCGAAAAGAAGAAATTTCCCATAAACGCTCCGTTCTCTGCGGGGAGCCCGCAGGTTTGATTGGGGGCCGGGCCCGGAGAAAACCCCTCCGGATATAGTCAAAACACTTGAAAATCGGTAACCGATTTTCAAGGCGGGCAAAGCCCGCCAGGCCATTTCATGGACCGTGTTTTAACTATGAAGTCCACCACAGGCCGCTTCGCGGCCCTGCGGCGCATTTGCGCCGCACACTTCAAAAGAAGTGATTTCCTTCTTTTGAAGTGCGGTGACTATAAAACGCCCCCATTTTAGAATCTATGCTTCTATTATACTGGCCTTCTGGAAAAAAGGCAAGCTTTCCCACTGCCATTTCATACCAAATTTTAATTCCGTTAAAAATTCTTTGAAAAAAGCTTGATTTTATTCCCAAGATCTGATATAATTCCGTTTGTTAGACTTTTTAGCTTTCAGATTCCGTAACATAAAGGAGGTGCAGATTATGGCTAAATGTGATATCTGCGGAAAAGGTGTTACTTTCGGGATTAAGGTTTCCCACTCTCATAGACGGTCCAACCGTGCATGGAAACCGAATGTAAGAAAAGTCAGAGCGATTGTCAACGGCAAACCCTGCCGTGTAAACGCCTGCACCCGCTGCTTACGTTCTGATAAAGTAACCCGCGCCGTTTAATTTCACCAGACACAAAAAGGAAGTATCCGATCGGATACTTCCTTTTTTCTTGCTTTTTCCGGATCAGGCCAGCTCGAAATCGATGTTTCCCTGGCTGACGTCCGCTTTCACGCAGCGGACCTTTACCGGGCTGCCAATCCGATAGGAAACGCCGCCCCGCAGGTTCTTGAATTCCAGCCGGCCGTCAAACTCGTATTCGCCCTCCGGCAGGCTTTCCGCTTTGACCAGCCCTTCCACGGTGTTGGGAAGCTCGACATACAGGCCGTGGGGAGCCGCCGAGGAAACCACCCCTTCGAAAATTTCACCTACATGGGATTTCATATATTCGGCCTTATAGCAGTCCTCGCATTGCCGCTCGAGGGTCATGGCGTTCAGTTCGGTTTCGGTGGACTGCCGGGCGGCTGCGATTACGGCTTTCCCGAATCGGGCTTTGAGTTTTTCGACGGAGCAGCCCTGGATCAGTGCGCCGAGCACCCGGTGGATCATCAGATCCGGGTAGCGCCGGATCGGGGAGGTAAACTGGGCGTAATCCTGGAGTACCAGGCCATAGTGCCCAATCGGCTGTTCATAGTATTTCGCTTTGGACATGGCCCGCAGGACGAAAATATTGACCAGCGGGGCAGCCGGGGTTCCCTTTGCCTGGCGCAGGAAGCCGGCCAGGACAGAGGCCGGAAAGTTCGGGCGGATCTCCTGGGTTTGGAAACCCAGCGCGTTCAGGATTTCGCGGAGGTTTTCCAGCTTGTCCTCGGCGGGGGGCTCGTGTACCCGGTAGACGAAGGGGATCCCGCTGGAGTGGGCGAGCCGTGCGGCGGCCTGATTGGTGATGAGCATGAATTCCTCGATCATTATTTCGGCGGTACCCCGGGTACGGGGGCGGATATCCACCGCGGCAGAATGGCTGTCCAGCAGGATCAGGCTTTCAGTGGTTTCGATCTCGGGCGCGCCTCTCCGCAGGCGGTTGCCGGTCAAGACCCCGGCCAGCTCCTTCATCAGCAGGATGCTTTCGGTCAAGCCGCTGTATTTTTCCCGTAGCTCTTCTCCGGCCTGGCCCTCCAGCAGGGCGTTGATTTCCTTGTAAACGCCTTTGACCCGGGAACGGATCACGGATTTCATAAATTGGAAATCGGCCAGTTCCCCCTGTGCGTCGATTTTCATGACGCAGGAAAAGGCCAGCCGGTCTTCGCCGGGGTTCAGCGAGCAGATCCCGTTGGAGAGCTCGGGCGGCAGCATGGGGATTACGCGGTCTGCAAAATAGATGCTGGTGCCGCGGTGAAAGGCCTCTGCATCCAGCGGGGAGCCGGCCGGAACATAATGGGAAACATCCGCAATATGGACGCTCAATTCATAAAAATCCCCGGATTTCCGGATGGAAACCGCATCGTCCAGGTCTTTGGAATCAGCCGAATCAATTGTAAAAACCGGTTCCTCCCGGAAATCTGTGCGGCCTTTATAATCCTGCGGGAGGATACCGTTTCGGGAAACCTGCTCCGCCTGCTGCATGACGGCTTCCGGGAAGCCCTGCTCAATGCCGTTCAGATCCAGGATTGCCTGCGCGCAGTGTACGGCGGTTTGGCTGTCGCCATAATTGGCGACGATCTTGGCCGTATGGCCGGCATGGTTCAGACCCCGCTTGACAATCCGGCAGAGTACCTTGTCCCCAGCGTGGACACAGGCAGCTTCCCGGCGGGAGAGGGGGAGGTCGAAGCGGATCAGGCTGTCCGGCCGGAGGAACAGCCCTTCCGGTGACTCTACCACCGCCCCGGTGAATTTGGAAGGCCCCTCCTGTACGATTTTCAGGATCTGTCCTTCCGGGGAAACACCGCGCGAGGGCAGCGGGGCAATCAGCACCCGGTCCCCCGGGAGTGCCCCCATAAAGTACCGGCCTGGGACAAAGACTTCCGTTTCATCGTCGGAGAAACGGGCAAAGCCATAGGTTTTATTCAGCCGGGTCACAACGGCGGGTCGCAGGCTGAGTGCTTCGGAAAAATATACCCGGCTGCGGTTGTCCACCGCCAGCCCTTTGCTTTCCAGCCTGCGGACGCAGTCGCGCAGCCTGCCGCTTTGGCCCTGCGGAAGCTTGCAGGATTTCATGAGGTCGCGGAAGGTGACGCCATGCTTCCCGGCCCGTTTCAGCGCGTTCAGCGCCGTATTGAGTAAAATTTGATCCATAATCGTCCTTTCTGAAGAGCGCTGCTTGGGGAACGCCCGGCTTCGGCTAATGAAAAAGCCCTGCACGGTCGGCAGGGCTTTCGGAATCCTATTTGACGTAGCGGATTACCAGGTTCATCGCAATGGATAACACGAAGAAAACAACGACCAGCACGCGGGTGGTGTTGGAAAGCTTTGCTTCGAGGGTTTTGCCCTGGTTCTTGCTCAGGTAAGAATCGGTTTGTCCCGTCAGCGCGGACATCCCGCCCGGCTGCTTGCTTTCCTGAAGCATAAAAAGAACTACCATCAGTATGCTCGAAAGGGCGAGCAATATTCCGCCGACAATTTCTAATGCGTTCACAGTACTGCCTCCATTTTATTGTTTTGGGTTGTATTTTTGCAGCCGTTTTTATGGCTGTCCAACTTCCGTATCTTTTATATAATAGCACATAAATGGCCGAGAAGCAAGTTTTTTTCGAAAAATCCCGGCATAATCCGGATTTTAACCTGAAATGCGAAAGGCTTCCGGCTTTTTCTTCCCAAAACTTACGGCTGTTCCATGATCCCGTAAAGCGCTCGGGTGTTTTGGGAAAGGATCGCACGTTTGTGGTCTTCCGGCAAGTCCATTTCGAGAATCCACGCTGCCGATCGGGCCGGGTTTTCCCAAGGGCAGTCGGAGCCGAGCAGTACCCGGTCGGCGGGATGCCGCAGGATCAGGCGGTTGATCTCTTTCTGATCCGCATAGCTGGCGCAGAGGGCCGTGTCCAGCCAGACATTCTGCCCGATCAGCCAGCGCTCTGCTTCTTCCCACTGCTTCAGCCCGCCAAAGTGTGCCAGCACGATCTTGAGGCTGGGGAAAGCGTCGATCACCCGACGGGACGCCCGGGGCGGCGCATGGATCAGGCTGGGGCTGTAGCAATCCCAACCGGCGTGGAATACAAGAACCAGGCCGAGCTCCGCGCATTTTTCATAAATTGGGAAAAGCCTGGGATCGTCGATCCGGAAGCCCTGGTAATCCGGGTGTAATTTAATCCCGGGGATATGAGCCGCATGGATCTGTTCCAGCTGCGCGAGGGCATCCTCTGCCTGGAAATGGACGGAGCCCAGTGCGGTCCAGTACTGGGGGCTGGATTGGTTGATCTCCGCCGCGGAGTGGTTGATGGAGTTTTGCTGACGGGGAGAGGTAGCGATGTTCAGCAGGACAGCGCGGCCGATCCCACAGGCTTCCAGTTTCACCCGGGTATCCTTTAGGGTTCCATTGGTATAAGGCGTGATCTGCGAGAGCTGGGCCAGCTTGCCGACGGCCTTTTCGGCGACGGTGTCCGGGAAGGTATGAACATGGGCATCGACGATGTCCCAGGATTGGTTGTTCCAGATCATGGGCGGTTATTCCTCCTTTCGGACAGGGGCTGGATAAACAGGTGACAAATGAGAGGGGGAATCCCCGTATTTTTTCCGGTAAGCGCGGTAAAAAGCGGAATAATCCTTGAAGCCGCACTGCAGATAGGCTTTGGTAGGCGGTATGCCCGACAGGATCAGCCTCCGGGCGTTTACCAGCCGCTTTACTGTGATGTATTCCCATACGGTGGAGCCGACAGCGTTCTTGAAAGTACGGCAAAGCTGGGATTCGCTGATAAAGAACTTATCACAGAGATGCGCCAGGGAGAGTTCCTCCGACACGTGACGGTTTACATAACGGACGATACGGTAATCCAGTGGATGTTCCACCTTGGATTCGTCCAGGTTTTGGAAGGAGTGGTAAATCTCATACAGCAGGGGCGGAAGGTAAACGAGGGTGTGCAGACGCTGGTCGGGGCTGGACTCCAGGATCCGGCTGATAAAAATTCCGGCGGCGTTTGAGGAAAATGCCTCAGCGGGGTAGCGGTTCAGAGTGCCGGCTTCCCGTTTATCGAATGGGAGGAGGAGCTTCCCTTCGGGATCGATTTCCTTTAAAAGCTCCGGCTTGAAATTGATGGTCAGCCGGGTATAGGGCAGGCTGCCGTTGAGGTCGATATAATGCGCTTCTGCCGGGCGCATGATCAGGACGTCGCCCTTTTCAAGCGGGTAGGGCGTCCCCTCCACCCGGTAAATGCCATTCCCACCCGCGAAGTAAAACAGCTCGTAGGATTCGTGGGTGTGCATTTTAAAGTCCGATGGGGATGGGCGGCTGTCCCGTTTATAATGGATATTGACCATGCGGTCGGAGTAATGAAAAAGCTCGTTCATATCAATCCCCCTCGTTACAATAGCATAAGATGGCGGGATTTGCAATATGGACTGGCGGCTTTTACAATTTAAGAGCCTTGGCGATTCGATTATAATAAGAGAAGAGCCAGCCGGTAAAACCGGCTGATGTTTAGGAGTGTGGGAAATGAAAAAAATCAACCTGTACGCTTTTGCGGACGAAGCGTCCCCTCAACTGGACGGGCAGATCGAAGCCTTGAAGAAAAACGGACTGGATGGGATGGAGATCCGGAATATCGACGGTGCGTCGGTCTCGGAGATCCCGCTGGAGAAGGCCCGGGAAATCAAAAGCAGGCTGGATGCCGAAGGCCTGGCAGTTTGGTCGGTAGGTTCGCCGATCGGGAAAATCCATATTCAAGAGGACGATTTCCGCGTACATACCGAGTCCTTCAAGCATACGCTGGAAATCGCCCGGATCCTTGATAGCCGTAATATCCGGGTTTTCTCTTTTTATATGCCTGAGGACGGGGCGGAGTGCTGTAAAAATGAAGTGATCGACCGCTTGGGCTTCCTGTGTGAGATAGCGAAGGGATTCGGAATCCGGCTCTGCCACGAAAATGAAAAGGGGATTTACGGCGATATCCCGGAACGCTGTCTGGTGCTCCATCAGGCGCTTCCCGAGCTTGGGGGCGTGTTCGATCCCGCCAACTTTGTCCAATGCGGCGTGGATACCCGGCAGGCCTGGGAGCTGCTGAAGGATTTCGTCTGCTATATGCACATCAAGGACGCCAAGCGGGACGGATGGGTAGTCCCCGCCGGAATGGGGGATGGGAACCTGCCCTTCCTGCTGGGGGAATACCGGAAAAACGGGGGGCGCTGCCTGACGCTGGAGCCGCATCTGGCGGTGTTTGACGGGCTTGTCAAACTTGAGCGGGAAACGGATCAAAGCATGGTTCACGGCGGCGTCTACCGTTCCAATATGGAAGCGTTTGAGGTCGCCGCCCAGGCGCTGAAAAAATTATTAGAGGAGTGACTGTGATGAAACTGGGGGCGCAATTTTTTACCCTGAGGGATTTCTGCCAGGATTTGGATTCCTTTTCGGAATCGCTGAAAAAGGTGGCGGAAATCGGCTACAAAACCGTTCAGATCTCCGGGACCTGCGTGTTTGAGGCAGAGTGGCTGAAAGCGGAGCTGGACAAAAATGGGCTGGAATGTGTGATTACGCATACACCTGCAAAGAAGCTGCTGCATCAGACCGAGAAAACAGCCCAGGAACATGACGTATTCGGCTGCCGTTATGTCGGGCTGGGGAGCTTTCCGTTCAACGGCGGGCAGGAAAGTGAAAGCTATGCGGAGTTCCTCCGCCTGTATAAGCCGGTGGCTTCCAAGCTGAAAGCGCTCGGCAAATATTTTATGTACCACAACCACAGCGGCGAGTTCCAGAAAGCAGCCGGCCGGCTGATACTGCGGGCGATGGCGGAGGATATCCCGGCGGATGAAATGGGCTTTACCCTAGATACCTACTGGGTTCAGGCAGGGGGCGGCGATCCCGCCTGGTGGATTGAATTCCTCAAAGGGCGGGTGCCCTGCATCCACCTGAAGGATTACGCCTATGGCGGTAAAATGGCCGTGGTCGGCGAGGGCAACATCAACTTCGACCGGGTGTTTGAGAAAGCGCAGGAGACGGGTACCGAATATATGCTGGTGGAGCAGGACGAATGCTATGGGGAGAACCCCTTCGACTGCTTAAAGCGCAGCTATGACTATCTGCATTCACTGGGATTTAATTAACGGAAAGCGAGGCAGGGCAGAATGAGCAGAAAACTGAAACTGGGGATTATTGGGATCGGGAACATGGGTTCCTCCCACGCAAAAAATATTTTAAACGGCAAATGCCCGGACTTTGAGCTGGCGGCTGTGGCGGAGATCAACGCCGAGCGGGTCGAATGGGCGAAGAAGGAATTGTCCGCCGATATCCGCTATTTTGCCGCGGCGGAGGAAATGCTGGACAGTGGTTTGATCGAATCCTGCATGATCTGCGTCCCGCATTACGACCATCCGAAATATGCGGTTGAATGCCTGCGGCGGGGGATCCATGTAATGGTGGAAAAGCCAGCAGGCGTTTATACCAAGCAGGTCCGGGAGATGAATGCCGAAGCCGAAAAGCATCCCGGAACGGTGTTTGCCATGATGTTCAACCAGCGCACCAACCCGGTTTACCAAAAAATGCGGGAGCTGGTGCAGTCGGGCGCGTATGGCCGGATCCGACGCACGAACTGGCTGATTACCAACTGGTACCGTCCCCAGTGCTATTATGATTCCGGCGATTGGCGCGCCACCTGGTCGGGAGAGGGCGGCGGCGTCTTGCTGAACCAGTGCCCGCATAATCTGGATCTTTGGCAGTGGATCTGTGGGATGCCCTCCCGGGTGGAATCCCATCTGCATTATGGGCGCTGGCATCAGATCGAGGTTGAGGACGATGTCACCACCTATGTGGAATATCCCAACGGGGCTACCGGCGTTTTTGTGACCTCTACCGGTGACGCCCATGGGACGAACCGCTTTGAGATCCAACTGGATAAGGCGAAGCTGGTGGCGGAGGACGACAGGCTTTCTGTATTGGAATATGAGATGACCGAACAGGAATTTTCCAGGATCAATACCGAGCCTTTCGGGACAATCCGAGCCAAGGAAATCGAAGTGGATACCCGTGGGCAGAATGAACAGCATATCGGCGTAGTCAACGCCTGGGGCGGGGCGATCCTCCGGGGTGAGTCCTTGGTTGCAGGCGGTGCGGAAGGGATCCTCGGGCTGACTCTTTCCAACGCGATGCACCTTTCCTCCTGGTTAGGGAAACCGGTCGAGATCCCGTTCGATGAGGAATTATTCTATACCGAATTGATGAAACGGGTGCAGGCCTCCAAGCGCAAGGAAAGCGGGAAAACGGTTTTTGCCGATACCAGCAGCACCTATTCAGGAACGGATCGATAAAAAGGGGGCTTGTCGTGGATGGTTTAAAGGTGGGGATCATCGGCGCCGGCAACATGGGATCGGTGCATTTCAACTGCATTTACAGCGGTGAAATTGAAGGTATGAGGGTTACAGCGGTATGCGATACGGACCGCCGGAAGCTGAAAGAAATCCGGGAGAAATCCTCCGGGGTGGCCCTGTATGAGGATTACCGGGAGCTGTTGGACAATCCGGAGGTAGACGGGGTGATTATTGCCGTCCCGCATCCCTTACACACCCAAATTGCCATTGTTGCTTTTGAAAAAGGACGCCATGTCCTGATGGAAAAGCCGGTGTACCTTGTCAGCCGCGCAAAGGCTTCAGGAAGCTGCGCGGAAGAGCGGGAATGTATTCGGTATTATGCTCAACCAACTTATGTTCAACCAACGCACCAATTCCCTGTTCCGCAGGGCGCGCGAAATGGTTCAAAGCGGCCGGCTCGGCGAGCTGAAACACAGCGTCTGGATCATCACCAACTGGTACCGGACGCAGGCGTACTATAATTCGGGCGGATGGCGCGCAACCTGTGGAGTTTGGCCCCGTCCAGAATGTCATTGATTGCCGCCCGATAGAAGGCCGGGGCCTCCTCATGCTCCGCCAGATATTTCTTGCTGCACCGTGCGGCCTTGTAGCCGTCGAACACGGGCCGGGTCTTGGCGTAGTCCACCACGGCCCCCATGAGTTTTGTGGTGGAGGCCAGCCGCTCCTCCACTCCCCGCAGCTCCCCGGCCAGGGCGTGGGCCCGGTCCACCACCTCCGCCGTCCGCTCCGCCAGGGCGTCATAGTCGGTCAGGCCGTTCTCCTGGAGAAACTGGAGGGCGGCGGCCATCTGTTTCAGATTGTAGATTTTCTCCTGTTTTTTCCTCATTATATCAGAAGAAGCCTCAATCGGCACACGGGATTCATTTCGCTGGACAAACGCAAAAACAGGCTGGAATACAATTTTCCAGCCTGTTTTAAAAAATAACGATAACGATTATGCCATACTTCGCTTATACAGCGTCGCACCGGAAAACCGCACGGTATTCCCAGCTGTTTCTCCCGGAATACCTGCATACAGGTGCAAATCCATCTTTTCCTTGCTGTCCGGTACCCGGATCTGGCAGGTATACCTGTCTGTTTCCTGGCAATAAGCGACATCCAGCATACGGGACGCCAGGACTTTCTTATTTTTGAGATCATTGATTTGAATCTTAACCGCGCCGGCACTGCCCTTTACAAATTCAATTGAATCAAATTCCAGCGTATAGCTGCCGCCGGATTCCAATTTTTCAAATAGGGTTATATACTTATGCCCGCTCTTCTCGTCCGCCTCCAATATCAATTCGGGGTTGTAATAAACCTCCTCATAAGACATTTCCGACAACGGAGTAGAAAACTTCTTATCTACGCCAAATTCCCATTGGCTTTTTGTCCCAAATTGGCTTGGATTAAACATACAAAGCACCAGATCCGGTTCAAAATCCCGGGCATATTCGGCCAAAGAATTTTCCGTAAAATGCCGGAGATCTACTACATCAATCTCCTGAAAAACGGTGGATAGAAAGCTCTGCATCGGCAGCATAAAGCTGTCCTTAATCAGAAGCAGGCGCTTTGCAGAGGGCGCACGCTCATTCCGATGCTGTACCACAGCATAATCCCCACCTATATAAACGCAATAAGAATTCGCATTGTAATAATCCGCCGGGTCGTCTATGTATTGGCGGCGGATAACGGCATCCTCAAAATCCCA
>CANSRB010000064.1 GCA_947649285.1 uncultured Clostridia bacterium
TTACAACTCCTTGCTTTATATATCGGCGGGACTTCGGGGAACTAAAGGGGGATCCACAAAAATTTTTCAAATTTTTTGAGGGATTCCGCCGGATACTTGACAAGCCCGCCGCTTCCGCGTTATACTGTTTCTATATTCAAAAGGTGCTGACGGAAACGGAATCCCCTCACGCTGCCCAGAGAACAGGCGGTTTGCTGCAAGCCTGCGAGCGTCGGGGAAATTCCTGCTCTTCCTGAACCGGCCGATGAAAACCGGCCCGTCTTCCCGCGTTAAGGGAATCAAAGCGGCGTCCGGTCTCCGGGCGCAATTTGGGTGGTACCACGGAAGCAAGCCTTCGTCCCAATCCGGACGAAGGCTTTTTATTTTTCGAAAAGGAGAAACGATCAGATGAAATGGACTGGATTAAATGAGCTGCGGGAGGCGTATCTCCGCTTTTTTGAGAGCAAGGGACATACACGGCTGCCGAGCTTTTCACTGGTGCCTCAAAACGACAAAAGCCTGTTCCTGATTAACTCGGGCATGGCGCCGATGAAGCGCTATTTCCTGGGGCAGGAAACCCCGCCGAACACCCGGGTCACGACCTGCCAGAAGTGCATCCGCACGCCGGACATCGAGAATGTCGGCAAGACGGCGCGGCACGGCACTTTTTTTGAGATGCTGGGCAACTTTTCATTCGGGGATTATTTCAAGCGGGAAGCGACGAAATGGGCGTGGGAATTTTTCACGGAAGTGCTGGAAATGCCGGAGAACCGTCTTTGGGTGACGATTTACCTGGATGACGACGAAGCGTTCGATATCTGGACGAAGGAAGTCGGCGTGCCTGCGGACCGGATTGTCCGGATGGGCAAGGAGGATAATTTCTGGGAGCATGGGACAGGGCCCTGCGGGCCTTGCTCCGAAATCCATTTTGACCGTGGGGAGGATAAAGGCTGCGGGCATCCGGACTGCCGGGTCGGCTGTGAATGCGACCGGTTTGTCGAGGTTTGGAACCTGGTATTCAGCCAGTTTGACTCGGACGGCAATGGGAACTATACCCCTCTGGAGCAGAAAAATATTGACACCGGCATGGGCCTGGAGCGGCTGGCCTGCGTAATGCAGGGGGTAGACAACCTGTTCGAGGTGGATTCGATCCGGAACATCATGCAGCATATCAGTGAAATTGCCGGGGTGACCTATAAAACCGATCCCCAGAAAGATATTTCCCTGCGGGTCATCACGGACCACATCCGTTCCACGACCTTCATGATTGCGGACGGCGTCATTCCCTCCAACGAGGGCCGGGGCTATGTCCTGCGCCGGCTGCTCCGCCGGGCAGCGCGGCATGGACGGCTTCTCGGCATCACCCGGCCGTTCCTGTTCGAGGTGGTGGAAACCGTCGCCAAGGAAAACGCTTCGGCTTACCCGGAGCTGACCGAAAAGATGGAATACATTAAAAAGATGGTCAAAAATGAGGAAGAAAACTTCTCCAAGACAGTCGGGAAAGGCTTCGAGCTGTTAAACCAGCTGATCGACGATCTGGAGCGCAAAGCAGTCAACGGCGGATCCATTCTCTCGGGTTCGGATGCCTTCCGTTTGTATGACACCTACGGCTTCCCGATCGATCTGACCAAGGAGATCATCGCCGAACACCAAATTACCGTGGATGAGGAAGAATTCCTCCGGCTGATGAATGAGCAGCGGGAGCGCGCCCGCAAGGCCCGCGGGGCTGGGGATGCGTTCGGCTTTGCAGGGGATGCGCTGGATCTGGAAGGGCTGTCCACGGTATTCAGCGGCTATGAAACCCTGGAGGACAACGGCAAAGCCCTCGCGATCCTTTGCGAGGGGCAGCGGGTCGAGGAAGCCATCTCGCCGCAAAAGGTCGTGCTGATTACCGACCGTACCCCGTTTTATGCGGAAAGCGGCGGGCAGGTCGGCGACAAGGGCGTGATCTCCACGGAAAATGCGGAGCTGCGGGTTTACGATACCCAGAAATCTGCTTCCGGAGAACTGATCCTGCATTATTGCGAAATCTCCAAAGGCTCCATCAAAGAAGGCGACCCGGTACAAATGAAGGTCAGCACTGCTCTCCGCGGCGCAATCGCTCGGAACCATACGGCGGCGCATCTGCTCCAGGCGGCGCTCCGGAACGTACTGGGTGACCATGTTCACCAGGCAGGCCAGCTGGTCAACGCTAAGGAAATGCGGTTCGACTTCTCCCATTTTGAAGCCCTCTCCCCGGATGAAATCGCCAAAGTCGAGCACGAGGTCAACCATGTCATCCTCCAGGGGATCGAGGTCGAACGCTATGAAACCGACATCCAATCCGCCAAGGAAGCCGGCGCTATGGCGCTCTTCGGTGAAAAATACGGGGATCGCGTCCGGGTATGTAAGGCCGGAGATTACTCCATGGAGCTCTGCGGCGGTACCCATGTGGAGAACACCTCCCGGATCGGGCTGTTCAAGATCGTATCGGAAAGCTCAGTAGCCGCTGGCGTCCGCCGGATCGAGGCCGTAACCGGCTACGGCGTGCTGGATCTGATCCACAGCCAGGAGCACACCCTCGCCCGGACAGCGGAACAGCTCAAAGCGCCGAATGTCCGCGAGCTGGTTGGCCGCTCCGCCCAGGTAATGGCCGAGCTGAAGGAAAAATCGGCGGAAATTGACCAGCTCACCCAAAAGCTGGCGGACAGCAAAATCGACGGGCTGTTTGAATCGGCCAAAGAGGTCGGCGGGATCTCGCTGATCACCGCCCTGCTAAGCGGGACGCGGCCGGACAGCTTGCGCATCATGGGCGATAAGATCAAGGAGAAAGCGCCGAACGCGGTGGCCCTGCTGGTCGGCAGCGCAGACGGGAAGTCGAATATGCTTTGCGTCTGCGGCAAGGGCGCACTGGAGAAAGGCGCCCACGCAGGCAAAATCGTCCAAAAAGCGGCGGCTGTCACCGGCGGCAAGGGCGGCGGACGCCCGGATAACGCGATGGCCGGCGTGGCCGACCCGCATAAGGTAGACGAAGCCTTCAGCGCAATGGAATCCATCCTGCGGGAAGTCCTGGGGCTGTAAGCCTAGCCCCGGCTTCCCTTTGGAAAAAGAGATCCCCCTACATTTAGCCGAAACTGCTTGAAAAGGAGGTTCCACAAAATGGACTGTATTTTTTGTAAAATCATTGCCGGGGAAATCCCCAGCACCAAGGTCTACGAGGACGAAACCTGCCTGGCTTTCCGGGACATCCATCCCCAGGCGCCCGTCCATATCCTGCTGATCCCCAAGCAGCACATCCCCTCCCTGCGGGAGATCACGCCGGAAAATGCCCCCATCGCGGCGCACCTGCTGGCGGTTATCCCCCAGATCGCGCAGGCCGAGGGGCTGGACAACGGGTTCCGCGTGATCTCGAATGTCGGGGAAGACGCTGCCCAAACGGTGAAGCATCTTCATTTCCACATCCTCGGCGGGAAAAAGATGGGAGAACAAATGGCGTAATCCGGGCGAGCCATAAATCAAAAGCAGAGCAACAAGTTGCTCTGCTTTTATTTTTTGTATTCAATGATTTCTGAAATCCCGCAGTCCAAGGCGCTGCAAATCCGTTCCAGGACATAACTGTCATAGCGTTTGACCCTATTTTTATAGTAGTTGTCCAGAACCTGATACTGGATCCCGGTCCGTTTGGCCAGCTCGTAGCGAGTAATCCCGTATTTTTCCAATGCGGTATCTAATGCAATCCGAATCATAATGTATATCCTGCCCCTTACCTATTTATTCTATTAGAGGTATAGGCAATTATCAATTGCTATAATTAAGTATATATTTAATTGATAATCTTTTTTATTAAGTATATATTTATATAAATAGTATGGGGTGATTGCATGGTCAAACGCATTATCGTTGCCGGATGTCGAAGCTGCCAGGATTACGACATGGCAAAAGCATACATAGAACAGTGCATCAAGAAAATCAGGGAAAAGTATACGCTGATTTTCTTATCCGGCAGCTGCAAAGGCGCTGATCTGCTGGGTGAAAGATATGCAAATGAAAACGGTTTTTGTATAGAGCGCTATCCTGCCAACTGGAAAAAATACGGCAAAAGTGCCGGCCCTAAACGAAATTTGCAAATGGTGCAGGCCTGTGATTACGTTATCTGCTTCTGGGATGGAAACAGCCGCGGAACAGCCTCTATGATATCCTATGCAAAAAAGTTCAAAAAGCCGTTAAAGGTTAAAAAAATATAAAAAGATCCCCTGTGCCAATGGCACAGGGGATCTTTCACAGAAAACCGGTTATTTTGCTTTTTCAACCAGCTTCTCGTATTTATCTTTTGCGTTTGCTTCCGCTTTCGCAAAGAGCTCTTCTGCTCTTGCAGGATTCTGGCGAGCCAGCGAGTTATAACGGACTTCACCCATGATAAAGTCTTTATAGCTCTCGGTCGGCGCCTTGGAATCCAGCATAAACGGATTCTTGCCCTCGCTTACCAGCCGCGGGTCATACCGGAACATATTCCAGTAGCCTGCTGCAACCGCTTTCTTCTCCTCGGTCTGAGCGGTAGCCATGCCGGTCTTGATGCCGTGGTTGATACACGGGGCATAGCAGATCAGCAGGGACGGGCCATGATAGCTTTCCGCTTCCACCATTGCTTTGATGGTCTGGCCGTAGTCCGCACCCATTGCACACTGAGCCACGTAGATATAACCATAGCTCATCGCAATCGCTGCGAGATCCTTTTTCTTCACTTCCTTACCAGCTGCCGCAAACTGTGCGATCGCACCAGTCGGGGTTGCCTTGGAAGCCTGACCGCCGGTATTGGAGTAAACCTCGGTATCAAATACCAGGATATTGACATCCTCGCCGGAAGCCAGAACATGGTCTACGCCGCCGAAGCCGATGTCATAAGCCCAGCCGTCGCCGCCGAAGATCCAGACAGACTTCTTGGACAGGTAATCCTTGCCTTTGAGGATCTCTTTGCCAGCTTCGCAGCCGCATTCCTGAAGCATTGCGACCAGCTTGTCGGTTGCAGCGCGGTTTGCTTTTGCGTCGCAGACGGTATCCAGATATTCTTTGCAGATGGCTTTCTTGGATTCATCCTCCGCCTTTTCCATCAGCGCCTCAACCTTGCGGATCAGCTTGTTGCGGATGGTGCTCTGTGCCAGATACATCCCATAGCCGTACTCTGCGTTGTCCTCGAACAGGGAGTTTGCCCATGCCGGACCAAAGCCGCTTACGCGGTTGACGGTATACGGAGTAGTCGGCGCGGAACCGCCCCAGATAGAGGAACAGCCGGTTGCGTTGGCAATATACATCCGGTCGCCGAACAGCTGGGTAACCAGTTTTGCATACGGGGTTTCGCCGCAGCCTGCGCAAGCGCCCGAGAACTCGAGCAGCGGCTGTTTGAACTGGCTGCCTTTAACGGTATTTTCAGCAAATTTCGCCTCAACCTCCGGTTTGGAAGGCAGTGCCTGTGCATAAGCAAAGACGTTCTGAGAATTCAGCTGGGTATCCAGCGGTTTCATGGTCAGCGCCTTGTTGCCCTTCTTGCCCGGGCAGACATTTGCACAGGAACCACAGCCGGTGCAGTCCAGAACAGAGAGGGTCATGGTGAAGTTCATGCCCGGAACGCCTGTCATCGGAGCGGACAGGGTGCCTTCCGGAGCGGCTTTCAGCTCTTCGTCGGTCATCGCTGCCGGACGGATAACCGCGTGCGGGCAGACATAAGAGCAGAAGTTACACTGGATACAATTTTCCGGATTCCATTCCGGAGTATCCACTGCGATACCGCGTTTTTCATAAGCGGAGGAGCCCAGCGGCAGTACGCCGTCTGCGTAATCCTTGAATGCGGATACCGGCAGTTTGGAGCCTTCGAACGCATTGATGGTGTTCTGGATGCTGTTGACATAGCTGACAACGTCCGCGCGGGAACCTTCTGCCTTAACAGCCAGGTCTTCATCCCCTGCGGAAGCCCAGGATTCCGGATACTTGACTTCTACAATGTTCTGTGCGCCGGCATCGATAGCGTCGTGGTTCATCTTGACGATGTGTTCGCCTTTCTTGCCGTAGGAAGCGGTTGCCGCTTCTTTCATATACCGGATCGCATCCTCAGCCGGGATGATATTGGCCAGCTTGAAGAAAGCAGACTGCAAAACCGTGTTGATCCGGCCGCCCAAACCGATCTCTTTACCGATCTTCACGCCGTCGATAGTGTAGAAACGGATATGCTTTTCAGCAATCGCCCGTTTTACCTGGCCCGGCAGATGCTCTTCGAGAGCGGCCTCGTCCCAGCCGCAGTTCAGCAGGAATACGCCGCCTTCTTTCAGGTCGGAGATCATGTCGTATTTCCGGACATAGGACGGGTTATGGCAGGCTACGAAGTCCGCCTTGTTGATGAGGTAGGTGGATTTGATCTGCGGCTTGCCGAAACGCAGGTGGGATACGGTGATACCGCCCGATTTCTTGGAGTCGTAGTCAAAATAAGCCTGTACGTTCATATCGGTATGGTCGCCGATAATCTTGATGGAGTTCTTATTTGCGCCGACGGTGCCGTCCGCGCCCAGGCCCCAGAACTTACAGCTGGTTACGCCGGCCGGAGTGGTATCCGGGTTCTCGCCGATCTCCAGAGAGAGGTTGGTAACGTCGTCCTGGATACCGATGGTGAAGCGTTTTTTCTCGGTATTCTTGTAAACCGCGATAATCTGCGCCGGAGTGGTGTCCTTCGAGCCCAGACCGTAACGTCCGCCGTAAACCGGGACTGCGTCGAACTGGGTGCCTTTGAGCGCGGAAACCACATCCAGGAAGAGCGGCTCGCCCTGGGAGCCCGGCTCCTTGGTGCGGTCCAGAACGGTGATCTGTTTTACCGACGCCGGGATCGCAGCCAGCAGCTTGTCTGCGCAGAACGGGCGGTACAGGCGGACCTTGACCAGGCCGTATTTGCCGCCGTTTGCGTTCAGGTAGTCGATGGTTTCTTCGATGGTATCCAGTACGGAGCCCATTGCCACGATTACATGCTCAGCATCCGGAGCGCCGTAGTAGTTGAAGAGCTGATAGTTGGTGCCGATCTTCGCGTTGACCTTCTCCATATACTTCTCTACAACAGCCGGGACTGCGGTGTAGTAGTTGTTGGAAGCCTCGCGTGCCTGGAAGAAAATATCCGGGTTCTGGGCGGTACCGCGCAGGGTCGGATGCTCCGGATTCATTGCGCGGCTGCGGAATGCGTCAATAGCGTCCCAGTTGACCATCTCTTTGAGGTCCTCGTTGTCCCAGCAAGCAACCTTCTGCAGCTCGTGAGAGGTACGGAAGCCGTCGAAGAAATGGATAAACGGCACACGGCCCTCCAGTGTTGCCATATGCGCTACTGCGCCCAGGTCCATAGCCTCCTGCGGGGAGGTGGAAGCCAGCATGGCAAAGCCTGTCTGACGGCAAGCGTAAACGTCGGAATGATCGCCGAAGATGGACAGCGCATGGGAAGCGAGCGCACGAGCGGAAACATTGATGACGCAGGGAAGCAGCTCACCTGCGATCTTATACATATTCGGGATCATCAAAAGCAAACCCTGGGAAGCCGTATAGGTGGTTGTCAGCGCACCAGCGGACAACGAACCATGGACGGCGCCTGCTGCGCCTGCCTCGGACTGCATCTCGACCACACGCACCTTCTCGCCGAAGATGTTTTCTTTGCCGTCGGTCGCCCATTTATCGGTCACTTCCGCCATCGTGGAGGACGGAGTAATCGGGTAAATTGCGGCAACGTCGGTAAACGCATAGGACGCGAATGCAGCTGCATTATTGCCGTCCATGGTTTTCATTTTTCTTGCCATTTCATTTTCCTCCTTGTAATTTGTGCGGCTCTCGAACAGCCGGGACAAACGCCGGCCTGCCCCAGCCGAAGAGCGTTGCGGCGGGCTTTCGGACGAAAAGCGCCGGCGCTCACACACTTGCTTATATTTTAACATCTTTAGAAAGTAAAGTAAAGAGGTTTGCCAGGAATTTTCTTTTTGGGGAAAAGGGGCCGCAAGGAGATATCGGCCGCTTTTATGGGCAGGAATTTTCAAAGACTTCCCCCTGCGTAAATATCCCATAAAACGACAAGGAGCAGGCGTACCTGCTCCTTCCCCTGTTAAGAACCTGTATTCACAACCGAAAACGCCCTCTGACCGGGCCTTTTCCTGGCATACTGTGTTCATTTTTTTTGCCATACACCAGTATGGCAAGAAAAATCGCCTTGTCTGCCGGGAAAATCCCTCAGTCATTCGGCATCCCCGGCTATGAATACAGGTTCTAAAATACACAGTACTGCGCCATATAGGCATCCATTTTTTCCAGCAGGGAAGCGTCCGTCCCGGCTTCCTGAAGATATTCCCGGATGTCCTGCACCGTTACCAGGGCATGAATCTCGATGCCGAATTCCTCCTTTACTTCCATGATCGCTGTCCGGCCCGGAGTCTGCCCGACCTCGCAGCGGTTCACCGAAATAAACATATCCGATACCCGGACATCCGCACAGGCCCGCAGAACCTCCATGGATTCCCGGGTTGCCGTGCCCGCCGTCACCACATCTTCAATGATGAGGATGCGGTCGCCGTCCTTGGGCTGGTAGCCGACCAGGCTGCCGCCCTCCCCGTGATCCTTCGCCTCTTTGCGGTTGAAAAAGAAGGGGCGGTCAATACCATGGTTCCGCGCCAGTGCACCCGCTGCCGAGGTTACCAGCGGGATCCCTTTATAGGCCGGGCCGAACAGGGCGTCGAATTCCCCTCCGCAGGCTCTCTGCACCTCTGCCGCATAGAACTCGCCCAGCTTCGAACTCTGGGCCCCGGTCTTATAGTTGCCGGTATTGATGAAATAAGGGGTTTTCCGCCCGCTTTTGGTGATGAACTCCCCGAACCGGAGCACATCCGCAGAAATCATAAATTCAATAAACTGTTTTTTCTCCGCTGTCAGCATATTTTGATCCCTTCCCTATTTAAAAAGATTCCGGCAGATTTCTTCGATGTCCGGACAGCCGTTGTGAACATGGAACTGATGGGGCTCCTGGTCAAAGCTGCCATGTTTTTTCTCCAGCATGGCGGCCACCGGAGGAGGGAGGTTCCCGTGCATCCGGGCGGCGAAACGCTCCTTAATGGTATCCAGCTCCGCCGTAACCAGAATACGGACAGCCCCCTCCGGGATCAGCGCCAGATGCTCCCGCTCGGTGGTTACATAAATCACATTTTCGCCCTGGACGGCATCCGTCAGCAGCTGCTGGAACAGCCGGGCCGCCTCGCTCTCATTCTTTGCCAGCCGTAAATAATCCTTCCCACTGTAGATCTTCCCCTGGGCGACGGCGTTGATCTGATTGGCCAACGTGGTTTTGCCCGTACAGCTCTCGCCAAAGATTGCAACCAGCATGATAAAATCCTCCGTAATTTTTAAGAATGAATTCATTATAACAAAGAAAGACGTTTTTATCAAGAAGACTTCTGCCGCTTTTCCGGATTTACTTTTCGCTGAAGCCGGAGTATAATAAGCGGTAGAAAGCTGCTGGAAGGAGGGAGCGGGATGGAATGCTGGAACCCCTGGCACGGCTGCCGGAAGCTCAGCCCCGGGTGCGCCCACTGCTATGTTTACCGGATCGACGAACGGCACGGAAAAAATGCCGGCGAAATCGGCCTGAACCGGGAGTTTGAACTTCCGCTGAAACGAAGACGGGACGGAAGCTGGAGAATCCCGCCCGGAAGCCTGCTCAGCACCTGTTTTACCTCCGATTTCCTGCTCCAGGAGGCGGATGAATGGCGCCCGGCCGCTTGGGAGATGATGCGGCAGCGCAGTGACCTGACCTTCCTGTTCTTTACCAAACGGATCGACCGGCTGGAGCAATGCGTCCCGCCGGATTGGGGGGAGGGTTATCCCAACGTCTGTATTGGCTGTTCCGTTGAAAACCAGGACCGAGCGGATTACCGCCTGCCTATTTTTATGCAGGCCCCGATCCACTACAAGCTGATTATCTGCGCCCCTCTGTTAGGGCCGGTAGACCTTTCCCCCTATCTGGGCAGCTGGGTGCAGGAGGTTTCTGTGGGCGGGGAATCCGGCCCGGAAGCCCGGCTGTGCGACTACCGCTGGATATTAGACCTGCACCGGCAATGCTGGGAGCAGGAGATCCCTTTCACCTTCCATCAAACCGGCGCGCTTTTCCGGAAGAATGGGCGGGTTTACCGGATCCCCCGGAAATTCCAGCACGCGCAGGCGCGCAAGGCCGGGCTCAGCTTCGGCCAAAGCCTGCTGTCGGGAAAGCCGGACTTACCGGAACCCAGCCGGCTGGAATAAACCGTGCTTATAAAGTCCCTTTTAAAATAAGTGTTGCTGGAGTATAACTCCGGCGATTTCTACAGAGGCACATTGATATAACAGGAGCCTTGTGTTA
>CANSRB010000065.1 GCA_947649285.1 uncultured Clostridia bacterium
TCCCTCCCGATTCCCAGCTTTCGCAGCAGCAGCATACCCTCACTCGTTCCACCCCCCCGAATTACGGATATTTCCTATTACTAAATTTAAAACAAAATTTTTATTTTGTTAGTATAAAAATTAACAAAATTCAAATTCTGTCTTTTACATCTATTCTATCATATTCCGCAAAATATTGCAAGATTGGAAAGTCTGAAAAAGAAATCTGATAAAACCATATTCAAACAAATTATTTATTTTGTTTGAAAACTTCTCTCTGGAAACAGCTCTGGCGGCACAGATGAAAGACACTCACTTTCGCAAATTGCTGGAAATTCACAAATTTACATTGATTCCTCAGCCGGGGTTTGCTATAATCAAGCATACTGTATGAGAAAGGATGTGCCTTATGCCTTACCGCAAAAAAAATCATTGGCCCGGAATCTGTATCACAATCCTTTTTGCAGCGCTGGCCGGAACAGGTGGTGCAATCGGCTATGATTTCTGGGAAAAAGAGAAAATTACCCAAGAAATGACCCAGCTTTCCGAGCAGATCCGGATTTCACAGCTTCAGTTAGAAAAAACCTCGGTACGGCATACCCAATTTTTGGCCGATACCCATGCGTCTCTTAAAGCAGAGCGTGAGGCCGAAGAAGCACGCATAGCAGAACAAAAACGCAAAGCGGAGGAAGCGCGCATCGCCGCGGAAAAAGCCGAAGCAGAGCGGAAAAGGCAGGCAGAGCTGAAACGGCAGGAAGAAGAACGCAAGCGTCAGGAGGAAGAACAGCGCCGTAAAGAAGCCGAAGAAGCGGCATTAAAAGCAGAAACCATCGCCGCGGAAAAAGAAAAGGCCGAAGCCGAAAAGGCAGAACGCGCGCGTATTTCCGGCCAGATTAAGGCGCAGGAGGCCAATGCTCAAGCAGAAATGGACGAATATCTGAACCTCATGCCCACCCCCATCGTTGACCTGAGAATCAACAGCATCCTGCAGAATCCCGAGCTGCCGAATGGATGCGAAGTCACCGCTTTAGCGATTGTCCTGAACAGTATGGGCTATATGATTGATAAATCCACCCTGTCTGACTACTACCTCCCGCAGTTTCCCTTTTACATGGCCAATGTCAACGGCGAGGAGGTCCGCGCCGGAGGAGATCCCTCCCTGTTTTATGCGGGCAGCCCCAAAAGCCGGAGCAACGCTTATTACTGCTTCGCGGGGCCGGTTGTTTCCGCCGCCAACACCTTCCTCAATGAACGCGGGTCGGCTGCCATTGCCACCGATATCACCGGCGCTGGAGAAGAAGAGCTTATCAATCAGCTGGATATGGGAAACCCGGTCATTGCCTGGGGTACCCTTTCGATGGGGGACGCATTTACCTTTGCCCCTAATGCCTGGATTATCAACGAGGAAACCGGCGAAAAGCATATCCCCTTCCTGAACCTTCACTGTGTGGTACTGACAGGTTATGATGAGGACTTTTTCTATTTGGCAGACCCCATCCGCGGCAATGTGGTCTATAAACGGTCCACATTTATGAACGCCTATAACCAGATCGGACGCCGTGCCGCTGTCATCAGCTAAAGACACGTTTCTTCAGCGGTATGAAAAAATAAATTCCACCTAAAACTTTTTCCCAATTAAAAAAGGACGAGGCAATCCCCTTTGATTTGCCTCGTCCTTTTTTATGTAAACAAGATGATATACGCTAAAATTTCTCCGCCCGTCCGTATGATCGGCAGCACGTTTATTGGGAAAAACCCGGATAGTCCTCCAGCTCTCAGGGCTGTGCTTTCCAGGCTTCTTCACAAAGGGACGCTTCCTCCGGCGGGCAAGCCGGCTTCCTGCCAAAAATCGTACCGAACAGGGTATACGCCGCCAAAAGGGAGCCCTCCGGCGAAGCGTGTTCCCCATCGCTAAAATAAAGCTCTGTTTCGGGATAAGCGGCACGGTGTGCCTGCCAAGCCGTCCCAACTGGGGCAACCAGCGCCCCCAGTTCCTCTCCCAGCCGTTTATAGGCGTCCGTCATCCGGGCCTGCCCTTCCAGGTTGTTCTTTTCACTCCAGGTCATATACAGGACCGTCCGGGCCCCGGATTGGCGGATCCAGCCGTCCAAGGTTTTCGCTGCCGTAAAAAACGGTTCTTCCTCCCCAAAGGGATGCGCGATATGCTGAAGCACCACAACGTCGTATTCCCCACAGCAGATATTGAACCGCGTTTCCGGTTCGGCCGCATGGAAGTCCAGCCCTTTCCCGCCATGCGCCAGCATGACTACCCGGACGGTTTCCCCGTTCTGCGCGCAGACCCGCCGGAACAGCGCCGGCATATCGTTAAAATAAGTATGGCTGTTTCCAATAAACAGGATATTCATTTTGGCCCTCCTCATCAGGACAATTCAAACTGCCCGGTATACAGCTGATAATAGCGGCCTTTTTGGGCCACCAGCTCGTCGTGATTGCCCCGCTCGATAATCTGGCCGTTCTCCAGCACCATGATCGCGTCGGCGTTGTGGACGGTGGACAGCCGGTGTGCAATCACAAATACCGTCCGTCCGTGCATCAGCTGATCCATCCCCTTTTCAATCAGCGCTTCCGTCCGGGTGTCAATAGACGAGGTTGCCTCGTCCAGGATCAGTACCGGGGGGTCTGCCACAGCCGCCCGGGCAATGGCCAGAAGCTGGCGCTGTCCCTGGCTGAGATTGGAGCCGTCCGCAGTCAGCATGGTATCATAACCATGGGGCAGGTGCCGGATAAACGAATCCGCATTCGCCAAGCGAGCCGCGGCGACCACTTCTTCATCGGTTGCATCCAGCCTGCCGTAACGGATATTTTCCCGTACCGTACCGGTAAAAAGATGGGTATCCTGCAAAACCATAGAGAGGGCGGAACGCAGATCCCCTTTTTTGATCTTTTCGATATTGATCCCGTCATACCGGATCTTCCCGCTTTGCAGCTCGTAAAACCGGTTGATCAGGTTGGTAATCGTCGTTTTGCCCGCACCGGTGGAACCCACCAGCGCAATTTTCTGCCCGGGCTTGGCATAGAGGGAAACATCCTCCAGAACTGTCTTTTTCCCATCATAAGAGAAGGTGACGTTTTCAAAATCCACGGCCCCGTTCATCGACGCATAGGTCGTCGTCCCGTCATGATGCGGATGCTTCCAAGCCCACTGCCCGGTACGCTTCCCGCTTTCGACCGGATTCCCATCCGGAGCATACTCCACGTTCACCAGCTCTACATAGCCGTTATCCTCCTCCGGCTTAGAATCAATCACCTCGAAAATCCGTTCCGCGCCGGCCAGTGCGGCAAAGAAGGCGTTGAACAGCTGGGAAATCCGGGTAATCGGCTGGGAAAAGGAGCGGGTATACTGCAAAAAGGAAATAATAGTCCCCAAGTCCATACTCCCGGTAATGACCATTACCGACCCGCAAACCGCGGTCAGCGCATAGTTCACATAAGAAAGGTTCCCCATAATCGGCATCATCACACTGGCGAACGTGTTTGCGCTGGCGGAGGCGTCCCGCAGGTCCTGGTTGAGGGCGGCAAATTCGTCCTGCACCACGGATTCATGGTTGAAGACCTTGACGACCTTCTGCCCTTCGATCATTTCTTCAATATACCCGTTTACCTTGCCGACAGCCGCCTGCTGTTTTTGGAAATAACGGGCCGCTTTCCCGCCGATTTTCTGAAGGATCAGCAGCATAACCGCCAGCATCCCGACAATCAGCAGGGTCAACAGCGGGCTGAGGATCAGCATCATCACAAACATCCCGACCACAGCCACCGTACAGGACACAATCTGGGTAATCCCGCTGACAATCGCATCCCGGAAGGTATCGACATCACTGGTAAAGCGGCTCATGATTTCCCCATGGGTACGCTGGTCGAAATACTGAACCGGCAGGTCCTGGACACTGTTAAAGAGATCGCGCCGGATCGTATTCAGCACGCCGTTGGAGATTTTGACCATCATTTGGCCATAAATCAACGTGGCCAGGGTTCCCGCCAGATAGATCCCGATCAAAATCAAAGTCATCCTCCCCAGAGGGGCGAAGTCCGCCGCAGTCAGGTTTTCTTTCCCGATCAGGGGGACAATACAATCATTGATGAGCGGCTTGAGCAGGTAAACATTCACAACGCCCGCCGCCTCGCCGATCATGACCAGCACTAATACCACAGCAATCATCCATTTATACCGGCCAAGATACCGGATAATCCGCCCGATGGTTTTGAGAGAGTTCTGGGCTTTGGGCATTTTAGGCTCCTTGGATGCTTTGGATTTCGGCATTCAGGCCACCCCCTTCTGCTGCGAATGATAAACCTCGCGATAGATTTCGTTGGTTGCCAGCAATTCCTCATGGGTACCGACGGCGTTGATCCGGCCGTCATCCATCACAATAATCTGATCAGCGTCCGATATGGAGGAAACCCGCTGGGCAATGATAATTTTTGTTGTATCTTTCAGACTGTCCCGGAAAGCCTGACGGATTTTCGCGTCCGTCGCCGTATCCACCGCACTGGTGGAGTCGTCCAGGATCAGGATTTTGGGCTTTTTCAGCAGAGCCCGGGCAATACAGAGCCGCTGCTTCTGCCCGCCGGACACATTTACGCCGCCCTGCCCCAAGTCGGTATTATAGCCGTCCGGAAAAGCCGAAATAAAGTCATGCGCCTGCGCTGCCCGGCAGGCCGCTTCGATCTCCTCCTGAGTAGCTTCCGCATCGCCCCACAGCAGGTTTTCCCGGATTGTCCCCGAAAAGAGGACATTCTTCTGAAGCACCATACTGACTGCTTCCCGCAGATCGTGAACCCGGTATTCCCGAACGTCCCGGCCTCCGACCCGGACGCTGCCCCCGGTCACATCATACAGCCGCGGAATGAGCTGCACCAGCGAAGTCTTAGCCGACCCTGTACCGCCGATAATCCCCACCGTTTGGCCGGGTTTAATCCGGAGATTGATTTCGCTCAAATTGGGCTGCTCCGATTCCTGATGATAGGAAAAGACAACCTGATCGAACTCGATAGATCCATCCGCTACTGCCGGATAGCCTTCCGCCGGTTCGGGCGGATCCAGGATTTCCACCTGCTCATCCAACACTTCCCCAATACGGGTAATCGAAGCACGAGTCATAATGGTGCTGACCAGTACCTGTGCAATCATAATCATCGACATCAGGATCTGGGTCACATAGCCGACAAAGCTGACCATCTGGCCGGTTAAAAAGCTGCCCTCGATGACCATCTGGCCCCCGAACCAAATTACCGCTGTAATACTGCCGTACATAATCAGAAGAATGAGAGGCATCTGCAGATTCATGATCCGTTCGCAGCGGACCGACATTTCCATATTTTCATCGTTGGCCTTTCGGAACTTCTGTTTCTCAAAATCCGCACGGACAAAGGCTTTGACCACCCGGATCGCGATCAGGTTTTCCTGGATCGCGGCGTTCAGCCCGTCGTATTTCTTCAGCATCACCATCAAACGGGGATAACAAATCCGGAACAGCACCACCATCCCAACCGAAAAAATCAGGATCCCTACCACAAAAATCGGGGTCAGCCGGGGGTTCATCGTATACGCCATGATACCGGCGCTGACCAGCATCATCGGGCCGCGGGCCAGGATCCGGATGAT
Source organism: uncultured Clostridia bacterium (assembly GCA_947649285.1). Lineage (GTDB taxonomy): Bacteria > Bacillota > Clostridia > Oscillospirales > Ruminococcaceae > Paludihabitans. The sequence goes on from CANSRB010000065.1 coordinate 5,606, forward strand.
CAGCATAAAGGTCATCTGAATGTAATTGATATCGGTCGTCAGCCGGGTAATCAGGGACGGCTTGGAATACCGGTCCACATTGGCGAACGAAAACTGCTGGATCTTGTTGAAGAGCGCCGCCCGGACATCGCTGCCAAAGCCGGCCCCCGCAACCGAAGCTACCCGTGCTGCCGCCGCGCCGCAGACCAGCGAAGCCAGCGCCATGAGGATCATCAGCCCTCCCAGCTTAACGACGTAAGCCAATTCCCCGGAAGGGATCGCCTTATCCACCATATCCGCCATCAGCAGTGGGATAAAGATCTCCAGCAGAACCTCGCCCAAAACCAGCAGCGAGGTCCATACGGTTTCCTTGCGGTATTTCTTCGCATACGGAAAAATTTTTCGGAACACTTCAATATTTCCCCTTTCCCGCCGGGTCTGAGGCAACCCGGCTCTTTTGGTCGATTTTTCTATATCCTATGACAGCGGTATTTCTTCGCATACGGAAAAATTTTCGGAACACTTCAATATTCCTCCTTTCCCGCCGAGCCCGAAGCAACCCGGCACTTTTCGTCAATTTTCCTATATTTTCCTATATCATATGATATAGGAAAAGAAGTTGATTGTCAACTTCTTTTCCTAATTTAATACATTAAATTAGGAAAGCACGAAAGTCATACCGGAATCTTCCCGTCAACGAAAAAAGGGGGCGTCCCCGCTGCCGGAAACGCTCCTTTCATTCAAGCTTCTATTTTAATGTAATTTCCACGACGGTGTCCACCGGGTCGGGCAGGTAAGGGGTTTGGCTGATATCCACAAACGCAATATCCGGATAATTCCCTACCATCCAGCTTTTCGCCAGCGCCAGCTCACTGCCGTCCTCCAGCAAACGGATTTTTTCAATCTCCTGCGGAGCTACCCCGTACAGCGGGACGCTTCCGATGGCATTTTCCATGATATGGTAATACAGCTTCCGGCCATTTTGCGTGATCCGGCCGTTTTCCGGCTTGGGAAGCCCGCTTCCCTTACAGCCGTAGATCGAAGCCGAATGTTTCTTCATCCACGCGCCGATCTCCGAAAGGATGGCCAAGGACTCTGCCGGAATGTTCCCTTTGGCGTCCGGCCCGACATTCAGCAGCAGGTTGCCGTTTTTGCTGACGCATTCCACCAGCTTCTGGATCAGCATAGACGCTGGCTTGAAGTTCTTATCTTTAGAATGATAGCCCCAGTTGTTGTTCATGGTGATGCAGGCTTCCCAAACCAGGTCGCGGCCCAGCTCGTCCTTCAGGCCGTTCGGAGGGATGATCTGCTCCGGTGAAACGAAATCGCCGCTGTAGGGAGTGGGGTCCGCGGTTGCCAGCGACCCGAAGCCCTCGCCGCTGACCTCCAGCCGGTTGTCAATGATGACATCCGGCTGATGCTTGCGGATCATTTCCATCAGTTTGGTGGCCTTCCAAGCCTCTCCTGAAAGCTCCCCATAGGAGAAATCGAACCACATAACGTCCAGCTTTCCGTAATTCGTGCAAAGCTCCTCGACCTGGCCGTGCATATACTCCAGATAGCGGTTAAAATCCCGTTCCACATCCTTCTCCGCTTCACAGTTGCGCATCGGATGGTGTGCGTCGCCGTAATGCGGGAAATCCGGATGATGCCAATCAATCAGGGAATAATACAACCCAACACGGAGCCCTTCCGCCCGGAATGCATCTAAGAACTCCCGAACCAGGTCACGGCCGGCCTGGGTATTGGTCGCTTTGAAATCGGTCAGCTTGGAATCGAACAGGCAGAAGCCGTCATGATGCTTAGAGGTCAGCACAGCATATTTCATGCCGGCTGCTTTGGCTGCTTTCGCCCAGGCTTTGGGGTCGTAATCCACCGGGTTGAATTCATCGAAGAAGGGGAGGTACTCCTCCTCCGGGATCTGTTCGGTCGAACGCACCCATTCCCCTCTGGCCGGGATGGCATACAGCCCCCAATGGATAAACATCCCGAAGCGGTCCTGCTGATACCATTTCACCCGCTCCTCATATGCTTTTCTGTCAAACATTTCGGTCACCTCATCTTCATTATTTCCGCACGCAGAGGGCCTTTTCCCGCTTTCCCCCAGCGTCCGTTGTCACCCCTAACATACCATAAACAAACCGGCTTCGCAACTGTTTTTTCCTCCTTTCGAAGAAATTTTTCCCGGCCGGAGAAAACAAAAAATTTTTGAATTTTCAATTATCAAATCCGCGAAAAACATTCCAATACCAAGCTTGTAAGTCCGTCAAAACCACAAATATTGCAGGATGTGTAAATTATTCTTGCAAAACCGCATAGGATAGTGTACACTATAAAGCAGATATTATCGTTCCGTCACTTCATAAGCGGCGCCGGTGCGTCACGCACGCCCCAAAGCGGACGGCCGCTGGATAAAAAACACGCCAGCCGTGTTTTTCGAACTCATTGAGTAATTCTAATGGAGGAATCTTTACATGAAAACATATGCGCAGATGAACGCACAGGAGCTGGAAGCAGAATACCAATCCGTTCAATTAAAATATAACGCCTTCAAAGCCCGGGGGCTTTCCCTGGATATGTCCCGCGGGAAACCTAGTTCCGCCCAGCTGGACCTTTCCATGGATATGCTGGACACCATCTCCAGTGACCGGAAGCTCCGCACCTCCGCCGGAATGGACGCGCGCGGATATGGGCAATTGGACGGGATCCCCGAAACCCGCCAGCTTTTCGCGGAAATCCTCGGGGTGGATCCGGATTGGATCCTGATTGGAGGAAATTCCAGCCTCAATATGATGTTCGACTGCATTTCCTGGGCGGAATCGCTGGGAGTAATGGGTTCGACCCCTTGGGCTAAGCTGGATAAAGTAAAATTCCTCTGCCCAGTCCCGGGCTATGACCGGCATTTTGCCATCTGCGAGCTGTTCGGGATTGAGATGGTCAACATCCCTATGAACAGCGACGGCCCGGATATGGATTTAGTCGAGCAGTATGTCAGCCAGAATGAAAGCGTGAAAGGGATCTGGTGCGTGCCGATGTACTCCAATCCCACCGGGATCACCTATTCCGACGAAGTGGTCCGCCGCTTCGCCGCACTCAAACCGGCAGCCAAGGATTTCCGGATTTATTGGGACAACGCCTACTGCGTCCATCATGTGACGGATACGCCCGACCGGCTGCTGAATATCTTCGAAGAATGCCGGAAGCAGGGCAGCGAAGACTTGGTTTATGAATTTTCCTCTACCTCTAAAATCAGCTTCAGCGGGGCCGGTATTGCGCTGATGGCGGCCAGCGAGCGGAATATGGCCGATCTGAAAGCCAAGCGCTCCATCCAAACTATCGGCCCGAACAAGATCAACCAGCTGATGCATACCCGCTATTTCCGCAGCAGCCAGGGGATCCTAGACCATATGGAAAAGCACCGGGCGCTGATCAAACCGAAATTCGAAGCTGTTTTCCAGGCGCTGGACCGCGAGCTTGCCCCGTTGGGGATTGCGGAATACACCCATCCGAACGGCGGCTATTTCATCTCCTTCAACACGCTTCCGGGATGTGCAAAACGGGTGGGCGAGCTTTGCGGCGAAGCCGGTGTTGTCCTGACAGCGGTTGGCGCCACCTATCCTTATGGAAAAGATCCCGAAGACCGGAATATCCGGATTGCACCCACCTTCCCCCCTGTCGAAGAGCTGGAATTGGCTCTGGAGCTGTTTTGCCTGAGTGTACGGATGGCTTCCTGTGAAAAATTCCTCAGCGCCTGAAAAATACTCCTGTGAAAAGGCGCGGCCTTTGCCGCGCCTTTTCACATCCCTAGTTTCTCAAGCAGTATCATACGAATTGAGGGTGAACCCTTAGAACCTGTATTCACAACCATCGAACACGATCTGCCCGGTGCTTTTTCATGCAGACTGCGTTCATTTTCCTTGCCATACGGCAAGTATGCCTGCAAAAAATGGCCTTGCCTGCCCGAAAAACCCCTCGGGCATCTGGCATCCTCTGATTGTGAATACAGGTTCTTAAACTTGCAGGTTGTTTCAGCGGAAATTCGTATTACATAATTCTTTGTGCTCGTTGATTCTATTTTGGTTTTTTGTTATACTGTATATAATTATCAGGAGGCGAAGCTATGATACCCGAAGAAGCGCTGAACTTTTTATATGAAAATCGACTTCATAACAGTAAAGAATGGTTTTCGGAACACAAAAGTGCGTATACCCAGCTTATCCGGAAGCCCCTTTATCGTTTTGTAGAGGAAATGACCCCTTTTTTTCTCCATGCGGATCCGCAGATCGTTTTAATGCCTCAGCGGATCATTTCCCGCATCAACCGTGATACCCGTTTTTCCAAAGATAAAGCCCTGTTCCGTGATACCATCCTCTGCAATTTCACCCGGGATAAGCGCACTTATCCCGGATATCCCAGTTTCTTCCTTGAATTTTCCCCTGCCGGGTACCGCTACGGATGCGGCTATCTGGTCACACCGCCAGGACTGATGGACGGTGTGCGCGAATTGGTCACCGCCTGGGACCCAGATTTCCTGAAAGCAAGGCAGGCGGCTGAATCCCAGCGTTTATTCACGATGCAGGGCGATATTTACCTGCGCGACCATTTCCCGGACCAGCCGAAGGAACTGGCTCCCTGGATCAACCGAAAATCCATCTACTTTGCCCGGAGCAGCCGGCAAAGCAGGGATCTGCTCTCCCATCGCTTCACCCCCTCCCT
>CANSRB010000066.1 GCA_947649285.1 uncultured Clostridia bacterium
ATCAAAAGGAGGATTCGAAATGAAAAAAGGCGTTCAAATGTATGCAATCCGCAGTATCTGCAAGGATGACCTGAAAGCCGGGCTGAAGGCCGTTTCAGAGATTGGCTACGACGGGGTGGAATTCGCCGGGTTTTTCGGCCATTCGGCGGAGGAGGTTGCCTCCTGGCTGAAAGAATATGGCCTGGAAGCGCTGGGGGCTCATGTCCCGGCGGAGGAAATTTTTGACCATTCTGAAGAAACCATCGCGTTCCACCGCACCATCGGGAACCATCGGATTATCTGCCCTTGGTTTGATCTCCATACGGCGGAAGATGTGGAGCTGCTGGCTTCGAAATTTGAAGCTGTTGTTGAAAAATACCATGCGGCCGGGATGAAGCTGTATTACCATAACCATTCGCACGAATTTGCCAAGATAGACGGCTCCTGCCTGATCGACTTGCTGGCTGAGCGGCTTCCGGCGGAAACCCTCTCCCTGGAGTTTGATGTTTACTGGGTATTCCGCGGCGGTGAGGATCCGCTGAGCTATCTCCGGAAATATGCGGGCCGGGTCGAGATCTTTCACGCGAAAGACGGCACCGAAACCGAAGGGACGGCCTTCGGCGAGGGCTGTGTGGATACCCAGGCCGTCTGCCGCTACGCGAAAGAAAGCGGCTACAGCTGGGCGGTCATCGAGAGTGAAGCCTGCGAAGAACCGGAGGATCAGCTCCGTTCAATCCGCACGGATTATCAAAATCTCTGCCGGATGCTGGGCGAATAATCCCGCTGCCCCGGCTTGTTGAAAGGAAGATTCCCTTATGAAACTCGGTGTATTAACCAATTTGATGGGCGAGAAGCCCCTGTCCGAGGTGTTGGATTATCTGGCGCCCAAGGGTGTACAGACGGTAGAAATCGGCTGCGGCGGCTATCCGGGAAATGCCCATGCGAACCCCGAAGTCCTGCTCCGGGATGAAGCGGCGCTGGAAGCGTTCAAGAAAACGATTGCAGACCATGGGATGAGCATCAGCGCCCTGTCCGCGCATGGGAACCCGCTGCATCCGAATAAAGCCGTTGCGAAGGAGTTCGACGACGCGCTCACCAATGCCGTTTTGCTGGCGGAAAAGCTGGGCGTCGAGGTCATCAACTGCTTTTCCGGCTGCCCGGGCGACTGCGATGCTTCCGAGCGTCCCAACTGGATCGTCTGCCCCTGGCCGGATGATTTCCTTGAAATCCTGGAATGGCAGTGGAATGAAAAGCTGATCCCCTATTGGAAAGAGAAGGTTGCTTTTGCCAAGGAGCATCATGTCCATAAATTCGCGCTGGAAATGCACCCCGGCTTCTGCGTTTACAATCCGGCCTCTGCCCTCCGCCTGCGGGAAGCAGTCGGCCCGGAGATCGGCGTCAATTTTGACCCGTCCCACCTGATCTGGCAGGGGATTGACCCGGTCATGGCGATCCGTACTTTGGGCGAAGCGGGTGCCATTTTCCACTTCCACGCCAAGGATACCAAGGTAGACAAATACAACACGGCGCTGAACGGTGTGCTGGACACCAAACGGTACAGTGATGAACTGCATCGCAGTTGGATTTTCCGTTCCTGCGGTTACGGGAACGATTATAATTATTGGAAGGATATGGTTTCCGCTTTGATGCTGGCCGGTTATGAGGGTGCGCTTTCCATTGAGCACGAGGACAGCCTGATGAGCGTAAACGAGGGTCTGACCAAAGCGATCAGCTTCCTGAAAGAGGTGCTGATTTCCGAGAAGCTCGGTGAGATGTGGTGGGCATAACGGATTCCGCCCGATATAGCCGGCACACCCTCAAATCGATACCCGATTTGAGGGTCAGGCTTTGCCTGTTCGCGCATAAAATGCGCTGTGCGCCGTCTATGAAGCCCTACCGCATGGCCGCTTCGCGGCCCACTGCGGCATGATATGCCGCAGTGTTGAAAAGAAGCCAATGCTTCTTTTCAAGTGCGTTGACTATAAAATGACAGAGAAAGTGTGAATGTTTATGAAAAACGGAAAATTTCAACTGGCGATTGTCGGCTTCGGCGGTATGGGCAACTGGCACCGCGAGCTGATTGAAAGCGGCATTGAGGGTCTAGAGCTGGCCGGCACCTTTGACATCAAGGAATCCCAGCAGGAGCTTTCCCGCAGCCTGGGCTATCGGGCTTATGAAAGCCTGGAAGCTCTGCTGGCGGATGACAGCATCGACATTGTCCTAATCGCGACCCCGAACGATTTCCATCGCCCGATCGCCGTACAGGCGCTCCGTGCCGGGAAAAACGTGGTTTCCGAGAAACCGGTCACCCTCTCCTGCGCAGATCTTCAGCAGATGATCGACGCGGCGAATGAAAATGGGAAGATCTTCACCGTTCATCAGAACCGCCGGTGGGATGAGGACTATCTCACCATGAAAAAGATTTACGACGAGGGGATGCTCGGTGAAGTGTTCAATATCGAGTCCCGGGTGCATGGCTCTCGCGGGATCCCGGGCGACTGGCGCGGCATGAAAGAAAAGGGCGGCGGGATGATCCTGGACTGGGGCGTCCATATCATCGATCAGATGCTCCAGATGGTCAAGGAGAAGATTACCTCCGTTTACTGTCAGATTTACCATGTCACCAATTATGAAGTAGACGACGGCTTTACCCTGACCCTCACCTTTGAGAGCGGTAAGCGCGCTTTGCTGGAAGTCGGGACTTCGAACTTCATTGAGCTGCCCCGCTGGTATATGAACGGTGAAAACGGATCGGCCCAGATTGACGATTTCTATCATCATGGCCGGGTAGTCCGGATTACCGACTGGGATAAAAACGACGCGGTTCCGGTGAAAACGGCGGCGGGCCTGACGAAAACTATGGCGCCCCGCACGGATGAAACCATCAAGACCGAGGAACTGGATTGGGTGAAATCGGATATCAAGGACTTCTATCGCAACGTGATGGCGGCGATTGAGGGCAAAGAGCCTCAGAAGATCACTCATCAGGAGCTGATGCGGGTCATGAGATTGATGGAGCTCGCGTTTGAATCCGCTGAAAAGAATCAGGTGCTTTCGTTCGAGTAAAAGTATCTGTCCCTGCAGAAGGGAAATCTTCTGCCTCACCTCCTGCCATACAACGGCAGGAGGTGAATGCGTTTTCCTGCCGGAGCCGGCGGGAGGCAAATCGAAAGGAAGGTTGTGATTGGATGAAAGCATTGGTGACCGGGGCGAGCTCCGGGATTGGTCGGGAAATTGCCCGGGTGCTGGCCGGGCAGGGGGTGGAACTGATACTGACCGCCCGCCGGGCAGACCGTCTGGAGGCACTGGCGAAGGAATTGAGCGTCCCGGTGCGGGTGTTGCCGGCGGATCTTTCGAGCAAGGAGGGCTGCCTGGCGCTTTACCGCTCGGTGCAGGAAGAGGATGTGGATATCCTGGTGAATAACGCCGGGTTCGGGCTGTTCGGCCCTTTTGCGGAGAGTGATCTGGACCGGGAACTGGAGATGATCCGGACGAATATCGAAGCCGTGCAGATCCTGAGCAAGCTTTTCCTGCGGGATTTCCGGAAGAAAAACCGGGGCTATCTGCTGAATGTCGCGTCTTCGGCAGGGTTCTTCCCCGGGCCGCTGATGGCAACCTACTACGCGACGAAAAATTATGTCCTGCGGCTGTCGGAGGCTCTCTCGGAGGAGCTGCGGCGGGAGGGCAGCCAGGTATCGGTCAGTGTGTTCTGCCCCGGGCCGGTGGAAACGGAATTCAACGATGTTGCGGACGTCCGCTTCTCACTGCCGGGAATTTCGGCTGAATATGCCGCCCGGTTTGCTGTCCGGGGGATGTTCCGGAGAAAACGGGTGCTGGTGCCGGGCGTGAGTATGAAGCTGGCGCGGTTTGGATCAAGGTTTGTGAGCGAGGGAATGGTTCTGCGGATGGCCTATCGGATGCAGAGCCGGAAACAGGAGGAGAACCGGAAATGAGTCAGAAAATTGGATTGGTTTTGGAAGGCGGCGGGATGCGCGGGAGCTATACCGCCGGCGTGCTGGACGGAATGATTGATGCGGGGATCGTTTTCCCGTATTGCGTCGCCGTATCGGCGGGAGCCTGCAACGCGCTTTCCTATATTGCGAAGCAGCGGGGACGGTATTATCATGCGGTCACCGATTATCTGCGGGACAAGCGGTATATGGGCTGGTATTCCCTGATGAAGACCGGTTACTTCTTTGGGAACCGGTTTGTCTTTGACGATATTGCCTATGACCTGGTTCCGCTGGATTTTGCCGGGCTGGAGCGGGAACTGCCGAATTGGGAGCTCCGGGTGGTGACGACGGACTGCCTGACCGGGAAGCCTTGTTACGACCGGATTACCGAATTGTCTGAGCTGCCCTTGGTCGAGGGTTCAAGTTCTCTGCCCCTGGTCTCCCCGGTTCTGCATTATCGGGGACGGCTGCTGATGGATGGCGGGGTTTCCGATTCCATCCCAATCCGGCGTGCGGAGGAGGACGGCTGTGAAAAAAATGTCGTGATCCTGACCCGGGATGCCTCTTACCGGAAGAACCGCAGCCGTACGGCTTCTCTTGTCCGGCTGCGGTATCCCCGCTATCCCAAGCTGGCCGAAGCCCTCGCCCGCCGGCATGAGGAGTATAACCGGGCGCTGGCCGAGGTGCTGGAGTGGGAAAAAGCCGGGACAGCCTTTGTAATCCGTCCCAGAGAGCCGGTCGCTATCGGGCGGATGGAACGGGATGTGCAGAAAATTACCGCGCTGTATGAATCCGGTTTGCGGGACATACAGGCAATACTTCCAGCGCTGCGGCAATTCCTGGCGGAAGAGCCAGTTTCGGTATAGAAACAGGTTCGAAAAGGCAAAATACAGGAAACTGCCCTGTCCGGTTTTTCTGAAAGCCTCGCATTCACGCACAGCGTTTTGGCCTGCGCCGCGCCGGCCGGCCGGGATCCGATTGAAAGCTTGACCCTTTTCAGCCCCGCTCTTTTGGTTGGAAGGGTTGTTTTTTTGCCGAAAATCCTCTATAATGCAGTTATAGTTTGCCTGCGGCGGCTCTGATCCTGCCTTTCGCAGGTGAGACTCCCATTCGTATTGCTTCGGTTAAACCAAGGAGGTTGCTATGCCGGATACACTTTATATTGTGGTTCCCTGTTATAACGAAGAGGAGGTTCTGCCGGAAACGGCCGCACGGCTGACTGGCAAACTGGAATCCCTGCGGCAGCGGGGGAAGATCTCTCCGGAAAGCCGTCTGCTCTTGGTGGACGACGGCTCCCGCGACCAGACCTGGGCGGTGATCTCCCGGCTGGCTCGGGAATCCTGCTGGGTTTCCGGCATCAAGCTTACTCGGAACCGGGGGCATCAGAATGCGCTGCTGGCTGGGCTGATGACCGCCAAGGAGCGCTGTGATTTTGCCATTTCGATGGACGCCGATTTGCAGGATGATGTGGATGCTGTGGACAGGATGGTCGAGGAATACTACGGCGGCAGTGAGATCGTTTACGGCGTGCGGAGCTCCCGTCGGAAAGATACCCGGTTTAAACGGGGGACGGCCCAGGGCTATTACCGGCTGATGCATCTCATGGGGGTCGAACTGGTGTATAATCATGCGGATTACCGGCTGATGAGCCGCCGTGCGCTGGAGGGGCTGGCCGAGTACAAGGAAGTCCACCTATTTTTACGCGGGATCGTCCCGCTGATCGGCTACAGGTCCTCGATTGTGGAATATGAGCGGGGCGAACGGTTTGCAGGGGAATCCAAATACCCATTAAAGAAGATGCTTGCCTTGGCCTTTGAGGGGGTCACTTCATTTTCCGTGAAACCGATCCGGCTGATTACCCTGCTGGGTTTTGTCATTATCCTGTGCAGCATTGCGGCGCTGGTCTATACCCTGATTTCGAAATGGTTTTCCTTTACGGTGGAGGGGTGGACCTCCCTGATGTGCTCGATCTGGTTTTTAGGCGGGGTTCAGCTGCTGGCGCTGGGAATAATCGGGGAATATATTGGAAAAATTTATTTTGAAACCAAAGCCCGCCCGAAATACCGGGTGGAGGAAAGCGTGGATCCGCAGAAGGAACCGGATTGATCCGGAAAGGGAACAGCGGGGAAAAGGGGGACGAAGATGCGGCAGATCAGCAACAGTCTGCTTCGGAACCGTGGAATTTGGCTGGCCGGGCTGCTGATTCTGGGGATCTGCCTGTATGGCGGGGTGGATTTTTTTCAGTTCCAATGGCAGAAAAAGGAAGCCGAGGCGATGATCCGGAGCTATACGGAACAGTCCGTCGGCATGGCGTTCCTGCCTGCCCCATATAACCGGACAGGCCGCCCGGCGGATGAGGAAACCTTGGCTGCCAAGCAGGAAGAAAACGAACAGTTTCTGCGGCAATACTGGTGCTTTGGGAAAGAAGGCAGTCAAAGCGGCCAGGGGGAAGAACTGCTGGAAAAGACGGAACAGCTTCTTTGGTTGAACGGGCAGGGTGCCGGGGCTATCGAGAGCGCGACTGCCGCTGTCCAGAGCGTGAACAGCTTCCGGAAGCTGGGGCCCCGCACGCTGGAGGTGCAGTTTACCTATGCAGGTTCTGTGCGGTATACCGGGACAGTGCAGGCGGTGGTATTCCGGCCTTTACACCTGGTACCGGAGGCAGTGCAGATTTATGCGAACAGCCGGGATCTGGAAGGGGATCCTCTCCAGAAGCTGAGTCCTACCGGCGATATCACGGCTATTCTGACGCGGGAAAAGGGCGGCTGGAAGATAGACCAGGTGCTGTATGCCAATGTCATGTACAACTGACACGGGGAAAGGGCGAGGGGTCTGTTTATGAAGGAACGGCTGCTGTCAGTGCAGAATTTGACAAAACAACGGGGCAGCCAGCTGCTGCTCCGCCGCGTTTCTTTTGAATGCCGCAGGGGGGAAGTGGTCGGTATTCTGGGGCCGCAGGGAGAGGGGAAGCAGGCGCTTTTTTCCCTGCTGTCCGGGGCGTCCTTCCCGGATGAGGGCAGTATCACCCTTGGCGGCTGGGATTTGGCAGCCCGTCCGGAGGAGGCGCGGAGCGAGGCGGCCTTTTTGCCGGAGCATCCGGTATTTTTCCTGCCGGGAGAGGCTGGATGGGAGGAATTGGAGTTCTCCCGCCGTCTGCGCGGGACGGAGGGGCCGTTCCCCCACGGGCAGGTGCTGGAATGGGCGGGGAAGCTGGGGCTTGCCGAAAAGCTGGACCAGCGCTGTGACCGTCTTTCCTTAGCGGAGCAAAAACAGCTGGCATTGATCCGCGCGCTGGCAGAGGGAGTCCGTCTGCTGGTCTGTGAGGAACCGAACGCGGGGTATGGGCCTGCGGAGATCCGCCGGACAAGGGAATTTATCCGGGCCTGTGCGCGGCATGAGGAGCGGGCTTTTTTATTGTTCGGGCACAGCGCGGCAGAGGCGGAAGCCGTCTGCGACCGGATCGCGGTGCTGACCGATGGCCGTTTGGGCGGTTTCCGGATGCTCCGGGAGGAATTTTTACCGGAGGAACGGCGGCCTTACCGGATTTCGGCTTTTCCCATCGAGGCTGCGCGGGCCTGCCTGGCAGAAGCTGGATTGGGCCAGGTGCTGGCCCTCTATGGGGAATGTATGGAAGTCCTGCTGACCGCGGAGGAATGGGGCGGCTTGAACCGGATGATGGCAGAGCGGGGGATCCATCTGCATCGGGTAGAGCCTCTCCGCTTTCAGGATGAGGACGACTTTGAATAGGGAGGAAACAGGATGAACCGACAGCAAAGGCTGATGAAAAGCGAATGGCTCCGTCTCCGCCGGAGAGGCTGGGGACTGTTCCTGTGCGGGGTGATTTTGCTGTCCGGTTTGTTTGTCCTGGCAGGCCGGGAATTTTTCTGGGCGCGTTCGATGGAGCGGTATACCAGTCCTGAAGCCCTGGCGGCCGATGCCAAGAGGGAGATGGAACGGCTCCAGGCTGAACAGCCGGAGGGCTATGAGATCGATTTGGAAAAGCTCCGTTTCCTGTTGGAGGAAGGCGTCCCTTTATCCGAGCCGAACTGGCGGCTGGAAGCGGCAGAGCGGCTTGCGTCGGAACGGAAACAGCTGCTTTCTCTGTTGAAAAACGGTTTGGAGGATGAACAGGAGCTGACCCTTCGGCTGGCCAGCCTGGGCAGGGACGAGAAGCTGATCCGTGCCGGGGATCCTGTACCCTATCTGCAAAAAAAGCGGGCGGAAATGCAGCAGAATCCTGATTTAAGTGAAGAAGACCTGGCGCTGGCCCTTTGGAAGCTGGACTACCAGCTGGAATATGGGATTGCCGAGGAGGAAAACCGCTGGAAATATCCGGTGTTTTCCGTCCTGTCCGGTAATATTGACCGGATGCGGGAATTGGAGCGGCTGGCGGATACCGGCTTTTTGGACAGCGGATATCGGAGGGAATATCGGCGTCTGGAACGGGAACTTGCCTTGGACTGTTACCGGTTGGAGCAGGGCCGTGAACGGATTGCCAACCCCGGTTCCGCAGATTACTGGGATTCGGAGCCCTTCTGGTCGGCAGCCTACCAAATCCAACAGGAATACCGCCTGCCCATGCTGGTGCTGGCAGCGCTCTGCGGCCTGCTGTTCGGGCGGGACTTTTCCTCGGGACGGATGGCGCTTTTGTTTGGCTATCCCTATCGGCGGGGCCGGATTTTTTCCGCCCGGCTGAGCCTGTGGGGCCTGCTGGCTGTCGGGGTATGGCTGCTCCACTTTTTCGGTTCGATCCTGGCGGCCGGAAGCTTTTTCGGCTTTGGGAGTCTGTTTTCCCCGGCGCTGATCTGGACGGAAAGCGGGGTGCGGGAGCTTCCGGGGGCGCTTCCCCTGCTTTGGGAGCAGCTGCTGGACTTCCCCTATTATCTGCTGTTTGGGATGCTGGCCTGGACGCTGACTTGGCTGCTCTGCAACCCTTGGACAGCCGCTGGAGGGACAGCGGTGCTGGTCTTTCTCTGCAAGGCATTGGAAAGCCGGATTGCGTACGCAGAACTGGTGAGCTGGACGCGGGTTCTGCTCTTTGGGAACCTGGAATTATCCCGGGTATTCCAGGATAATTCGACGTATTTTCAGAACCCGCCGCTGCTTTCGATCATCCTTCTGCTGCTGCATGGCGGCGTCCTGCTCCTGATTTCTTGGGATGCCTGCGTCCGCCGGGAATGGGGATAGCGGACTCAGGAAGCCCGAATAGAGAAACGAGATTTAGAATAGAGAAACGAGGTTTACGATGGATTACAGTCAGAAAATTTCCGAACGGATGTGGAACCTGCCGGATAAGGGGGAGGCCGAAAGCCGCCGTGAGGAAACCTTCATGGATGATATCATCCAAAAGGATCATATTGAAAGAAAACTGCTGAGCCGTTTAGAGGGGATTCAGACCGTATTCGACGGCGGCGCAGGATGCGGGCGCTTTTCGATCCTGCTGGCAAAGCAGGGCTGCAAGGTCACGCACTTTGACATTTCCCAGTCCATGCTGGACAAAGCGCGGGAGCTGGCGGAACAGGCGGGCGTGCTCGACCGGATCGATTTTGTGAAAGGCGCCCTGGAGGATTTAAGCGGTTATGCCGACCGTTCTTTTGACCTGGTGGTTTCCTTTGATGCTCCGATTTCCTATACCTATCCCAACCAGGAGCGGGTGATCGGGGAATTGGTGCGGATTGCCAAAAAACGCGTGATGTTCAGTGTTTCGAGCCGTTTGGGGACGCTTCCCTACTTTTCGAACCCCATCCAGAAAAATTCTTTTATATTGGATGAAAATTCGGAGGATTCCTGGGTACAATGGTGTATATCGAACCGGCAAAACGCGATTGATTCCTTCCGGTTTGAGAAAAGCCGGGTCGAACAGCTGGCGCTTGACGGGCTGCTGGGAGGGGAAACAGAGATTGAGGAGTATGAGCAGGGAGGCGCGCCCTGGTGTATTACGTATACCTTCCTGCCCGATGAGCTGGAAAGCCTGCTGCAAAGCTTCGGGGTGAAAAATATCGAACTGGCAGGCCCGGGCGCGTATGCCCGAACCCTTCCCCGTGAAATATTGGTCAAAATCATGAAGGATCCCCAGCAGCGGGAGGACTTTTTAGACTTCTGCTGTCAATATGACTCGAACCGCTTCGTCTGCGGAATGGGGAAGGACAATCTGTTCGCAATGGGCGACTTGTAGCCGCCCTGCTCTCCACCGGGCTGCTTGATCTGCCCAATTGAGTTAAAACCCTGCTGAAGCTTCCTAAGGAGGTTCGTTTTATGAAAAAAATGGTTGTTTCCCTGCTGCTGGCCTGTATGCTTTTTGCCGGCTGTAAACCCAATCCGGTGCCCGAGTCGCCCTCTTCGGCGCTTTCTTCGGCGCCGC
>CANSRB010000067.1 GCA_947649285.1 uncultured Clostridia bacterium
CGCTTCCGCCGCGCTCCCCATTATACAGTGTTAATAAAGGAAGAGCGAGGAAAAGCCCCAGATGAAAAAGATGGGTGGGAAATAAAGCGAGAACGCCCAGGCTCAGGATGCTGAAGCCGATCATTTGCCATTTGTTCAACGGAATGCCGGGCTGGCGGTTCAAGCCGAACACCAATATAAATAGGACGCCGACAAAAGGCCAGTCCCCCCAAAAGCTGAGGACGCAGCAGGCTGCCGCTGCTGACAGCCGCAGAAAAGGGGAGGGGAGATGTTTCCAGCTCCATAAAGCCAGAAGCCCCATCAAAAGGGTCCAGATCATTCCGAATTGGGCGGAAAACCAGCGTCCCGTTTGAAAAAACGAGTAGCAGGGCCAGGAAATCAAAGCAAAAATTCCCAAGCGGAGTGCATATCGTTTGATGTTCCGCGTATGGAAATATCCTTCTGCGATAAAGTAACACATCACCGGGGCCGTGATCCGCCCAATCAAATGGCAAATCTGCCCGGGGAGGGAAGCTGTTTCTATGAAAGCCCATGCCAGATGATCCAGCAGCATACATCCTACCGCGATCCATTTTAAGGTGCTGGCGCTGAAGCAGCGACTCATTTCAGATTTTCGCGGGTGTACTCCAATAGCCCTCCAGCCATGAGGATATCTTTGGCACGGCCCGTCAAATCGTAGTGTACAGGGATGTCACAATTTTTCGTTTTATTTTTCAGGATGAGCTGACCGTCGGCCCGGATCACCGCTTTTACATTGGCAAGCTCCAATTCGTCGCCCTGGTCGATTTTGTCATAGTCCGCCTCGTTCACAAAGGTCAGCGGGAGAATTCCGGCGTTGATCAGGTTGGAACGGTGGATACGCGCGAAGGATTTGACCACAACAGCTTTTACCCCTAAATAGAGAGGAGCCAATGCCGCGTGTTCGCGGGAGGAGCCTTGCCCATAATTGGCTCCTCCCACAATGATGCTCTGCCCCATTTCCAGTGCGCGCGCCGGGAAACCTTCGTCACAGACAGTAAAGCAATGCTTGGAGATTTCCGGAATATTGGAACGCAGCGGGAGGATTTTCGAGCCGGCCGGCATGATATGGTCGGTGGTGATGTTGTCCTCTACTTTTAAAGAGCAGGGAGCGGAGATGCTGTCCGCCAACGGGGCAGTCTGCGGATAGGGCTTGATATTTGGGCCGCGGAGGATTTCCACAGAAACGGCCTCTTCCGGGGAAGCCGGAGGGGTAATCATATTATCGTTGACCGAGAACTTTTCAGGCAGGACGAAGTCCGGCATTTCTCCCAGCACTTCGGAAGGATCTGTCAGATAGCCTGTTAAAGCGGAAATAGCCGCGACTTCCGGGCTGACTAAGTATACTCCTGCGTCTTTGGTACCGCTCCGACCCAGGAAATTACGGTTAAAGGTCCGTAGGGAAACCCCTTTGGAATTGGGGGACTGCCCCATGCCGATGCAGGGGCCGCAGGCGCTTTCCAGAATCCGCGCGCCAGCGCCGATCAGATTCGACAGCAGTCCAAGATCTGCCATCATCCCCAGCACCTGCTTGGAGCCTGGGGCAATGGACAGGCTGACATCCGGATGGCAGGTTTTTCCCCGCAGGATAAAGGCCACCTTCATCATATCCAATAAAGAGGAATTCGTGCAGGAGCCGATGCAGACCTGGTCTACCTTCAGCTCACCCAGCTCTCGGATTGTTTTGACATTGTCCGGGCTGTGCGGGCAGGCCGCCATCGGCACCAGAGAGGAAAGGTCGATCTCATAGGTTTCATCATAAACGGCGTCCGGATCGGGGAGAAGCTCCTCCCAATCTTCCTCACGGCCCTGTGCGCGCAAAAATTTCCGTGTGATCTCATCCGAAGGGAAGATGGAGGTTGTTGCGCCCAATTCCGCGCCCATATTGGTGATCGTAGCGCGTTCCGGGACGGAAAGCGTCTGCACCCCTTCGCCGCCGTACTCGATGATCTTGCCAACGCCTCCTTTGACACTGAGCAACCGCAGGATCTCCAGGATGACATCTTTGGCTGCCACCCAAGGGCGGAGCTTCCCAGTCAGATTGATCCGCACCATTTCCGGAGTTGTGATATAGTAGGCACCGCCTCCCATCGCGACAGCAACATCCAGGCCGCCCGCCCCGATGGCCAGTGACCCGATCCCGCCGGCGGTTGGCGTATGGCTGTCCGACCCGATCAGGGTTTTGCCCGGTTTTGCAAACCGTTCCAAATGAACCTGATGACAGATCCCATTTCCGGGACGGGAGAAATAAATGCCATGTTTTTTTGCGCAGGAAGCGATAAAACGATGGTCATCCGCATTTTCAAATCCGGATTGCAGGGTGTTATGGTCAATATAAGCAACCGATTTTTCGGTACGTACCTGCTCTACGCCCATGGCTTCAAATTCCAGGTAGGCCATGGTTCCCGTAGCATCCTGAGTGAGAGTCTGATCAATTTTCAGCCCGATTTCCAGCCCCTTTCCCAACTTCCCGTCTGTCAGATGCGCCAGCAGGATTTTTTGCGCAATCGTTAATCCCATAAGATTTGCTCCATCCTCCGCAGCAAAAGTTTTCCTGCGGGAGAGCTGCGGTAATTCCGCGCAGGCTGTGCTTTTCAAACAGAATATATAAATCTATTGTATAATATTTCACAAACTCTGTCAACATTTATACGGCAGAGTCTTCCTGCTTTTGTATGGATGCCGCTAATGGTTTTACAGCGGTCTGATTGTGCTTATAGATGATTTCCGGCACTATGAAATTTATGAGAGAAATCCGAAACCTGGAAAACAGGTTTCGGATTTCAGTTGATCCTACATTAGGCGGATCATTAGGTTATAATGCTGTTCCTCACCGGGTTCCAGATGCTTCACGCCCCGTTTTTGGTTGAATTCATCCGATTCGTCACTGCAAACAGCCATCCCGCACCAAGGCTCGATACAGAGGAAAGGGGCTTCCGCTTTGATCGGGGTCCAGAAAGCAACGAAATCAAAATCGCCGAATTCCACCTCAACGCCTCGGCCGGTAATGCTGCTGAGCAGACGAACCCGGTTGGATTTGGGATTGTCCATTACAATGGCGTCCTGATCGAAGTAAGAATATTTCAAAGGAAGCTTCTGTTCATTTTTCAGATAGCTCACCCGGTTTTCTACATTGATTTGATTATTTTCGAAATCAAATACCGGGCAGTCTGCCGTTTCCGGTTCAGAAAATTCCAGGTAATAATCCTCAAAGCCGCCTTGGCCATCCAACGGCACCCGGAAAGCAGGATGTGCGCCGAAGCAGTAATCCATAGGTTTTTCATCCAGATTTTCGAAGCTGTAGCGGATACGAAGCCCGTCCGTACCCAATTTATAAGAAAGCTTTACACTGAATTTGTAGGGATATACTTTGAGGGTTTCCGAATTATAGGTATAGACAAATGAAACTTCAGTTTCATTCCGATCTATTACAGCAAAATCCACTGTCCGGCAGAACCCGTGCTTGCTCATATGGTATTCCTGTCCGTCAATGATCGTGGTATCGTTGCGGAGATTGCCGACAATCGGAAACAGGAAAGGGGAGGATTTCGCCCAGTATTTCGGATCCTTCTGCCACATATATTCTTCGCCCTTGGCATTTTTGAGGGAAATGAGTTCCGCGCCGACGCTGTCCAGTTTTGCGGAAACAGAACCGGTTTTCAATTCAATAATCATAACAATCTTGCTCCTTTTACAATATTATTTGAAACGGCCTTTAAACCGTTAATCGATGTTGAATGGCGGCAAATTTCTTTTCTCCGATGCCGCTGACCAGCATGATTTCTTCGATCGAGTTAAAACCACCGGCGGCGTCCCGGAAGTCAATAATCCGCTGGGCTAAAACTTCGCCGATCCCATCCAGCGTGCAAAGCTGTTCCAGTGAAGCCGTATTCAAATTGACGATCCCGTCCCATTCCGGTTCGGGATCTTCCGGTTCTTCAGGAAAATCCGGCTCCTCTGATTCCGGATCCGTCCAGTCAGGCTCCTCCGGCGCGGAGGAAGTTTCTTCCGGAGGATCGTAAAAGGAGGATGGATCCTCATATTCGATATAAATTTTGGAGGAGGTATTGGAGGACGGTTTCGAGGATGTTTGCGGCTTGGACGAAGTTGAGGGTTTAGATGAGGAGGTCTGCGGCTTGGAGGAGGAAACCGGCGGTCGGGAAGAAGCAGTTGTCCGCGAGGAGGCTGGCAGTTGGGAAGAAGCGGTTTCCGGCGGCTCAGGAGTAGATGGAGAAAAAACCGGAATTTCCTCCCGGCTTTCTTTCGGAACAGAATCGGTTTCGTAGGGGACGGAAGACGACAGTTCTGTCGGGGAATCGCCGGAAACTGGGGCGGGCTCTGTGCTGGGAGCTGCTAAAGAGGTAACGGTCGAGCTTTCCTCTTCCCAATAGATATACTCGCGGGGCAGTTCGCCAGGAGAAAGCCGTTCTGCGGAAAGAAAGATTAACGTCCCCAGAAAAAATAAGGGGAGCATCATTGTAAAGAAAAATTCAAGCTTGTCTTTATCCATAATCAACAAAACCGCCTTTTCAGAGTTCAAGCTGGATGGAACTGCCCTGCGGAGTTTGCAGAACGTTGATCTTGGCCGGGATTTTTTCTTTCAGCTCCCGCACATGGGAAATAATCCCGATATAACGCCCAGTACATTTCAGCTGCTGTAAGCAGTCAATGGCTTGTTCCAGCGAGGTTTCATCCAATGAACCGAAACCCTCGTCAATAAACATTGTATTGATTTCAATCCCGCCGGAATTTTGACTGATGATGTCTGCCAGACCCAGCGCCAGTGCCAATGCGATTTTAAAGCTCTCACCTCCGGACAGAGTATTTACATGCCGGGCTTTTCCGGTGTGAGCATCAAACACTTCAAGGGCCAGGCCGGAAGACTTGTTCCCTTTTTCACGATCGGTTCTTCTATTCAAAGTATATCTTGAATTACTCATTTGTTCAAGTCTTAAATTTGCGTTTTGAATCACATCCGAAAAAAAGGCTGCCAGGACATAGCGTTCAAAGTTGATGCGGTCGCTGAACTTTCCGCCGGCAATATCAGCATAACGTTGACGATAGTTATAAATTGCGGTAAGTTCTTCGCTTTTTTTCCAGCCTTCGGTCAGCTTTTTCAGGATATCGCGGTTGATCAGCAGCCGTTTTGTAAGCTGGTCAGACTGTGCAGACATCTCTGCAAGTTGCTGGGAGAGAGCTTGATATTTTGTTTCCGCAGCAGGGAGATCAACAGGTGAAATTCCCGAGAGCTGCTCTGTCAGGCTGTCGAGAACCCCCTGGTTTTGGGAGAACAGCCGATGGAATTCGGTGACCTCCTGTTCGAACTGGGGAAGGGAGGAGAGCAGCTTTTTCTGTTCCTCATAAAGCTCCCGGTTCATCTTTAGTGCATGAGAGAGATTGGAGAAGTTTTGATAATTTTCCTCCTTCCTTTTTTCAGCATCGACGATCCGATCCGATGTTTGGAGGAGTGCTTCCGCAATTCTTCCTAAATTAACCTGTAAAGTATTTTTACTTTTCATTAAATCTGCGTAATTCTTCTGGATTCGCTGCATTTCAGATTCTATATCTGCTGTTTTTTGGCGGTGAATACAGGGAAAATCCTCCGGATAGTTTTCTCGTTCAATTATATCTGTAAAGGTATTTAGCTTTCCTGATATTTCCACTCGTTTTTGCTCATTTTGACGGATTTCATCCTCTAAATCTGCTGGATTCGGCAGTGGGAGTCCTTCTGCGAGCCTAGAAAATTGATGTTTCAGATTTTGAATTTGATCCTCCAGATCAGATTCTTCCTGAACCAGAAGATTTACCGAGTCGGAAAAATTGTCTGTCGGAAATCCATTCTCAAATAGGAGTTGGCGGCAGGCACCTTCCTGTTCTTTTAACTTGCTCGCAGCCAGGTCATAATCCGTCTTGATAGTTTCCAATTCTTCTGCCCGCACAGGGTGGAAAGGGTGCATAGCCGGAACTGGGTGTTCGGTAGAACCGCATACTGGGCAGGGGGAATTTTCTCTCAGCTGTCCAGCGAGAAAATAGGCTTGGCTATCTAAAAAATCCTGCATCCCTTTTCGATAGGCCTGATCTTTTTCCAGAAAATTTGATTTATACTGGTCAAATATTGTGATTTTCTGTTGCAGTCTCTGAATTAAATCCCGGCGTTTTTCCTGCTCCTTCTGCTGTTCTTTTAAAAGAATCGCTTCCCTTTGGCGGGCAAATAGGGCGGCTTGTTCATCCAATAAACGCTGTTCCTGCAATTTTTCTTCTTTGTTTGAACAGGCCTGTTTCCATTCGTGAAAGCGCGCGTATTCCGAGGCAAGACGCTCAGACTTCTTGGCCAAAACCGGAAGACGGTTTTGTTCCTTCTCCGCCTGCACAGCCTGACTGCTGCATTCCTTCAAGTTTTGTTCATTTTCGGCCTGCTCTATTTGAAGCTGATCCTGACGGCGGAGCAATTCTGAAAGCTCCTTCCGAGCTCGAAGGAGTCCCTGCTCATAGACAGAAAGCTCGCGAATGCCGGTAAGCTGGGCAATCTGCTGTTCCAAAGCTTGAATGCGGGGCTGTTCATTCTGGAGAGAACGATGTTTTTCCTCCGCGTGCTTCAGCAGCTGGAATTTTCGGTCGATTTCCCGGATATAGGGCAGGTTGATTTCTTCTTTTTGAGCCGTAAGCCGGCGGATTTGCTGTTCAGCGGTGGATTGTAGCTTCGATTCCGTTTTCACTTCTTCTTCCAAAAGCTGAAGAAGTGAAGGGTAATCCGCTGAATCCTGGCAGCAGCTTTGAGACAGGGCGGTGTCTGGATCGCAGAGGATTTGTCCTCGATAGGCATCGCAACGAGCCAACTGATTGCCAACCTCCACCTCCATCCGGGCTGCATTTAGGCGGAGCTGCTCGGAAAAAGAGGATAAGCGTTCGGTAGAAAAAATTTTCCGCAAGGTTTTTTGTTTTTCGCCGGCGTCGTCCGAAAGAAATTTACGGAATTCACCTTGGGGCAGCATGACAATTTTTCGGAATTGATCGGCATTCAGACCCAGGATTTCTTCTATTTTCCGGGTGACAGCGGCGGTCCCGGATAAAATCTCACCGTTTTCAAAGTAGAGCCAGGCAGAAGAAGCGGGATCCTTGACTATGTTGCCGTTCCTTTTCTTCCTAAGCTGTATGGGCTCCCGGCGGACTGTATAGCGGATTCCATGGATCAGGAAGGTGTATTCGGCATAACATAAGGCTTCGGAGGAAGTAAAATCACTTTTAAAATTTTCGGTTTCCCGGACGGTCCCACTGGCCGTACCATATAGGGCAAAAGCGATGGCGTCGAACAGGGTGGTTTTTCCGCTCCCGGTTTTTCCGGAAATCAAAAAAAGCCTTTCGTTTTCCAATAAGGTGAAGTCCAAATCCTGCGGCTCGGCAAAAGGGCCGAAAGCTTCCAGTTTCAAACGGATCGGGATCATTGCAGAACCCTCCTTTCTTCTGCTGAATCCACCGCGGCTTCGCTTTGCGCGAGAGTCCCCGCAAGATAAGCATAATCAGATTCCGGAAGCTCCTCCTGTGTTGTGTGCCGGTAAAAATCGGCAAACAGGGAGACTGGATCCATTTTTTGGAGCTGGGGTTCCCGGGAAAGCAGTTCTTTCGCCTGAGCGGTGGTTCGGTTGATGTATTTCAGACCAATACAGTTCGGGAAACGGCCTTTCAAATGGGAAATGGCATTCAGGATGGCTACCGGGTCTGTCAAATGAAGGAAGACATAGTCCTCCGAGCCCGGATACTGGTTTGGATTCATCAGCTCTTCGAAACTGCCCTCCAGAATCCGGACATCCCGTACCGGGGGAAGGGTTTCCCAGGCAATGGAGGGAGGCATCCCTTTCTCCAGTTCTACAATCTGAAAGCTTTTTTCCTGGTGAGCTTCATCGATTGAATATTTCAGCGGCGAGCCGGAGTACCAGATTTGTTTGCCGCCCGCCCTTCGCCGGGAATGCAGATGCCCAAGGGCTGCATAATCGAATTCCAGAAACGGTGCTGCGTCGACCTGCTCGCTCCCGCCGACCTGAGCATCGGGAAGCAGGCTGTTTTCCGCTGAATCTTCTCTGTTTTCCATACAGGAAAAAAATCCATGCGCGACCAGGATATTGATCCGGCTTTTATCCATCTTCTCAAGCGATGGCTTGGTATAACGGTGGATCGCCTCTTCCAGCCGCCGGATCGGCTCATTCGGGAAAAAGCGTCGGACATCATGGGTTTCCAGATAGGGGAGGAGATAAAAATCCGCTTCCTGGAAAGGGATTTTGGTCATACTTTCATTTAAATGTCCCGCGATATGAAGCCCCTCTTTTTCCAAAAGGCTGCTCCCGAAGGAAAGCCGTTCGCGCGAATCATGGTTACCGGCGATTACAAAGGTTTCAATCCCCAGTTCCAGTACGATTTGGGACAGGATCTCGCTGCAAAGAGAGACTGCTTCTCGGGAGGGGACGGAGCGGTCGTATAGATCACCGGCAATCACCAGCGCATCAGGACGGATTTCCTCCAGCCGGCGGACGAACCGGAGAAACCAGTCCCGTTGATCCTCCAGCAGGGAATAATCGTTTAGGTTTTTGCCGATATGCCAATCGGCAGTATGGACAAGCTTCATCATAAAGCGCCTCTTTCTTAGGTAATGCTTGATCCTATTCTACCGTATTGGGTATAAAAACTCAAACTCTTTTCATAAGAATAAGGGGACGGCGATTCGCCGTCCCCTTATTCTGCTGGCTGGATTTTATTAGCAGCAGGTATTGTTGTTGCAGCCGCAGTTGCAGCCACAATTGCAGCCGCAGCCGTTGTTGTTGCCGCCGCAGCAGATCAAAAGCAGGATAATGATAAGTATCCAGCTGCAGTTGCCACCAAATCCACCAAAGTTGTTACCACACATAAGAAATTTCCTCCTTAAAGTTTTTACACCCCATACTATGTGCGGCCCGGAAGATGTGTTACAGGAAATCCAGAAGAAATTTCTCTTTCTTTCACCGTCCATAAATAAGAGGATGAAGGACAGCTTTTTCCAAATATCCTTTCTTTTTTGAACGATTTTTGAATCCTTTTCGATCCCCTTTCTTTTTGAGGAAGGGCGTACTATAATAAGATTGATATACACCGCGTTTCCCTGGGCAGGATGACAGCTCACTGGATGCGCGGGCGTTGACGGTAAAAGATCGAGAGCCGGGCTTCAGCCCCGGGATGTTTGGAGGTATTGCTATGTTATGTGAAAGATGCAGCCGCAACCAAGCGACTACCATGCTGACTCAGAGGGTCGGCGGGCGGACGGTTACGGAGCACCTTTGTGCGGAGTGCGCTTACAAAGGGGGGTTTTCCAGCTTGTTTAACGGGTTTCCTTTTGACCAGATGGTGGCGAACCTGGCACGAACTCATCGTGCCAGTGGGAAACGCTGCCCGGGCTGCGGTTCCAGCCTGGAGGAGATCGTGGAAAGCGGGCGGATTGGGTGCAGTGAATGCTATACGGTTTTCCGCCGGGAACTGATGCCAACGATTGAAAACATCCATGGGAAGGCGGCGCATATTGGCAAGCGTCCGCTTCACAGGAAAGAGGAACCGCCAAAACGTCTGCTTTTGGCCCAGCTGCGGGATGATCTTCAAAAGGCCGTACAGGAAGAGAACTACGAAAAAGCTGCCCAGCTGCGGGATGAAATCCGCGGTATGGCTGATCCGGAATAAAGGAAAAAGGAGAAAAATTATGGAAAAATGGTATCGCCAGCCGCCCCATCAGGGGGATATTGGGATCAGTACCCGGATCCGGTTGGCTCGGAATGTGAAACAGTTCCCATTTAAAGAAAAAATCTCTTCATCCGGGCAGATTCAGCTGAATCAAATGGTAAAATCTGCGTTAAAACGGATGGATTTGGGTCATAATAAGTTTGGTTTTATTGAACTGCAGGAATTATCTGAACTGGAACGGATTGCGCTGCTGGAGCAGAACCTGGTCAGCCGTACTTTCCTGACCAAGCCTGAAAACCGGATGCTGGTGCTTTCGGAGGATCATTCCGTCAGCATTATGGTGAACGAAGAGGACCATATCCGGATCCAGGTTCTGCGCAGCGGAATGGATTTGGAAGGCGCTTATCAGCTTTGCAACAAGATTGACGATATCCTTTCGGAAACGCTGGATTTTGCGTTTGATGATACGCTGGGATATTTAACAGTTTCCCCAACGAATTTGGGGACCGGGC
>CANSRB010000068.1 GCA_947649285.1 uncultured Clostridia bacterium
AGCCGCTATCCCAATGACGAAGCCAACCGCTGCGTACTGGAAAATGGTACGGACGACCTTCGGCCCGAGCTGTTTTTCTATACCATGCCGGAGGAGATGGAGGCCGCGGCAGCCCGGTACGGGTTCCGTAAAATTAAAAATGTGGGAACGGATTTCATGATTGCGATGCAGCTTGTGAATGCGATGAGCGAGGAGCAGTTCGACAAAATGCGCCCGCTTTATGACCGGATGGCCTGTTGTGAGAGCTGTACCGGGATGGCGAATCATGCCCTGCTCGTATGCAGAAAATAAGTTCAGTTTATCAGTCATATTCTAAGGATATCAGAGAAAGAGAGGTTTGTGATGAAAAATAGAAAAATCAAAATTGTTTCTTTAATGCTGGGTCTGGGGCTGATGCTTGGAGGGGTGCCCGCTTATGCTGAGACCAACCCGGCGGCAGCCGAACGGGAGGTGTCCCGTTATGTCCTCACCGAGCCTGTCCCTCAGGAAGCGGTGGATTATGCCTCGGCAAATCTGGAGGGCTTTTTGGCCCGGCACCTTTGCCACGATCCGGCAAACCAGATTGAGCACCTTCACCAGTATTGCATGGGGACGCCCTATGCCCTAACCGGAGAGGATGGGCATCATTCCTATCAGTTCCCGGTTTTCTGCGGGAAAGAGATCTGTTATCTTTTCACGGTTGATGAGCCGGCCCAGCAGGGCGGGGCCTATCAGGGGACGCTGAGCGCTTCGGATGACTTCTTCGCGCAGGTTTCGGATGATCAGAACCGTCCCTCCCAGATCGTGGAGGCCGGGGAGGATGCCCTCTACCTGCTGAACGGCCAGGAGGTTTATGCGCTGAACCCGGCAGAAAACAGCAAACCGGCGGATACCCAGGCTGTCCTGCGGCAATCCAGCAGCAGAGGGGAAGCCGTTAATATTATGCAGCAGATCCCCTATACCCAGACGATGAACGCCAACGACCTGGCGGCGCTCCGTACGGCCAGCCAGCCGCAGATTCAGCAGTACACCTGCCCCAATAATCCGAACTGCACCCAGTATCCAAACTGCCCGCATTACGGCACTCAGACCTACGGGCATCGCGGCGGCTGCGGCGGTTATAATTACAACTACAACGGCGGACATCATGGCGGAGGATATGGATACGGCAATTACAACTACGGCCGTCATTCCTCCCATCATCGCGGCGGATGCTAAAAGAGCTTGCTTTGCATCCCTTAGCCTGAAAAAAGAGAAAAGGTTTCGCCCGCTTCGTCGGACGAAACCTTGATTTTTAAAATATGGAAGATAACGGTATCAACATTGCAAACGATGTTTGAATACAAAACTGAAATGGAAAGGGTGGTTTTTATGAAAATGAATCAGGTATGGAGGGGCCTTTCTTTCTAGGGGTTGTTTGCAAAATGGAAAAGATGGCTTTTTTATTTGTGTCTTTTACCTTTCGTGTTGATGGAGGATACCTTCGGCAACTTTACCAATGTACATCTTGTATCAGGCTGACAGATAGGGTGTAGCAGAAGGGGCAATTGGGATTTATGGAGATTGTATGTGGAAAAGAAGATGGCGAATTACAGAAATGAAATCATCGCATTACCGAAGGAAACGTGGAAAGGTACGGCTATACCGTTGGCAACGAGAAGCAATAGCTACTATGACCTGGAAATACATCCGCTGGACAGCAACGGGTGTGTCATTTCCTTAACCAGGAAACAAGCGGAAGAGGAGATCGTCCATACCCCTGAAGAGTATGATTTCCCCGATTCACTATATCAGGAACACTGGGAGAATGCAGAGGCCTTTGGCATTGTCAGCGAGGATGGAGATTTACTGGCCTGCATTGAGGTATGTCCGGAGGAATGGTCAAACAGGCTGATGGTGACAGAACTATGGGTGTCCGATGGGCTTCGTCATCAGGGGATCGGGAAGAGGCTGATGGATAAAGCAAAAGCAATTGCGGCAAGCCAAAACCGGCGCGCCGTCATTCTGGAAACACAATCCTGCAATACAAACGCTATCGGTTTCTATCTTCACGAGGGATTTGAACTGATTGGTTTTGATACCTGCTGTTACACAAACAATGATATTGGCAGACGAGAGGTAAGGATCAATCTGGGATACTTTTTTCATAAGGACGCCCGGAGACGTTGACCTGTGATTGGTCGGACAGTTATTTTGACGAAGAATGAAAAAGACAGGCTTTCATCGGCACAAAAGGAAAAAAGAGGATTTTATTTTGAAACAATGCCCAGCCCTCCGAAATCAATTTTGGAGGAATATAAATGGATAAAACAATTACCATCCGTGAGGCCGTTGCGGAAAGCGACGTTTCGCTCTTTTGGGAGCAGCTTCGCTGTTATTTCAAGCGGGATATTTTCCCTGACCCGGAGGATGAAGACAGGGAGTACTTCCTCAATGATGCGACGTATTGGGCACAGGTACAAAAGCTTCATGACAGGCCGCAGGACCGATGCCATTATCTGTTCTTTTGCCGGAATGGGCAGGACATCGGTTTTGCCATGCCGGTGATTTATACAACAGAGGATGGAAAGTGCTTCATCATGGAATATGGCGTCTATCCGGAATTCCGGGGCAATGGCACTGGAAAGCAGTGCGCTGAGGTGCTTTTGGACTGGGCAGGAGAGAACGGCGCGCGCTATGCGGAACTGAATTGCAGCGGGAATGACCGGCGGGCTCATTTTTGGGAGCAGGTCGGTTTTATCAAAAACGGTGTTGACGAATGGGGGGAATCGCTGATGCTCCTGCCCCCAAAGAATGACATCCCCATTACCATAGAAATCCTTGCAGATCCGGAGGACTGGCAGCTTAAAAAGCTGGAGAATGGATTTTTCAAGGAGATCGGGGAACCGGCGCTGACAGAGGAAAGACAGGATCGTCTTCGGCAAGCGATACGGGAGGGCCGGATCACTTTCTTTATGGCAAAGCGTGGTTATCGGGCGGTTGCCATGTGCAGTGTGGTAAAGTGTTTTTCGACTTTCACTTGTTCCGATACCGGGGTATTGGATGACTTCTATATTGAACCGGTGTTTCGTAAAAAAGGGATCGCCAGGAAACTGACCCAGGCAGCACAGGAATGGTGCGGTGAGAAAGGCCTGTCAAGTCTGACCATTTGTTGTGCCCCCTGCGATGAAGAAATGTACCGGGCGCTTGGGTTTGACACCCCTTTAGGCCGGATGCTGGCTCATCTGTATTGAATTTCTGACGTAAAAAACTTCCCGAAGTTTTTCGGGAAGTTTTTGTTTTTTAGGGGGCTGAACCGCTCGCCCGTTGATCCAGGATGAACTGCTCTAAATTGGTCCGATGATGGTACCTGATGGAAGCCTCACGATCCTTGCTCAGGATAAAATCATTCAGGTTGAGCCCGTTCAGGGCGGCGATTGCGGCCGTGTAATGGATCACATCAGCCAGTTCATTCCCTAATTGGGAAGGTAAATCCTCTCTATCCGCTGCCTTCCGCCCGGCTTTTTTGTTGAGGATTTCCGCCGCTTCACCGATCTCCTCGACCAGTTTCATGAATAGGCTTTGGTCGGCTCCACCCTCACGGTAACAGTCCAACAGATAGGCTTGCAGCTCTTCAATAGCCACTTTCATGGTCAGCCCTCACTTGCCGCGACATGGCCGCCTTTGCTGGCGACATAGTCGTCATAGTTGGTGAATTTATCGACAATCCCGTCAGGGGTCAGCTCAATGATCCGGTTGGCGATGGTCTGGATAAATTCATGGTCGTGGGAGGCGAACAGGATATTCCCCTTGAAATCGCAAAGCCCGTTATTGACGGCTGTGATGGACTCCAGATCGAGGTGGTTGGTCGGGCGGTCCAGCATCAGGACATTGGAGCCGTAGAGCATCATCCGGGAGAACATACAGCGGACCTTCTCCCCCCCGGAAAGGACGCTGACCGGCTTGTACACATCGTCCCCCGAAAAGAGCATCCGCCCGAGGAAGCCCCGGAGATAGGTTTCGGTTTCATCCTGAGAATACTGCTTGAGCCAGTCGATAATGCTGGTCTGGTTCCCGTCGAAATAGGCGGAGTTATCGTTGGGGAAATAGCTCTGCGAGGTGCTGACTCCCCATTTGAAGCTTCCCTCATCCGGTTCCAGCTCGCCGGCCAGGATTCGGAACAGGGTCGTCACGGCGATTTCATTCTCCCCGACAAAGGCAATTTTCTCGCCCTTCCGCACAATGAAGGAAACCTGGTTGAGCACCTTGACCCCGTCCACGGTCTTGGAAAGCCCTTCTACGCTCAGGATATCCTTCCCGGCTTCCCGATCCATGGTAAAGCCGATGAAGGGATAGCGCCGGCTGGAGGCAGGCATTTCCTCCACCGTCAGTTTTTCCAGTAGCTTCCGGCGGGAGGTGGCCTGCTTGGATTTGGATTTGTTGGCGGAGAACCGCTCGATAAAGCTTTGCAGCTCTTTGATTTTTTCCTCGTTTTTCTTGTTTTGCAGCTTCATCATCTTCTGCATCAGCTGGCTGGACTGGTACCAGAATTCATAGTTGCCGACATAGAGTTTGATCTGGGTATAGTCGATGTCGACAATATGGGTACAGACGGTATTCAGGAAGTGCCGGTCATGCGAAACGACAATGACGGTGCCCTCGTAATCCAGCAGGAAGTCCTCCAGCCAGTCGATGGCAGCGATATCCAGATGGTTGGTCGGCTCGTCGAGCAGGATGATGTCCGGGTTTCCGAACAGTGCCTGCGCCAGCAGGATTTTGACCTTTTCGTTGCCGGTCAGGGAAGACATTTCCTGATACAGCAGCTCCTCCGGGAGCCCCAGCCCCTGGATCAGCTTGGAAGCGTCCGATTCAGCTTCCCAGCCGTTCATTTCGGCGAATTCGGCCTCCAGTTCGCCGGCCAGGATCCCGTCCTCGTCGGAGAAGTCCTCCTTGGCGTAGAGGGCGTCCTTTTGGCGCATGATCTCGTACAGCCGGGCGTTGCCCATAATCACCGTATCGAGTACGGGGAAGCTGTCGTAAGCATAGTGGTCCTGCTTGAGGACGGACATCCGGACTTCCGGCGGGATAATGACTTCGCCCCGGCTGGGCTCCAGTTCCCCGTTCAGGATCCGCAGGAAGGTGGATTTCCCGGCCCCGTTGGCGCCGATGACGCCATAGCAGTTGCCGGGCAGGAATTTCAGGTTGACGCCGGAAAAAAGGTTGCTTCCGTCAAAGCTCAGGCTGACGTCTGAAACAGTAATCATATAAATAAAACCTCCAAAGATGGAATGAATCAGTCCGGATATAGTCGGCACACCCTCAAATCGATACCCGATTGGAGGGTCAGGCTTTGCCTGTCCGCGCATAAAATGCGCTGTGCGCCGTCTATGAAGCCCTACCGCATGGCCGCTTCGCGGCCCACTGCGGCATGATATGCCGCAGTGTTGAAAAGAAGCCAATGCTTCTTTTCAAGTGCGTTGACTATAAAAATAAGGATGCTTTATCAAGGATAGCATAGTGGGGCTGTTTTTACAAGGGTTAATCAGCGTTTTGGCACGCTGTCACATAAAAAGGATTCGGCTTTCAGGAGGGGCATCCAGCGGGATGGGATGCTGCATCAAGCCGGATTTCTGACAAATAGGGTGGGATTCCGGCTCTTCTTCAGCAGTTTTCTTTTTTCACTTTCTTTGGGGGAGATCAAAGAAAGCAGGCGGGGAATTCAGGCGTTGATTCAGAGAAAAAAGCGGTTCCTGTGGAATTATTGTTGTAAAATTTGCTGAATTATGTTAAAATAAGTAAGATAAGCGGGAGTTCCCGCCAAAGAATCCGGGAGGTCAACAGGAGGATACGGAATGACGGGATTTTGCTGTCCGATCTGCGGCGGAGCGCTGGAGCAGGAAGGCCGGAGCCTGCTCTGTGAAAAACGGCATTGCTTTGATCTGGCCAGAAGCGGGTATGTCCATCTGCTTCCGGCGCATTTGGCGCGTTCCAAAGAGCCGGGCGATAACAAGCAGATGGTGCGGACCCGTACCGCCTTTCTGGATAAAGGGTATTATGCCCCTTTGCGGGAGAAATTGGCCGAAAAAGCGGCGGGTTTTCTGGCGGAAGATCGGGAGGAGCCGGCTTTGCTGGATGCCGGCTGTGGGGAGGGGTACTACATGGCCGGGATCGCCGGGGCGGTTCAGTCGGCCGGGATGAAGGCCCGGCTGCTGGGGATCGACCTCTCCAAGACGGCAGTCGATCACGCTGCCCGGCGGGTGCCTTCGGCGCTGTTCGGCGTGGGAAGCATTTTCCGGCTGCCGGTCCAGTCTGATTTTTGTACTGTGGTGACCGAGGTCTTCGCTCCCTGCTGTCCGGAAGAATTTTACCGTGTGTTGAAAAAGAATGGAGTTTTCCTACAAGTAATTCCCAGTGAGGAGCATCTGTTTGAGCTGAAACAGGCGG
This sequence comes from uncultured Clostridia bacterium, assembly GCA_947649285.1. GTDB lineage: Bacteria > Bacillota > Clostridia > Oscillospirales > Ruminococcaceae > Paludihabitans. Next base: position 6,403 of record CANSRB010000068.1, read on the forward strand.
TTTACGCCCATCCCTACAAAAATGAAGTCAAGCCGTATGAGCAGGAAGGATTCCGCTTTTTGGGCGCGGAGCGGGTGAAACGGAAAATCCGGCTGGAAAGCGGGGAGGATATCCGCAATTTGTTCCGGATGACGCCCTATTCCTATAAAACCTCGGTGGAGGATACCGCCCGGCTGGAATCGCTGGAGAGGCTGGAAACAACGGCTAGCTTTGAGCTGCTGGCCTACCGAGTGGAAAAATAGTCTCCGCCGGTGCCGGTTGAAATATTGGAAATATCGCAGCAGAATCGAGAGGAGCAGAGAAAATGGTGGTTATTAAGGTGTGTGTCGGGAGTTCCTGCCACATGAAGGGTTCTTATCAGGTTGTCAAGACGTTCGACGGCTTGATCAAGCAGCATGAGCTGGAGGACGTTGTCCAGCTCAAGGCTTCGTTCTGCCTGGGCAACTGCCTGAATGGGATTGCCACGATGGTGAACGAAAAAAATGTCAATAACGTGGGCTTTTCCAATGCCGAGCAGGTATTTTATGATGAAATCTATCCCCTCGCGCTGGCCGAAAAAAATGCGGCCGGCGGGGAAGCCTGACCAGATCACGAAAGGACGGTATCAGCGATGAAAAGTATTCTCAGATTAAATGCGGAAAATTGCCAGAACTGTTTCAAATGTATCCGGGAGTGTCCGCTGAAAGCGATCGAATTTAAGGAGAACCATACCAAGATTATTGAAGAGGAGTGCATCCTCTGTGGGAAGTGTATGGAGATCTGCCCCCAGAACGCCAAATATGTCCGGCAGAATGTGGACGAGGTCAAGACGCTGCTGGCAGAGGGAAAGCCGGTTTGCTTGTCGCTGGCGCCTTCCTATACGGGCTGGTACGGGAATGCGACTTTTGCACAGCTGAGCGCAGCGCTGAAAAAGCTGGGCTTTGCCCGGGTGGAGGAAACGGCGATCGGCGCGGCGGAGGTCACCAAGGAATACGAAGAGCTGCTGGCCAGTGGGAAGATGAAAAATGTGATTGCGACTTCCTGTTCTTCCATGGTTATGCTGATCGAGCGGCACTTCCCGGCGCTGATTGGTTCGCTGGCGCCGGTTTCGTCCCCGATGATGGCGCACGCCCGCCTGATGCGGGAAGCTTACGGGGATATCCGGGTGGTATTTGTCGGGCCCTGCCTGTCCAAGATGCAGGAGTCGGAGGATCCGCTGGCGGGCGGCCTGGTCGATCAGGTTCTCACATTTGAAGATATTGACCTGTGGATGAAGGAGGCTGGGATCCGTTTAGAGGAGGAGGATCCCGACGCCACCGGTGTGGCACAGCCTCTTTCCCGGATTTATCCCAAGCAGGAGGGCATTATCAAGACGATGCTGAACAACTTCCACGGGTACACGCCGATTTCAGTGGATGGGCACAGCCGCTGCCTGGATTTCTTTGGGCAGATGCAAAGCGGCGAGGTGGATCATCTCTTCGTGGAGGCTAATATTTGCATTGGCGGCTGCATCGGCGGCCCGATTATGGAAAAACATCGGAAAAACGTGATCCATTCCCTGGTCAGCTTGAAATCGGAGCCTCAGCCGATGGATCGGAACCCCTCTGCCAGCGCGTCGCTGACCCTATTGCATCCGCGGGTATTCGCGAACCGCCAGGTTGAAACGAAAAAGCCCACCGAGGAGCAGATTCGCGAAATCCTGGCAAGCATCGGGAAAACAACCAAAGAACAGGAACTGAACTGCGGAAGCTGCGGTTATCCGACCTGCCGGGATAAGGCTGTCGCCGTCTTTAACGGGAAAGCCGATGTGACCATGTGCCTGCCCTTCCTGCGGGAACAGGCGGAGAATATGTCCGCGACCATTATTTCCAATTCCCCCAATGGGATTATTGCTTTTGATACGGATCTCTGCGTGACCGAGATCAACCCGAAAGGGCAGGAGCTGTTCGGGGTAGATCTCAGCATTTTGGGTGAGATGATCCCGGCGCTGTACGGTGAAACTGCTTTTGATGAGGCCAGAGAGGAAAACCGCCTGGTGGTCAAGAAAGTCGAGGGCGCGACGCCGGAGATTATCGTGGAATTTACCGTGATGTACCTGGCTTCCAACCGGATGTATATTGCCTTTGCGAAGGATATTTCGGAGCAGGAGCACAGCCGGGAGGAGCTTTCCTCGCTGCGGATGTCTACGGTGGATGTTGCTCAGAACGTCATCGAAAAACAGATGCGGGTCGCTCAGGAGATCGCCAGCCTGTTGGGTGAAACTACGGCTGAAACCAAGATGGCGCTGACCCGGCTGAAGAAATCCATCACTGAGATTTCTTCCAAAGACTGAAAAACGGACAGAAAGGAGCGATAGAATGAAGCTGTTTGTAGACGCGGCGTGGGACAGTCTGTTCCACTATGGCGAGGAGCTTTGCGGCGATAAGGTGGAGATTGTCCGGGGCGACCGCTATTTCTTCTGTGTTTTGGCCGACGGGCTGGGGAGCGGCGTGAAGGCCAATATCCTTTCCACCCTGACCAGTAAGATTATCGCAACGATGATGTCGGAAGGGGCACTGCTGGAGGAAGCAGTGGAAACCATCGCCAGTACCCTTCCGGTCTGTTCGGAGCGCGGGCTGGCCTATTCCACCTTCACCATTGTTAAGGTTTCCCCCGCCGGGGAAGTCTATCTGGCCGAATTTGACAACCCATTGGCGGTCTATTTCCAGGACGGCGTTTTTACCCCCATTGAGCGGGAAGAACTGCTGTTGGATGGGAAACAGGTGTATATCAGCCGCTTCCAGGCGGGGCCGGGGGATATGTTGATCACTTTTTCGGACGGTGTGGTCCATGCCGGGGTAGGGCGGCTGCTGGACTTAGGCTGGCAGTATGAAAATATTGTGAGCTATATCCAGGAAAATATGACGCCGGATACCTCGGCGCGGATGATCGTGAAAAAGCTGTTGGGCAGTGTGAATACCCTCTATATGGATCAGCCGGGGGATGATTCCACCGTCTGCGCGCTGAAATTCAAGCCCTCCACGCCTTGTACGGTGATGGTTGGCCCGCCGATGGATTCCTCCCGGGATAAGATGGTCGTGGATAAGCTGATGTATTCGCCGGGGCTGAAGGTGGTCTGCGGCGGCACGACCTCCCAGATTGTTTCCCGGGTGACCGGGAAAGAGCTGGAAGTCCGGGTCGATTATGAAAACCCCTCCGTTCCGCCGACTGCGCATATCCCGGGGATTGACCTGGTGACCGAAGGAGTGCTGACCATCGGCAAGGCGGTGGATTATATCCGGGCGTTTACCTCGCAGCAAAACCATGACGATTCCTTCCTACTGTATAAAAACGACGGCGCGGCTCAGTTGGCTCGGATGGTGCTGGAGGACAGCACCGAGGTCCGTTTCCTGATCGGGCAGGCGCTCAATCCCGCCCATCAGAACCCGGGAATGCCGGTTTCGCTGGGATTGAAGCTGAACCTCATTAAGGATTTTGCCGCGGAGCTGGAAAAGACCGGGAAACGGGTGACGCTGGAATTCTTCTAAGGGGGAGGGCCCTCTCCCGGCCGGGACGTTCGATTTGTGGGGCTCCGCAGCCTGTGCCCCTGCTGATTTGTGGGGCTGCGCGCCCCACACCCCGCCCCATTTCTTTGGACGCCCAAAGAAATGGGGGAAAGAAATGCGCCAAGGGAGTCCCCTTGGATCCCCGCTCAGCGTAGGCGAC
>CANSRB010000069.1 GCA_947649285.1 uncultured Clostridia bacterium
GAATTTGGGGACCGGGCTGCGCGCTTCGGTTTTGCTGCATCTTCCAGCCTTGGAGCGGATCCAGATCATCCCCCAGCTGATGAAAACGGTCAGCCGGATGGGATTGGTGATCCGGGGAAGCTATGGCGAAGAAACCGGTGTGATCGGCTCAGCCTATCAGATTGCCAACCAGGTGACGCTCGGGCTTTCCGAGCAAATGGAGATCAGCAACCTGCAAAATATCGTGCGCCAGGTGATGGAGAGCGAGCGCGGCGCACGGGCTGATATTCTGAACAACATTGAAGTAATTGATGAGATCTGCCGCAGTTACGGTATCCTGAAATATGCGCGGATGATTACTTCAAAAGAGGCATATGCACATTTATCAAATGTCAGACTAGGTGTTTCCGAGCGGATTCTGGAGGAGGTTTCTTTAGAAACCCTGAACCAGCTGTTAAATTCCGTCGGGGAAGCGACGCTCAGTGTTCGTGCAAACCAGCATTTGAACGCCAGGGAGCGTGATTTGGACCGTGCGCGGTTAATCCGTGACTTGATTTAGCCCGCTGGAAACATTCGTCTGAATACAGGAGGAAAGCGAATGTTCATTTTCAATGGGTTTACCGAGAAAGCAAACCGGGCGTTGAATAAATCGATTGCGATGGCGTCCATTTTGGGGCATACCTGCGTGGGGAGCGAGCATTTTTTATACGGCCTGGCCAGCGAAGAGGGCAGCGCTGCGGCAACCCTGCTGAGCAGAAGCCGCATTACGCCGGAACGGGTGGAGGAAAAGCTTCGCAATACTTTTGGGGCGGGTGTAAAAAATACGCTGACCCCGAATGATATTACGCCGCGGAGCCGGAAATTGCTGGAATCTGCGTTAGCACGCGCGCAGTCCGAGCAGAATACCGTAGGGACCGAGCATATCCTGCTGGCGATCCTGAAGGATGAATCCTGTTATGCAGTGATGCTCCTCCGGGAAATGGGGGTGAATCCCAGCGATCTGTATTTAAGCTGTGTCCGTGAGCTTGCCGGAGGGGAAGGGGAACCCTCCTCCTTTTCAGCACCTGGAAGCCATCCGTCAGAGGAAGTCCCGCCGCCGAAGCCTCGCGAAAAGGAAAAAAGCCGGGGCGTCCTGCGTCAATTCGGACGGGATTTGACCGAGCTGGCAGAGCAGGGGAAGCTGGACCCTGTCATCGGCCGGCAGGAGGAAATTGCACGGACTGTGGAAATCCTGGCCCGTCGTACCAAAAACAATCCCTGCTTGATTGGGGAACCAGGCGTAGGGAAAACAGCTGTGGCGGAGGGGTTGGCACAGCGGATTATCGCGGGGGAAGTGCCGGAAATGCTGCGAGAAAAAAGGCTGGTATCCCTGGACCTGACTGCCATGCTTGCCGGGGCAAAATACCGCGGTGATTTCGAAGAACGGCTCAAACGGGTGCTGGATGAAGTTTCAGCCCGGAGGAACGTCATCCTGTTTATTGACGAGCTGCATAATATCATCGGGGCGGGTGCGGCAGAAGGCGCAATTGATGCGGCCAACATCCTGAAGCCGCCTCTGGCAAGAGGGGAAATCCAGTTAATCGGCGCTACCACGATTGCGGAATATCGCCGGTATATCGAAAAGGACTCTGCGTTAGAACGCCGTTTCCAGCCTATTACTTTAGAAGAACCGACTCGGGAGCAAGCAGTGCTCATTTTGGAAGGGCTGCGTGAAAAATACGAAGCCCATCATCGGGTGCAGATTACCTCGGAGGCGATTAAAGCGGCCGTAGAGCTTTCCAGCCGTTATCTGACGGACCGTTTCCTTCCAGATAAAGCGATTGACTTAATGGATGAGGCTTCCTCCTGCGTTCGGATTCGCAGCAGTGCAGCCTCCTCAGAGATGCGCCGCATTACGGAGGAGATCCGGACGGTGCAGAAAGAAAAAAACAAAGCAATCAGCAAGCTGAAATTCGAAATTGCTTCGGAATACCGCTTGGAGGAAAAAGAACTCCAGACACGTTACCAGGAGCAAACCCGGCTTTGGAAATCCCAGCTGGGTTCTTCCAAGCCGCTGGTAGGGCCGGACGATATCGCAGAAATTGTCGCACGCTGGTCCAAAATCCCGGTACAGCAGGTGACTATGAAAGAAAGCCACCGGCTTCTTCAATTGGAAAACGATCTTCAGAAGCGGGTAATCGGTCAGCAGGAAGCGGTGGAGCGCATCTGTGCTGCGATCCGGCGGGGAAGGCTGGGGCTGAAAGACCCCAACCGTCCCAACGGTTCGTTTTTGTTTTTAGGTCCGACTGGGGTTGGGAAAACGGAAGTCTCCAAAGCATTGGCCGAAGTCCTTTTCGGATCGGAAACCGAAATGATCCGCCTGGATATGTCGGAATACATGGAAAAGCATACGGTCGCCCGATTGATTGGGTCGCCTCCCGGCTATGTCGGCTATGGAGAGGGAGGACAACTGACCGAGCGGGTGCGGCGCAAGCCCTACAGCATTGTGCTATTTGATGAGGTGGAAAAGGCGCATCCAGATGTCCTCCACATCCTGCTCCAGATTTTAGAGGACGGCTTTTTGACGGATTCCCAGGGCCGCCGTGTCAATTTCAGGGAATGTATCCTGATTCTTACATCGAATATAGGGGCACAATTTCTGACGGAGAATAAGGCTTTAGGGTTCGGTGCTTTGTCCGAGGAGGATTCCAGGGCCAGAGAAAAGACGGACGTTCTTTCTGAATTGAAGAGGCGTTTTTCGCCTGAGCTGCTGAACCGGATGGATGAGATTGTAGTATTTCATAAGCTGGCTCCTGAGGCGCTTCGAACCATCGCCCGGAATATGCTTTCCTCTTTGTCTGAACGGGCCAAAACCCTGCATATTGACTTCAGCTATACAGATGCCGCAGTGGAGGAGATCGCCCGCTTGGGCTATAAACCGGAATATGGGGCACGCCCCTTACGGCGTGTTGTTACTTCTAAAGTAGAGGATTTGATGTCCCGGAAGCTTTTGGAGACGGATACGCCTGTAGAAAACCGGTTTGTCCTGGATGTGCAGAATGGGCAGTTCTTGCTTTTATAGAGTTTTGATAATTCAAGGGATCTGTGCAGCTGACGCACGGATCCTTTTCTTCTTTTTATAAGACAGCCTGCATAATATAAACAGACGTCACCTGATAAAAAGGAGGAGATTGAATGAAACAGAAACGGCAGGTAGGGACCTGGATCGAAAAATATCAGCTTCCGATGCTTTGTGTGGGAGGGATTTTGTGTTGTCTGTTTGGAATGTGGTTTGGGCAAAAAAATGAACTGGAAATTCCGGTTGGTGCGAAAATGGGAAGCAAGCGTCCTATCTATGGGGTTGTAACAGAGGAAAAGAAAATTGCATTGACCTTTGACTGCGCTTGGGAAAACAGCGATACGCAGATTTTACTGGATCTGCTGAAGATGAACCAAATCCCGGCCACCTTTTTTGTGACGGGTGACTGGTGTGACCGTTATCCGGAGGATGTCCGTGCATTTGCCGAGGCGGGGCATCGGGTGGAAAATCATTCAGACCGGCATCCTCATGTAGCGTCTATACCAGCTGAAAAATTGGTTGCGGACACCCGGATCTGCGACGAAAAAATTACCCGATTAACCGGGCGTGCCCCCTGTTATTATCGCGCGCCTTACGGGGAGTTCTCAGACGCTATGCTGACAACGTTTGAGCAGGAGCTGGGGCATCAGGTCATTCAATGGGACGCAGACAGCCGGGACTGGCAGGGAAGAGAGGCTGGCGAAATGATTGATTCGCTGAAAAAGCTGGTACGTCCAGGCAGTATTCTCCTGTTCCATAATGATACGGAAAATACGCCAGCCGCTTTAAGACGTCTGATCCCGGAACTAAAGGGGGAGGGATACGAGTTTGTTTTGATAGAAGATCTGGTTTTAAAGGAGAATTATATGCTCGACCATGAGGGAAGGCAGGTGAAGAATACGCCAGTTTAAGCTTGGAGGCCATGCTAATGTTCAAAAGTTTTCACGCCGCACCGATTGCGACCCGGATGCGGGACTCCGCGTCCTGCATCCCGTCCCCTTTTCTTTGATCGCTCAAAGAAAAGGGGAGAAAAGAAAACCTTCCAGGGTGGGATTCCCTTGGGAACCCCCACATGGTGGACAGTGGGGATGCCTTCCAGCTATCGAGCCGCCCCGGTCTAACCGGAGGAATGTCTCGATAGCTCGAGGGCTGTTTCTCTTTAAAGCTTGTTCCTTTTTGTGAGAAGCCCTGGCTTGGATGCCGGAAAAGATTGACGAAAATGAGGATGTGAAGTATAATGAATACACTTACTTGAAAAATGCAGGGAGACAGAACGCAAAGCCGTTCGGGAAAATGGGAGATTCGTTTATGACAGAGTCAAAAGCAACGGGACTATGGGAAGAAAGCCAAAAAGTGTCTGTGGCCAGTGTACGAAAGTGGATCTGCGCACAGTATGATTCTCAGCCGCTCGCTTATGTCCGGACTTATGGGTGCCAGCAAAATGTAAGCGACGGTGAAAAAATCAAAGGGATGCTGGCTTTAATGGGATATGGATTCTGCGAAACAGCGGAGGAAGCCGATCTGATTATTTTCAATACCTGCGCGGTACGGGAAAATGCAGAGGATCGTGTCTTTGGAAACGTTGGCGCACTGAAACATCAAAAAAGGCGGAACCCCAATCTGATTATCGGGCTTTGCGGCTGTATGATGCAGCAAGAGCATATCGCCGAGCGAATCAAAAACAGTTTCCCTTATGTGGATTTGGTATTTGGGCCGCACTCTCTGCCCAAGCTGCCGGAATTGTTGGAAGCGTCCTTGAATACGAAAAAACGGATCTTTGATCTTTCCGAAAATAATGCTGGGATTATTGAGGGAATTCCGATCCGAAGGGATCAGGAAATCCGCGCCTGGCTGCCGATCATGTACGGCTGCAATAATTTTTGCACTTACTGCGTGGTTCCTTATGTAAGAGGGCGGGAGCGGAGCCGGCGCAGTGAGGAAATCCTTCAGGAGTTCAAAGGGCTGCTTCAAGCTGGCTACAAGGAAGTGATGCTGCTGGGACAAAACGTAAACTCTTATGGGAAGGGTTTAGAGGAAGAGATCAACTTTTCCGGCCTGCTGCGGAAATTAAATGCGGTAGAAGGGGAATTCCGGATTCGATTCATGTCTTCCCATCCGAAGGACGCTACCTTTGAATTGATCGATACCATTGCAGAGTGTGAAAAGGTCTGCAAGCATTTCCATTTGCCGGTACAGTGCGGAAGCGACCGGATTCTGCGTCAAATGAATCGGCAGTACACCCGTGCCGATTACTGCCGGTTGGTGGATTATGCGCGGGAGAAAATGTCGGATATTGCTTTTACCAGCGACTTCATCGTCGGCTTCCCGGGCGAAACCGAGGAAGACTTTTCTCAAACGCTGGAACTGCTGGAGCAGGTTCGGTTTGATTCGATTTTTTCGTTTATCTATTCCAAGCGGAAAGGCACCAAGGCGGCGGAAATGGAAGACTTTACTTCAGATGAAGAAAAGGCTGACCGTTTTCAGCGTATGCTGGACTTGCAGAAGCAGATCGGGATCGAAAAATATGAAAGCTGTATCGGGAAACGTTTCCGCGTTTTGGTAGAAGGCCCGGGACGATCCGGGGCAAACTATCTGACAGGACGGAACGAGGCTTATATGATTATTGACTTTCCAGGACCGCCTGAATTAGTAGGGCAGTTTGTGGAGGTAGAGATTACCGAAGCGCTGAACTGGGCGCTCCGCGGGGAATTAGTTCCCACTCAAGACAAAATGGGAGAGAAAAAATAGTATTTGTCAAATCTTATCTGGATGATTGTATTATTTCATGGTATAATGAGCGCAAAGCGCTTATTATACCGAATGGCCGGGGCGATCCGTTCGCACAGGCTCACTGCCGCCCTGATGGCCGGTTATACCATTCCGCTGCGCTTCATGGTATAACCAAAAAGAATCTTACAATATTTTTGGATATTATAAGGAATTAGAAATTGGAGGAATTTAAAAATGGATTTAATTAAAATGGCTCGTGAACTGGGGAAAGCAATTCAGGCAAGCGAGGAGTACAAGCATCTGGTTACAGCAAAAGAGGCGAACGATGGAGATGAGGAATTGCAGGACATGATTAAGGAATTTAATCTGATCCGTATGAATTTATCGACCGAAATGCAGATGAAAGAACAGAACGCGGATAAAATTCAGGAGCTGGATCAGAAGTTGAAGGAAACCTATACCGCTGTTATGGGCCGTCCAACCATGCTGGATTTTAACGAAGCGAAACAGAATATTGACGCTTTAATGAATGAAATTACCGGAATACTGATGCTTTGCGTCAATGGGGAAGATCCGGATACCTGTGAAGTGCAGCCCGCTGGATGCAGCGGAAGCTGTTCGAGCTGTTCCGGCTGCCACTAAGGCCTGACCGGATGTGAACAAAAGCGGCAAAAGGAGGAACTTCATTGGCCAGTCTGTCCCCAATGATGCAGCAGTATCTGGATATTAAAGCCCAGCACAGGGATCATATCCTGTTCTTCCGCTTGGGAGATTTTTATGAAATGTTTTTTGAAGACGCTGTCCAGATATCGAAAGAGCTGGAACTCACCCTTACCGGGAGGGATTGCGGCCTTCCGGAACGAGCGCCAATGTGCGGAATCCCTTATCATGCGGCAGAAGGATATATTAAACGCTTAATTGATAAGGGATATAAAGTAGCAATCTGCGAACAGATTGAAGATCCGTCCCAGGCAAAGGGTATTGTCAGGCGTGGTGTAACTCGCTTGATTACGCCGGGGACGGTGATTGAAAGCAGTCTTCTGAACGAAGAACGCAACAACTATATTGCTTCTGTTGTGATCCGCAAGCAGATATTTGCCGTCTGCTTTGCGGATATTTCAACAGGGGATGTTTATTTAACCCAACAAAAAGCCTCTTCTGTTCCGCTGGAAGTGATCAACGAGCTTTCCAAATATACGCCCAGCGAACTGCTTTTTAACGAGGAACTGGTGCGTTATCCAGAGATTGGAGAATTTATTAAGAATAAACTGGCCTGTGTGTGTGAGCTGTATACCCCGGAGGAGTTTTCTTATGAGTTCTGTTCAGAAACAGTATGTAACCATTTTTCTGGAAAAACATTGGAAGAACTGGGGATTGCCGAGCAGCCGCTGGCGGTTCAGGCGTTGGGCGGTTTGATTCGCTACGTTGGAAAAACCCAGAAAGACGGCGCAAAACGGATTGTCCAGGTCAGCCTTTATCAGGAAAATCAGTTTATGACAATTGATCTGACCGCCCGCCGGAATCTGGAGATTACAGAAACCCTACGCTCCAAGGAAAAACGGGGCACATTGCTGGGGGTACTGGACCGCACCAAAACCGCTATGGGGAAACGTTTCATACGAAAAGCGCTGGAACAGCCTTTGCTGAATCCGATCGAGATTACAAAGCGGCAATCCGCTGTATCGGAATTATTTGAAAAGCCTGCTTCGCGGGAAGAGCTTACCGAAGTCCTTGGCCGGGTTTACGATTTGGAACGCTTAATGACCCGAGTGCTTTATGGGTCGGTTAATCCGCGCGAAGTTCGCGCGCTGGCATTTACCCTGTCTCACTTACCCCGGCTAAAAGAGCTGACAGCTGATTTTACCTGCTCTTATCTGAAAGAAATTGACCGAAAGCTGGATCCTGTTGCGGAGGTCTGCGCTTTGGTAGAACAAGCGGTGATCGAAGAGCCGCCCATAGCGCTCAAGGACGGCGGAGTGATCCGGACAGGCTATCACACTCAACTGGATGAATATCGGGATCTTTGTACGAATGCCAAGCAGTATATTGCACAGATCGAAGAGCAGGAACGAAAAAAAACCGGGATTAAAGGTTTGAAAATAGGATATAACCGCGTTTTCGGCTATTACATAGAGGTAACCAAATCTTATCTCAGCCAGGTTCCGAAAGAATATATCCGTAAACAGACGCTTGCGAATTGCGAACGCTACATCACCCAGGACTTGAAGGATATGGAAAGCCGCGTATTGACAGCTAATGAAAAAATCCTGGCGCTGGAAGCGGAAATTTTTGATGAGATCCGGAAATTCATTGCCTCTCAAATAGGCCGCATTCAGCAAACCGCAGGTTCGATTGCGCGGCTGGATTTTATTCTTTCTTTGGCAAATGTGGCGGCAGAGCAGAACTATGTTTGTCCGACAATCACCATGGATTCAGTCATTTCTATTAAAGATGGACGGCATCCAGTGGTGGAGCAGATGCTTCAGGATGCTCTTTTTGTTCCCAACGATACCCTGTTGGATACTGCACAGAACCAAATGCTGATCATCACCGGGCCGAATATGGCAGGGAAGTCTACCTTTATGCGTCAAACTGCATTATTGGTTATCATGGCGCAGATCGGCAGCTTTGTGCCGGCAGCCCAGGCTTCCATTGGAATTTGCGATAAAATTTTCACACGAGTAGGCGCATCAGACGATCTGTCTTCCGGACAGTCTACTTTTATGGTTGAAATGAGCGAAGTTGCGCATATCCTCAAAAACGCGACCCCTAAAAGCTTGGTTATTTTAGATGAAATTGGACGGGGTACTTCTACTTTCGACGGTATGAGCATTGCCAAAGCAGTTGTTACCCATTTAATTACGGATAAAAAATTGGGCTGTAAGACCTTGTTTGCCACCCACTACCATGAGCTGACAGACCTGGAGGAGGAATACCCCCAGGTGAAAAATTACAATATCGCAGTCAAAAAGCGGGGAGAGGACATTACTTTCCTGCGTAAAATCGTCCGGGGTGGGGCAGATGAAAGCTATGGTATTGAGGTAGCCAAGCTGGCAGGCGTTCCCAATGCCGTGGTAGAGTCCGCACGCGTATATTTGGAAGAACTGAACGGGACGGCGCTTTCGCCTCTCCCACTCCGGAACCCGAAAGAGGAGGATGGCCAGCTTCAGCTGGGGCAGGGAAATGATCGGCTGTATCAGGAATTGTCTGCCCTTCAGGTGGAAATGCTGACGCCAATCGAAGCGATCAATAAATTGTATGAACTTAAAAAACTGATTTCCCGCTGAATTGGATAAGGAGGAGAGTGAATGGAACCAATCCGTGTGCTGGATAAAACCGTATCTGAACTAATCGCTGCCGGTGAAGTGGTAGAGCGTCCTTCTTCCATTGTAAAGGAGCTGCTGGAAAATTCGATTGACGCTGGCGCTACAGCGGTTACGGTAGAGATCCGCGGAGGAGGGGTGCGTTCTATTCGGGTAACGGATAATGGCTGCGGGATCCCGGCGGGAGAAATTCCGACTGCTTTTCTGCGGCATGCCACCAGTAAGATTCAGTTATCGGATGATTTGAATTTTATTTCTACCTTAGGCTTCCGTGGGGAGGCTCTTCCGTCCATTGCGGCCGTTTCTAAGGTGGAGCTAAGCAGCAAGCCTTTCAGCAGCCCGTTCGGTTATCGGGTCTGTCTGGAAGGCGGGGAGCTCGTTTTGGAAGAAGAGGCTGGTTGTCCCGACGGAACGACAATTTTTGTGCGGGATTTATTTTATAATGTACCTGCCCGGCTAAAATTCCTGAAGCAGGATCGGACAGAAGCCAACGGGGTAGCCTCTGTTTTGGATAAGCTGGCCTTGTCTCATCCGGAAATTTCCTTTAAGCTGATCAGCGATGGGAAAGTCCGGCTGCATACTCCGGGAAACGGGGAGTTGCTCGCCGCGATTCACGCGGTATTCGGCAAGGAATTTGCCGCTGCCATGCGGAAAGTGGAATACCGTTATCAAGGGGTATCTGTTGAAGGATACACCTCTTCCACCGAATCCGGAAGAAGCACCCGTTCTATGCAGCACTTTTTTGTAAACTCCCGCTACATACGCTCCAAACTTTGCCTGGCCGCTCTGGAAGAAGGGTATAAAAACTCCCTGATGGTCGGGAAATGCCCTTTTTGTGTGCTGAATCTTCGTCTACCGTATGAGGCC
>CANSRB010000070.1 GCA_947649285.1 uncultured Clostridia bacterium
AGGCCAAGATGCACAACCTGATGGTGAAGGCCTACCAGATCAAGCGGCGCTGTTACGATAATGAAACCATGGTGCTCCATCCGGAAAAGGAGGGGCTTTCTACTGCGGAGGAGATCCTCTACCTGCTCCGGATGGATCAGCAGTATACCCGGGAAGAGGCCCTTATACTGGACCTTTGCTTGATGCTCCATGCGGAGCATGGCGGCGGGAATAATTCCACCTTTGTCTGCCGCACCCTTTCTTCCTCCGGGACGGACGCGTATTCCGCCTATGCGGGGGCGATCGGCGCGTTGAAAGGCCCGCTGCATGGCGGGGCGAACATCAAGGTGCTGGAAATGCTGGAAAATATCAAGGAAAATCTCCCGCATCCCCAGGATTCCGGTGCGATGGCCGACTATTTAGTCAAGATCCTGAACCGGGAAGCGAACGATTTTTCCGGAAAAATTTACGGAATGGGTCATGCAGTCTATACAATTTCCGATCCGCGTGCTATAATTCTAAAAGAGAATGCTGCCCGTTTGGCAAAAGGGACTCCTTTTGAAGCGGATTTTGCTCTGCTTTCCCAGATTGAAGCGCTGACTCCGCAGATTCTGGCGGAACAAAAAGGGAGCGGGAAACCGATCTGTGCGAACGTGGATCTTTATTCCGGGCTGGTTTACCAAATGCTGGGGATCCCCCGCGATTTGTTTACACCGCTGTTTGCCACCTCCCGTATGGCGGGGTGGAGCGCACACCGGATCGAGGAGCTTTTTACCGGGGGCAGGATTATTCGTCCAGCGTACAAGTCGGTTTCAAAACCGCAGCCCTATATCCCGATTGCAATGCGTACTGCGGGAGGGCCTGTCCGCTGAATCTAAGAACCTGTATTCATAGCTGGGGATGCCGGATGACCGAGGGATTTTCCCGGCAGACAAGGCGGTTTTTTGCGGCCATACGGGCGTATGGCAAGAAAAATGAACACAGTATGCCTGGAAAAGGCCTGGTCAGATGGCGTTTCCGGTTGTGAATACAGGTTCTATACAAGGAGCGAGGATATGCCTTCTACGGATCAAGCGATAGACAAACAAAAACGCACGCTGGAGTACAGCTTCTGGCAGATCTGCCTGCTGACCCTGTTGATTATTGCGTTGAAAACAGTGCAGGTTTATACCTTTCATGAGGAAGATACCGGCCTGCTTTCCAATGAATTTGCCAGCCGGGTCGTTGGGATCGTTTCCTGGGCGGCGGCCGCGTATATTGCGGTGCGGGCCTGGCTGCTGGCGCTGGCGGCGGATAAAGCGAAATATCATTTCAGGATTGCGCTGACGCCCCCGGTGGGATTTTCCATGCTGCTGGCCGGGATTTTCTTTTTGGCGCAGAGCATACTGGATTTGACCGGTTTTTTGAAGCAGCTCCAGGAACACCCGGAAATCCCTTATTACGAAAGTGCGCTGGGGCCGATTGCACCGCTGGTCTGCCTGCTTTCCTTTATCAGCGCGATCTGCTTTTTCATGATGGGGTACAGTGTCGCGGTGCATCGCCGCAAGCCCTCCGCCTGGCTTTGTATTTTACCGATTGTTTGGAATGTGCTCTGTACGGTGCAGATGCTGTACACCTACCCGCTGGTTGTATCGATCCAGTCCAACGCTTCCAAAACGGTGACGTCGGTGCTTTCCATGCTGCTGCTCTATGTCCTGCTGATGCAGATCTGCGGCGGGGATAAGCGTTTGTTCATCCTGTTCGGAGGGGCGGCCCTTCCGGGGTTGATTTTGAGCGAAAGCCTGCCCTATGCGTTATTGGGGCTTCTGGGGATTCGGGATGAATCCTCCAATATGCCGACCTTGTCCATGATCGGGCTGGCGCTGTGCGGGTTTGTGCTGCTGTTCCAGGTTGTGAGGAGTGCTATGGTTGGCCTGAACCGTCAGCGCCGGGCTGGGCGCAATTCCGCCGATCCGGAGGAGTTAGAGGAGCCGTCCGGGGAATGACAGGGCCGTCCCGGTCGGCGCTGGTGGAACGTCCCGCCCGCTCGGGAGAAGGGTGTTCTATCGGGTGCCGGTGCGTGGAGTGGAAACCCTTGGACATTTCTTTTATGAAACGGCCCTGAGGGCGGCTTGAAAAGCCCTCTTGACAAGCGCGGGGGAATGTGATATAGTCAACCTGGAATTTGAATGAAAGGGCAAGGTATTTGCAGCAATGCGCAATTTCTAATCACACAACAAAACTGATGATGAAAAAGGGATCGTTATCCCTTCGTTTTGTGCTGATTAGAATTGGATTGCCCATAGGACGGCTTTATCCGGTGGAAAAATTTCCCCGGAGGTCTTTTTCTGCGAGTATTGTTATGCTCCCAGTACAAAACGGTTCTGTTTTGACTGGGGGTATTTTTATGTCTAAATTATTGCTGGAAGCCAACCAGATTGTCCACTATTTTGCGGATCGGAAAATCCTGGATTTTGAACGGTTTGTCCTGTATGCCGGGGAACGGGTCGGGATCGTCGGGGCGAACGGTTCCGGAAAGACCACCCTGCTGAACCTGCTTTCCGGGAGAATTTCCCCGGATGAGGGGCAGATCCGGCGCAGCGCCGGGATCAGTTATCTGGAACAGTTCGGCAAGCCGTCGGAAGGGAGCCTTACGGAGCAGAAAAAGCTGGGTGTTCTTCAGGCTGCCGGGCAGGAGCAGGTCAGCGGCGGGGAAGCGACCCGGCTGCGCCTGGCGCAGGCTATTGGGCGGGACGCACCGGTACTGTTTGCGGATGAGCCAACCTCGAATCTGGATCAGGAAGGGACGGAGCAGGCAGCTGCCCGGCTGGAACAGGCGGAAACGCTGGTCGTGGTCAGCCATGACCGGGCTCTGTTGGACCGGCTCTGTACTCGGATCGTCGAGGTGGAGGACGGAAAGCTGAACAGCTATGAAGGGAACTTTACTGCCTATCGCCTGCAAAAAGAGGCGGAGCGCCAGCGGGCTGGGTTTGAGTATACCCAGTACCGCAAAGAAAAATCCCGGCTGGAGGAAGCGATCGAGCAGAGCCGCCGGAAAGCGGGCAGTGTGGCAAAGGCTCCGCCGCGAATGGGGAAATCCGAAGCGCGCCTGCATAAGCTGGTGTCGGCAGAAATCACGGAAAAGCTGGAGCATTCCACCCGGCGGCTGGAATCCCGGCTGGAGCGATTGGAAGTCAAGGAACGTCCCAAAGAGGAAATCCGGATCTCCTTTGACTTTTCCCTGACAGACCCGCCCGAAAATAAGGTGGTGCTGCGGGGGAAACGGGTCAGCTTTTCTTATGGGGAGCGGAAAATCCTGAATTCGGCGGATTTTGTCCTTCCCCGCGGGAGCCGGACGGCGCTTTGCGGGAAAAATGGGGCGGGGAAAACCACCCTTCTAAATCGGATTGCAGAGGGGGACCCGGCAATCTGCCCGGTTCCCAAAGCCAAGATCGGCTATTTCAGGCAGTCCTTTGAACAGTTGGATTTCTCCAAAACCGTACTGGAAAACGCGATGGAGCATTCCGTACAGCCGCAGGCGGTGATGCGGAATATGCTGGCCCGGCTCTATTTCCGTGGGGACGCGGTGTTCAAGCCAGCGTCCGTACTGTCGGGAGGGGAGCGGATCAAGCTTTCCTTTGCCAAGCTGTTTGGCTCGGAAGCCAACCTTTTGCTGCTGGATGAGCCGACCAACTATCTGGATCTGCCCTCGATTGAGGCGCTTCAGGAGCTGGTCTGCGCCTATGAGGGGACGATCCTCTTCGTTTCGCACGACCAAGCCTTTGCGGAAGCCTGCGCTACCCGGCTGCTTTTTCTGGAGGACGGAAAGCTGCGGGCGTTTGAGGGCTCCTTTGCGGAGTACCAGGAGGCCCAGAACCGTCCGCCTGAGGATACGGGGAAGGCCCTGCTGGAGCTTCGGCTGGCCGAGGTGATCTCGCGGCTGTCCATGAACCCGTCCGGGGAGGAAAGAGAGGCGCTGGAAGCGGAATTCCAGCGCCTCCTGGCCCGGCGGAAAGAATAATTTACATTTACCGGCGAAAAAGACTATTCTTTTTTCGCCGGTTATGTTATAATAAGATGATAAATACAACTGTCCGGAGGGAGGGGCCGTTTGATGAAAAAAGTCCTGCGTCTGGCGGCGGCGCTGTTTTCGCTGCTTTTTTTGCTGTCCGGCTGTTCCTATACCAGCACCGGGATTGATTCCATGCTGAAGCCGCCCACCCTCTCCGACCAGCAAAGCCAGATCTATACGGCGCTTCAGGCCAGCGTTGGGAAAAATATCCGGCTGAAATATCCCCGGAAAGGGGATTTTATTTCGGCGTTCCTCATCAACGATATGGACGAGGAGCCTTCCCAGGAAGCGTTGGTGTTTTATGAATTGGCATCCTCTACACCCGGGACTTCGGTGCGGATGAATATCCTGGATCAGAAGGATGGCCGCTGGATTTCGACCTATGACGCGGTAGTTCCGGCCAGCGAGGTGGAAAAGGTTTCCTTGATTGCGGTGGACCGCCGGAAATATTTGGTCATTGGATTTAACCAGCTGGGGAGCCCTAATAAGATTATCCTGATTTATTCTTATGAAGACGGCCGGCTGGAGAAAAAGTTCCAGACCACCTGCAGCAATTACGAGGTTATGGACTTGGATGGGGACAAGCAGACCGAGCTGGTTACGATCTCCGCGGAAGAGGGCGAAGAAAAGCTGCGTACCGTGACGGCGGAACTCAGGCGGATCACCAGCTTTGGATGTTCGGGCCTGCTGAGCAGTACAGCACTGGATCCGGAGGTGACTCGTTACAGCAATATCCTCCGTGGGAAGCTGCTGGACGGCCGGAGCGCCCTTTATTTGGACGGCGTCCGGGGGGGAAGCACCTTGACGACGGAAATCCTGGTGATCAATGGGCCGGACCGTCTGGAGAACCTGATGTATGAACCGGAACAGGGAGAGGATAACCTGGTACGGCGGACCATGCGGGATACCGGATCCCCCGCGGTGGATCTGGATAATGATGGGATTGTGGAAATCCCGGTTCGGGATCCGGGGAAAAACAGTACGGAATCCTTTACCGAGTGGTATCTGTATTTGGGCGGAGCTTTGTCCCGGACCAAAACGACCTACGCTGCTTATTCGCTGGGATATCTGTTCATCCTGCCCGAAGCGTGGCGGGGCCGGGTAACGGCTGAATTCAGTGCGAATGACAGCGAACTGATTTTTTATGAATATACGCCGGATCAGCCGTCGCAGGAAAAAAAGCTGCTGTCGATCCGGGTTTACCGGCGGGGAATCTATGAGCGGGAAGCGGAGAAAAAAGGGTATCGCCTGCTTTGGGATAACGGGCAGATTTTATATGCCTATCAGATTTATGAAACCAGCTCGGAGCTGGGCATTTCAGAACAGCAGGTAGCGGAGAATTTCCAACGTTACAAGCTGAATTAGAGGGAGTGAGCAGAGTGAAAAAAATCCTGGTTTGTGAGGATGAAGAAGCAATCCGCGATTTTGTCGTCATCAATTTACAGCGTTCCGGCTATACGACGGTGGATGTCGGCAGTGGGGAAGAAGCGCTGAAGGCTTTTGAAGAACAGGGGGACTTCGATATTGCCCTGCTGGATATTATGATGCCGGGGATCGACGGATTTTCCGTCTGCCGGACACTGCGGGAAAAAAACAGCAATATCGGCATTATCATGCTGACCGCCAAAACCCAGGAAATGGATAAGGTGCGGGGCCTGATGCTGGGCGCGGACGACTATGTGACCAAGCCTTTTTCTCCTTCTGAGCTGGTAGCCCGGGTGGACGCGGTATACCGGCGGGTTTCGATGGCGTCGAACAACAATCCGGAAAACCGCCCGATCACCTCGGGCTGCTTTGTCCTGAGCCCGAAAAGCCGGACCTTGACCAAGAACGGTCGGCTGATTGATTTGACGCAGGTGGAATACCAGATCATGGAATACTTCCTTCGGAATAAAAATATCGCTTTGGACCGCGCCCGGATCTTAGAGCATATCTGGGGCGATAATTATTACGGGGATATCAAGATTGTGGATGTCAACATCCGCCGGCTCCGGATGAAAATCGAAGATGAATCTTCCAAGCCGGTGTATATCCAGACCATCTGGGGCTACGGTTATAAGTGGCAGGAGCAGTAACTGCCCGGCCATGCGGGAAGGGGGTGCGGTGGTGTGGCGATCAAAAGCATTACGCAGCGCTGGATTTTTAACAGCCTGAGCATTATTCTGGCGGTCGTCATATTGGGCGTCGTTGGGTTTTCCTATGTTATGCGGAGCTTTTACTACAATGGAGTCAAACAGGCGATCGAACAGCGCGTCAACGTGGTTTATGGGGTGCTGCTCCGCTTTATTGATGACAACAATGTAAATTTTAACACGGAACTGCGTGACATTGTGGAAAACTCGGAGGATAAGGACAAATTTGAAATTACAGCGATCGACCATAACGGCAGGATTGCCCTTTCTTCCAGCGGGTTTTCCTATTCCCCGCAGCAGAGCGGCGATATGCCGGATTACGAGGAGGCTGTCCGCAGTTCAAACGGGCGGGGGTATTATGTCGGCCGGAATTCTTCAGGGGAAAAGATCATGGCGCTGACGGTGATGATGCCTTCTATCACGGCGGAATATTCCGCCATCCGGTATGCGGTTTCGATGGAGGCGATCGACCGTAAGCTGCAATTAGACCTGATCCTGTTTTTAGGGGTGGCGCTGGTTATCATTGCGTTTGTGCTGATTTCGGGGCTGTATTTTGTGAAGTCGATCGTCCTGCCAGTGCGGGATGTCGGGGCGGTGGCCCGTAAATTTGCAACGGGGGATATGTCCGCCCGGATTGTGAAAAAGTCAAACGACGAGCTGGGGGAGCTTTGCGACATCATCAACTTTATGGCGGATGAAATCTCGGCTTCGGAGGAAGTGAAAAACGAGTTTATTTCCTCGGTATCTCACGAGCTGCGGACGCCCCTGACGGCAATTAAAGGCTGGAGCGAGACCCTGATGTCGATGGGGGAAGGGGAATCCAGCCCGGAGATGATTCAAAAAGGGATGCGGGTGATTACTAACGAAACCGAGCGGCTTTCCATTATGGTGGAGGAGCTGCTGGACTTTTCCCGGATGCAGAACGGGCGGCTGACCCTGGTGAAAACCAATATTGATATTCTGGCGGAATTGGGCGAAGCCGTGCTGGTTTACGCGGAGAGGGCGCGCCGGGATCAGATCGAGCTGGTTTATGACGAGCCGGAGATGGTGTCCCCGATTTTTGGGGATAAAAACCGCCTGCGCCAGGTATTCCTGAATATCATTGACAATGCTTTGAAATATTCCGATGGGGGGGATACCGTCCGGATCAGCGTCCATGAGAACGCGGGCTATGTCTACATTGTCGTTTCGGATACCGGCTGCGGGATTTCGGAGGAGGACCTCCCCAAGATCAAAACCAAATTTTATAAAGCGAACCTGACCCGGCGCGGCTCCGGGATTGGTTTGGCGGTGGCAGATGAAATCGTCCAGCTGCACGAGGGTGAAATCCTGATCGCAAGCCAGCTGGATATCGGGACAACCGTCACGGTCAGCCTGCCGGTAACGACCCGGAAGAATGAAACGATTACAGAAATTTCTACGACGATGGAATTTTCTCTCACGGAGGATAAGGAAAGGATTCGGAATGAAACAGACGGAACAACCGGCCGGCACCTGCCCGGCAATTAAGAGCAAAATCGGCGGCCAGGCGCTCATCGAAGGCATCATGATGCATGGCTTGGGCGAGGCGGCCATGGCTGTGCGGCTTCCCGATGGAAGCATTGATGTGGAAACCTGGCCGGAAACGCCGGGCCGTTTTTTCAAGGCGGTCACCCGGGTTCCTTTCCTGCGCGGGATTTTTAATTTTATATCCAGCATGGTGACGGGCTATCGCTGCCTGTCCAAATCGGCCGAGAAATCCGGATTGGATCTTGAGGACGGGGAGCCGGGGAAATTTGAACGCTGGCTGGAGAAAACCTTTGGGGATCAGTTGATGAAGGTCGTTGCCGGCGCCGGAATGGTGCTGGGCGTACTGGCAGCGCTGGCCCTTTTCCTCTGGCTGCCTGCGCTGGCTGTAAAGGGCTTGAGCAGCTTGGTATCGATACCGGGTCTTCTGATGAATATCCTGGAAGGCGTGATCAAGCTGGCCCTCTTCCTGATCTATATGCTGCTGGTATCCCGAATGAGGGAGATCCAGCGGGTATTTGAATATCACGGCGCGGAGCATAAATCGATTTTCTGCTATGAAAACGGGCTTGAGCTGACGGTGGAAAACGTCCGGAAACAGAGCCGGTTCCATCCTCGCTGCGGCACCAGCTTTCTGATTTTGATTTTAATTATCAGTATCCTGGTGAACTCCCTGATCAGCTGGCAGACAGTTTGGGTCCGTACCCTGCTCAAGCTGCTGCTGCTTCCGGTGGTTATGGGGATTGGATATGTGCTGCTCAAGCTTTGCGGGCGTTACGACAATTGGCTGACCCGGATGATTGCCTGGCCGGGATTAAAGCTCCAGCACTTGACAACCCGGGAGCCGGACAGCGAACAGATCGAAGTGGCGATTGCCGCGCTGAAGCCCGTGATCCCGGCCAACCGGGAGGAGGATCGCTGGTGACCTGCGGGCAGTTGTATCACGCCCTGCGCGCTGAATTGGAGCAGGTTTTCCCGGAAGAGGGCGGATTGGAAGCAGCTCTTCTCTGTGAGCAGGCGGGTGGATTTTCCCGCACAGAGCTGCTGCTGGACCGATTGGAAGTGGCTCCCGCGTTGGAATGCCGGCTCCGGGAGCTGGCGGGGCGGCGGCTTCAATGGGTGCCGCTTCAATATCTGCTGGGGGTTTGTGAATTCTTTGGCCGGACCTTTTCGGTGGGCCCGGGCGTTCTCATTCCGCGGGCGGATACCGAAGTCCTGTTGGAAACAGGACTGGAACTGGCCGCCGGCCGGCCGGGCCTGCGGGCGATGGACCTCTGCGCGGGAAGCGGCTGCCTGGCGGTTTCGCTGGCTTTGGAGCTGAATGCTCCGGAACAGGTGTTGGCGGTGGAGAAAAGCGTTTCTGCCCTGTCCTATCTGCGGGAGAATGCCCGGCGGAATCAGGCGGCGCTGGAAATCCGGGAGGATGATGTCCTTTCGCCGAGCGGGGACTACCCGTTTTGCAGCCTGATTTTGTCGAACCCTCCCTATATCCCAAAGGAGGAGCTTCCAGGGCTTCAGCAGGAGGTTCGGCAGGAGCCTCGGATGGCGCTGGACGGCGGATTGGACGGCTTGGATTTCTACCGCCGGATGACCCCGATCTGGAGCCGGAAGCTGGAACCGGGTGGCTGGCTGGCCTATGAGATCGGGCAGGGGCAGGAAGAATCGGTCGGGGTATTCCTGGAAGAAGCGGGCCTGCTGGAAATCGGGTTCCGGAAGGATCTGGGCGGGGTGATCCGGGTGGTTTTTGGCCGGAAATCCCTCTGATGATGAATACAATTTGAATAAACTAGATAATATATTACAGAATGGAGTAACAATATGGCGACAAAACAGAAAACCGGCAAGCCTCCGGTAGAACAGCAGGTCCGTTCCGAGGACAAAAAGAAGGCGCTGGAAACGGCTATCAGCCAGATCGAAAAGCAGTATGGCAAGGGCGCGGTCATGAAGCTGGGGCAGGCGACTACCATGAACGTGGACGCGATTTCCACCGGCTCCCTGGGGCTGGATATGGCGCTGGGGATCGGCGGCGTTCCGCGGGGGCGGATTGTCGAGGTCTATGGACCAGAATCCTCGGGTAAAACGACGGTTGCGCTTCAAATTGTCGCGCAGGCCCAGAAAAGCGGCGGGGAAGCGGCGTTCATCGACGTCGAGCACGCGCTGGATCCGGT
>CANSRB010000071.1 GCA_947649285.1 uncultured Clostridia bacterium
AACGCTGGCGCTGCTTCCAGAGCAGGGTTTTTTGCTGGAATTGACGGAGCAGCTGCTCAGCCGTCGTTCCTGAAATGAATGAGAATTTGCAGCCCGGGGAGGGAACAGGATGTCAAAAATCCAGGATTTATTTTCAAATTATGTGCTGAATGTTGCCCTTCTTTCATGGTTTTCGGCACAGGTAATCAAGACCCTGCTGAATCTGTTAAAAACGAAAAAGCTCAAGATGGAGCGGATGATCGGTGCGGGCGGAATGCCCAGTGCGCATTCCGCTTCGGTTTGTTCCATGACTATTGCGATCGCACGAAGCGTGGGGTTCCAGTCGCCGCTGTTCGCGATGAGTTTTCTGTTGGCCAGCATTGTCATGTACGATGCGATGGGTGTCCGGCGGGCGGCGGGAGAACACGCTAAGGTGATCAATATGATCGTGAAGAAAAATAAAAACGACATCAGCTATATTCCGCGGAATAAAGGGGAGCTGAAGGAATTCCTCGGCCATACTCCCCTGGAGGTTTTGGGCGGAGCACTGCTGGGAATCTTAATTGCGATGCTGGTGCCAATGCACGGATGATTTTCCGCATTAGAGAGAACAGGCCCTCTGCAAGGGCCGGAAAGGCAGAATTTCGCATATGAATACACCGCTTCTGGATCAGATCCAGACTCCGGCGGACCTCAAGCGCCTGCCGGAGTCGGAGCTCGGGCCGCTTTGTGAAGAAATCCGTGCTTTTTTGATCGAATCTATTTCCCAGACCGGAGGGCATTTGGCCTCCAATCTGGGTGTAGTGGAACTGACGGTTGCTCTGCATCGGGTGTTCCATTCTCCGGAGGATCAGCTGGTATTCGATGTCGGGCATCAATGCTATACCCATAAGCTGTTGACCGGACGGAAAAAGGACTTTGCCCGGCTGCGGAAAACGGGTGGGATTTCGGGCTTTCCCAAGCCCCATGAAAGCCCGCACGACGCTTTTTTGGCAGGTCATGCTTCTACCTCGATTTCGGCGGCGTATGGGATTGCCTGTGCCAACCGGCTTCAGGGACGCAAGGACTACACGATCGCTTTGATTGGGGATGGCGCGCTGACCGGCGGGGAAGCTTATGAGGCGATGAATAACGCCGGGCGGAGCAAGACCCGGCTGGTGGTAATCCTCAACCATAACGATATGTCGATTTCCAAGAATGTGGGAGCCTTTGCACGCTATCTTTCCTCTATGCGTTCCAGGCCTGCGTATCTCCGTTTCAAACGAGGGGTAGATATCCTGCTGAAGCATATCCCACTGTTGGGGAAGATGATGAAAAGCTGGCTGGAACGTTCCAAATCGCTGATGAAGTCGATCCTATATCCATCGACTTATTTTGAAGAAATGGGCTTTTATTATCTGGGTCCGATCAATGGACATGACCTTTCCGAGCTGACGCGTACCCTTTCACGGGCAAAAGAATTGGGAGCCCCAGTGGTTATCCAAGTGGAAACGGTTAAGGGCAAGGGATATCCCTTTGCAGAGGAAAACCCTGGCGCCTATCATGCAACCGCTGGTTTCGATATCCTGAACGGCGGGGATAATGTGACAATGTCTGACTGTTATTCCAACCAGGCAGGCATGGAATTGACCCGGCTGGCGGCGGAGGACAAGCGGATCTGCGCGATTACGGCAGCAATGAAATACGGGACGGGGCTGCATCTGTTCAATGCGGCGCATCGGGAGCGTTTTTTCGATGTCGGGATTGCGGAGGAGCACGCGGTGACCTTTGCAGGCGGTTTGGCGGCGCGGGGAATGCGGCCGGTCTTTTGTGTGTATTCTAGCTTTTTACAGCGGGGCTATGACCAGGTGATCCACGATCTGGCTATCGATCAAAAACCGGTGCTGCTTTGTGTGGATCGGGCTGGATTGGTGGGAGAAGATGGAGAAACCCATCAGGGCTTATTCGACGCCGGATTTTTAAGCAGTATCCCCCATGTGACGGTCTATTCGCCTGAGGGCTATGGGGAACTGCGGCTTTGCCTGGAACAGGCATTGAAACGGGAAACCGGCGTGGCAGCGGTGCGGTATCCCCGCGGTGCGGACAAGCATACCCATTCTCTGCCGGCTTCGCTGGATTATACGCTCTGTCCCGGCTCTCCGGAAATGCTGGTTATATCGTATGGCCGGTTGTTTTCACATTGCTGGGATGCCCGGAAGCAAATCGAGCAGGAAAGCTTTGCCCCCTCTCTGCTGAAGCTGACCCGTATTGCGCCGCTGGACGAAGAAGCCGTTGCGGCAGCATCCGCTTATCCGGTGATCCTCTTTGCGGAGGAGGGGATGGCATCCGGAGGGATTGGCGAGCAGTTTGCTGCCCGGTTGCTGGAGCGCGGGTGGAAGGGGCATTATCGGCTCCAGGCCGTACGAGATCAGTTCGTTCCGCAAGGGGATGTTTCCGATTTAATGCAGAAGCTGGGATTGGACAGCGGCTCGATTGCAGAAATAATCAGACAGGAGATGAAGCGGAGTTGAAAATCAGGCTGGATCTGGCTTTAGTGGAGCAGGGAAAAGCGGAAAGCCGGGAAAAGGCAAAAGCGCTGATTATGGCGGGCGAGGTGTTTCTCGGAACGGAACGGTGTGAAAAGGCCGGGATGCTGGTGGAGGAGGATAGTCCGCTGGAGGTTCGTGGCGGACTGTGGTATGTCAGCCGTGGCGGATTGAAACTGGAGAAAGCGATGGAACTTTATGGCCTGCGGCTGGAGGGCTGTATCTGTATGGATATCGGGGCATCGACTGGAGGTTTTACTGATTGTATGCTCCAGAATGGGGCGGAGCGGGTTTATGCGGTGGATGTAGGCTATGGTCAGCTTGCCTGGAAGCTGCGGACGGATGACCGTGTGGTGAACCTCGAACGGACGAATATCCGGTATGTTACCCGGGAGCAGGTTCCGGAGGATCTGGATTTCGCGTCGATTGATGTATCCTTTATTTCGCTGACACTGGTGCTCCCTGTCCTGCAAACCCTATTGAAACCGGATGGTTATGCTCTTTGCTTAGTAAAGCCGCAGTTTGAAGCAGGCAAGGGCAAAGTTGGGAAAAAAGGGGTCGTCCGGGATCCGGAAGTACATTTGGAAGTTTGTCGGAAAATTTACGATTTTCTGCTGGAGCGGAATTTTTCGGTAAAGGGAGTGACCTTTTCACCGATTAAAGGCCCTCAGGGGAATATTGAGTATCTTTATTACATTCAAAACCGGCCGGATTCGGATGTCCTGCCCTTTTCCGCAGTGGAGGAGATGGTGCGGCGGTCGCATGAGGTATTGGATCCGGCGTGACAGAAAGGGGAACAGGGATGCGGGCGCTGATTGTACCCAATTTAGAAAAACGGAATGCGCCGGAATGTACCCGGGCGGTAGTACAGAAGCTGCTGGAGGTCGGCATCCGGCCTATGATGCAGGAATCCTATCGGTTGCTGCTTCATTTGCCGGAAGCGGAGTACTGCCTGAATTCCCGCGAAGCGTTTCGGAAAGCCGATTTTCTGATTGCAATCGGGGGAGATGGCACCATGCTGCATGAAGCCAAACGGGCAGTGGAATGGGATTTACCTTTACTGGGGATTAATCTGGGACGTTTGGGATTTATGGCAGAAATAGAAGCGGACGAACTGGACTTGTTGGCGCGGCTGACCCACGGGGAATATACTCTGGAGGATCGGATGATGCTGGAATGCACTCTCCGGCAGGGGGACAGCGAAAAGCGCTATCTGGCTTTGAACGATGTGGTGCTTTCCAACGGGGCTCTTTCCCGGATGGTGGATTTAGATATTCTCTGCAGCGGACAGATGATGATGTCCTATCGTGCCAATGGAGTGATTGTATCCACCCCTACCGGGTCAACGGCCTATGCACTGTCGGCTGGAGGGCCGATTATCGAGCCGTCGATTCGCTGTATCGGTTTGACACCGATCTGCCCTCATTCCCTTTCGACCCGGCCGGTGATTATATCGGACGAGCGCGTGCTGACTTTGACCCTCTCTCCTCTCAGCCGCTGCGAAGTCTTTTTGACGGTAGATGGTGAAGTGGGGGAGCCTATATGTCTGAATGATAAAGTGGAGATCCGCCGGAGCGAGAAAAGCGCACGGTTTATTTGCCTGAAGGAAAAAAGCTTTTATATGACTATTCATCAAAAATTTGATACCCCGTCTGGAGGACGATTATGAAGACAAAACGACATGAAGCGATTTTGGAGATCATTTCAAAAAATGCGGTTACTACGCAGGAGGGGCTTCAGGAAGCCCTGCGCGGTTATGGCTTTGAGGTGACGCAGGCGACCGTTTCACGGGATATCAAAAGCCTGGATCTGGTGAAAGTTTTGTCCGAGGATGGAAAATACTGCTATGCCCAGAAATTTTCAGAGCAGGACCGCAAACGAAGCCTTCGCTATCGATCCATTTTTATGGAGGCCGTCATCAGCGTCGATTACGGACAGAATATTGTCGCGGTGAAGTGCCATGTCGGAATGGGAAATGCGGCCTGTGCGGCTATTGACCTGATGGCTCTTCCGGATATTGTGGGGACGCTCGCCGGGGATGATACCGTCTTTATTCTGATGCGGAATACGGAGCAGGCCGCTGGGCTGACCGAGCGGATCCGTGGGATGCTGAGCTGAACCGCTAAAGAAAGGGGATTTCCATGCTGTGTGAGCTTTATATTGAAAATCTGGCCGTCATTGAAAAAGCAGGGATTTCCCTGCGGGAAGGCCTGAATGTGTTTACTGGGGAGACCGGTGCCGGGAAGTCGATTGTGATTGACGCGATCAACGCGATTCTGGGGCATCGGGTTTCTCGGGAGGTAGTGCGCCATGGGGCAACCAAGGCGCGGATTACCGCCAGCTTCCGAGATCTCCCTCCTCGTGCGGTAGCTAAGCTAGCTGAATATGGTTATGAGCCGGAGGAAGGCGAGATCACCATCATGCGGGAGATTTTCGCGGATGCGAAATCCTCTGCTCGGATTAGCGGTCGGCCTGTCACCGTGGGGATCCTGCGGGAGATTGGGACGGAGTTGATTAATATTCATGGACAGCATGACAACCAGATGTTGCTGGCGCCGGAACGCCATATGGAGATTTTGGATCGCTACGGTGATCTTTTTGCCCCCCTGGAGGAATATACCGACTGCTATCGCAATGTCGTCCGGATCAAGCGGGAGATGAAAAAAGCTGCTCAGAATGAACAGGGAAAGGCGGAGCGGATCGATTTGCTGACCTATCAGGTCAATGAGATCCGGGCGGCGGAACTGCGTCCGGGAGAGGATGAAGCATTGGAAGCCAAGCGGACGGAGTACCGCAGCGCTTCCCGGATTTTAGGATTTTTACGGCAGGCGCAGGCTGCATTGGACGGGGACAGCGGGGAGGGTGGAAGCCTCGACCTGACCCGGCAGGCGACCCAAAGCTTGGAGCGTGCCGCTGACGTTTGTGAAAGCGCGGGAGAATTGTATTCAAAGCTGGATGGGATCGGCGCGGAGCTGGAATCCCTCTCGGAAAATATTGCCGAATTGATGGAGAGTCTGCACTTCAGTCCCACCGAACTGGAACGGCTGGAAACCCGTCTGGACGAATTGAATCAACTGAAGCGGAAATACGGCGGCAATATCGAAGCCGTGCTGAAGTACGGGGAAGCGGCGCAGGAGGAGCTTTCCTCACTGGAGCTTTCCGGCCAGCGGATTCAGGAATTAAACCAGGCAGGCCAGCGGGAATATCAGCGGCTGCTGAGGCTGGCGGAGGAGATTACGGCTTTGCGGCAGCAGGCGGCGGAGCGACTAACAGCCAGCGTGACCAAGGAACTGTCTTTTCTGGATATGCCGAACGTACGGCTGGAAGTGTCCATGCAGCAGGGCAAACCAAACCCGCGCGGCCGGGATACGGTGGAGTTTTTGATTTCGACCAATCGCGGGGAACCGCCTAAGCCGGTGGCGAAAATTGCATCGGGCGGTGAGCTTTCCCGGATTATGCTGGCGATTAAGAATACGCTGGCGGATCGGGACGAGATACCGACCCTCATTTTTGACGAGGTGGATACCGGGGTGTCCGGCCGTGCGGCCCAGAAAATCGGGCTCAAGCTTCAGCAGGCGGCGGAGCACCGTCAGATTCTGGTAGTGACCCATCTGGCACAGATTGCGGCGTTGGCGGACGCCCATTACCTGATTCAAAAAGAAAGCGATGAGGAACGAACATTTACAGAAGTTCTTCCACTGGATTTAGAGGGGCGGACAGCCGAGGTGGCGCGGATTATGGGGACAGACCAGATCACCAGCCTGACTCTGAAAAACGCTGCCGAAATGATCCAAAACGGCCGTCGGAAAAAAGCATCGGAAAGGAGGAATCAAGGATGAGTCCATCTATCTGTGGGGCGGATTGCGCGAGCTGTGAGGTACGGGAGCGTTGTGAGGGCTGTTCGGAAATAGGCGGGTGCCCATCCGGTACAACCTGCTTTATTGCGGAATCGCTCCGGAAAGACAAGGAGGAGGGCTTCCAATCGCTCAAGCGGGCGCTGATCGCGGAATTCAATTCGCTGGGGATCCCGGGTCTGCCCCAGGTAGAAGACCTGAACGCCTTGCTGGGCAGCTATGTCAACCTGGCCTACCCGCTGCCGAGTGGGGAACGGGTCCAGCTGCTGGATGACCATGCGGTCTATCTTGGGAATCAGCTGGAATCGATCTTGGGCGGTGGCCGGTGCTATGGGATTATCGCTGCGCCGGAGTTTCTGTTGGTCTGTACTTATGCTGAAAATGGCAGCGATCCGGAACTGGTCCTGTATAAAAAAAGATCTATGGGCCTTTTATAAAGGAAGGCTTGCTGTTAGGATTTTGTATTTTTATGGAAAGGGGCGTTTTTATGGAATTAGAAATCATCAAAAATCAGATTTGCGATGTCTGCCATAAGACCTGGCAGCTGGGATGGGTCGCGGCGAACGATGGCAATGTGTCCGTTCGTCTGGAGGATGGAAGCATCCTCTGTACGCCGACCGGCATGAGCAAAAGCTTCATTACCCCGGATAAGCTGATCCGGATCGACCGGCAGGGCAACATCCTGGAAGCGGCGGAAGGGCTTCGTCCGTCCAGTGAAATCAAAATGCACCTGCGCTGTTACGATAAGCGGGAGGACGTATTCAGCGTGCTCCATGCGCATCCGCCTGGTGCGACTGGGTTTGCCGTCGCGCATAAGGCGATGGATATGTACAATATGATTGAGGATGTGGCCGTACTGGGCAGTGTCCCGCTGACCCCTTACGGTACCCCAAGCACCTCGGAGGTGCCTGACGCGATCGAGCCCTATCTGGAGGAGCACGACGTCATGCTGCTTGAAAACCATGGCGCGTTGGCTGTAGGCTCGGATGTGATCACCGCCTTTTACCGGATGGAGAGCCTGGAGCTTTGGGCGAAGATCACCATCAATGCGGTGATTTTAGGCGGAAGCCGGGACATCAGCCGGGAAAATATTCAGAAATTGATCGACTTGCGGGGATTTTACCGAGTTACCGGGCGGCATCCCGGCTATAAAAAATACAATCCGGAGGGAGAAAATCCCTTTTAAAACAGGAGGAACGCGGGATGAAACGAGTACTTGCTTTTGACTTTGGCGCTTCCTCGGGACGGGCGATCCTCGCGGATTATCAGGCTGGCCAGCTCCATTACCGGGAAATCCATCGGTTTGAAAACTGCCCGGTGGAGCGGGATGGGCATCTTTGCTGGGATTTTGACGCACTTTTAAGGGAGATCCGGGAAGGCATTGAAAAGGCTGGCGAATTTGACAGTTTAGGATTTGATACTTGGGGCGTGGACTTCGGCTTGCTGGATGCGGAAGGGCGGCTGATCGGTTTTCCGGTGCATTACCGCGACCACCGTACAGAGGGCTGTGTTGAAACGGTACTGGAAGTATTTCCAGCGGAGGAGCTTTATGCCCGTACAGGAAACCAGATTTTAGCTATCAATACCCTGTTCCAGCTGATTGCTCTCAAACGGCAGGAGCCGGAGTTGTTGGAACGAGCGGAACGTCTGCTTTTTATGCCGGATCTTTTCGGCTGGGCGCTCTGCGGGAAAATGGCTTGTGAGCAGTCCATTGCCTCTACCAGCCAGCTTCTGGACCCAGCGAGTGGAAAATGGGCGGCGGAGGTGCTGGAACGGTTTGGGATTTCCCGGGAAATTTTTGCTTCCCTCGTACCGAGCGGCTCGGTTTTAGGGGAATTCCAGGGTCGGAAGATCATCTCCGTGGCCGGGCACGATACCCAATGCGCCGTAGCGGCGCTTCCGTCGAATGATCCGGACAGGGCCTTCCTTTCTTGTGGGACCTGGAGTCTCCTGGGATGTGAATTGGAAGCGCCGCTGCTAACGGATCCCTCTCTCTCCAACGAATGGGGGGCGAACGGGAAATTCAATTATCTCAAAAACATCGTTGGCCTTTGGCTGATTCAGGAAAGCCGCCGGGAATGGCGGCGTCAGGGCCAGGAATACTCTTATGCGGAATTGGAACGCCTGGCGCTGAAGGCTGAGCCTTTCCGCTGCTTCATCGACCCGGATGCGCCTGAATTTGCGCCGCCTGGGGACATCCCCGGGCGGATTCAGGAATTTTGCCGGAGGACGGGACAGTTTGTACCGGAAACGGTCGGCAGTATAGTGCGGTGCATCTACGAAAGCCTGGCGATGAAATACCGTTTTGCACTCCAGCAGCTGGGGCAGTCGGTAGGGCGGCGTTTTTCCGTTCTTCATATTTTGGGCGGAGGGGCGAAAGACGGACTGCTTTGCCAGATGGCGGCAGACGCCTGTGGCATTCCGGTAGAAGCCGGCCCGGTGGAAGCTACCGCATTGGGAAATATTCTGATCCAGCTTTATGCGCTGGGGGAGCTTCCGGATCTTGCATCGGGCCGCGAGCTGTTGGCACAGACAGAGTTGCTCCGGCGTTTTGAATCCAAGGATTTGCCTGAATGGGATCAGGCTTATTCGCGTTATACTCAAATTCAATTGGACAGAAAGGGAGAAAAAGCATGATTTATCCGAAAATTGGCATTCGTCCCACGATTGACGGTCGTTGGGGCGGGGTGCGGGAATCACTGGAAAAACAAACCCGGACAATGGCAGAAAAAGCGGCGGCACTGATCAGTAGCAGCCTGCGGTATCCGGACGGCACGCCGGTGCAGTGCGTCCTTTCTGATACGACGATCGGCGGTGGAGCTGAAGCAGCCGCCTGCACCGAGCAGTTCAGTACCCAGAACGTCATGGCTACCCTGACTGTAACTCCCTGCTGGTGCTACGGAACAGAAACCTTTGATATGGATCCGAACACCATCAAAGCGGTTTGGGGCTTCAATGGCACGGAGCGTCCGGGTGCAGTCTATCTGGCGGCAGTGTTAGCGGCGCATGCACAGCGCGGCCTTCCTGCCTTTTCTATCTATGGGCATGATGTACAGGATGCAGATAATACCGAAATTCCGGCGGATGTGGCGGAAAAGATCCTGCGTTTTGCCCGGTGTTCAGTCGCTGTGGGCTGGATGAAAAATAAATCTTATGTGAATATTGGCGGCGTAGCAATGGGGATCGCCGGCAGCTACTGTGATGCTTCGGTGTTCCAGAAATATTTCGGCATCCGTCCGGAATGGGTAGATATGACCGAAATCCTCCGTCGGATCACTCTGGGGATCTATGACGAGGAGGAGTATCGTCGTGCGATTGCCTGGGT